>CAYJJU010000017.1:0-47302 GCA_964370635.1 uncultured Eubacteriales bacterium | reverse complement strand
GAGATGAAATAAGAACTTTGCAACAAAGGCTAAACCTCACAACAGTGATAGTTACTCACGACCAAGAGGAAGCTATGGCTATTGCCGATAAAATAGCAATACTTGACGGCGGAAGAATACAACAAATGGGAACGCCTGAGGATCTTTACAATAGACCTATAAATCTGTTTGTTGCAAACTTTTTAGGAAATCCTCCTATGAATATTTTAGAAGGAGTTTTGGAGAAAAGAGATAATGACTATATAGTCGAAACAAAAGATGGGTACATTAATGTATTTGACAAGAAAGAGATATACAAAGACTTTATTGGCAAAAAGGTAGCAATAGGCGTAAGACCTACTGAAATCATGCCTTGTAGCAGTAATGATGAGCAGGCTCAAAATATGTATGTAACTTTAATTGAGCATCTTGGCAACAAGCTTTTAGTAAAACTTAGTTTTGGAAAAGATTGTGAGAAAGAATATGTGAGAATGATTTGCTCAAGCGATTTTCCGATAAAGGATGGCGACACTATTCCAGTAAAATACAATAAAGAAAGCGTACATATTTTTGACCTAGAAAATGATGGAAGGAATATAAGTATTTTAGATGAAAAATAGAGATAATACCTTTAAAATAAGTGCTATAGAGCTTATAACAGAATGTGGGCAAGTCGTTTTTATTGAGGAACTTGAAAAACTTAGCGAGACAAGTTTTTCGTTTTCTAAAGCGGAAATTAACGGTGTTTTAAGTTTGCAGGATAAAGATAATACACTGGTTGCAAGCATAAGTGTTAAAATTGAGAACGAGACCTCATATCATCATAAAAGATTTAAAGAAGACGGAATTTCTTTAATTTTAGATGTAAAAAAGGACAGCGATTTTCTAGCACATTATAATTATAACGGCTGGTGGACAAGACCAGATTTTTGTGAAAATACTAAGGAAATACCAAAAAACACTCAGGTTTTATCATGGCAAAATAATGAAAACAGTTATGTAATTTTAACCATTTGCGACGAAGAGTTTAAGTCGATAATAAACCCTGATAATGAAAAAATTAAACTTACGCTAACGGCAAACACAAACGGATATTCATATGTATCTACAAAGGCATTTGTTTTAAGTTTTGATAAAGACCCTTATCTTGCATATGAAACGGCGATGAAAACTGCATTTGAGGTGCTTGATACGACAAAAAGGAATTCCAAAGAGCGCAGATATCCAGATGTATTTAATTACCTCGGATTTTGCACATGGAATGCATTTTACAGTGATGTAAACGAAGACGGTGTAATGCAAAAGGCTAAGGAATTTAAGGATAAAAACTTGCCTGTAAAATGGTTTTTATTAGATCACGGCTGGTCGCCTGCCGAAGGTGAGAAACTTTTAGACTTTAAAGAAGATTTTAATAAATTCCCGTCAGGGCTTAAGGGATTAAAGAGAAACTTAAAGGACTATGGGGTGGAAAATCTAGGTGTTTGGCAAGGTTTTGGCGGTCACTGGGGGACTATTAGCAAAAATTCTTCTATTTACAATAAAATGGGCGAAAATTTACTTTGCACAAATACAGGAGACGTCATACCTTATCCCTCAAAGGAGAAGAGCTTTGCATTTTGGAATGAGTGGCACAGATACTTGAAAAAGCAAGAAATAGACTTTGTTAAAGTAGATATACAAAGTTCGCTTTCGGTATTTACAAAAGGCTTAATGCCTATAGGAAAAGCGTCAAAGGAGAGTCATATGGGGCTTGAGGCATCGGTGGGAATAAACTTTGACGGTGCAATGATAAACTGTATGGGAATGGCTATGGAGCAGGTTTTCAACCGCCCTATAAGTGCTGTGACACGAAACAGTAACGACTTTTTCCCGAAAAAAGAGCAGAGCTTTAAAACCCATGTCTACGAAAACGCCTATAATACTTTGTACCATTCATATGCAGTTTTGGGCGACTGGGACATGTGGTGGACAAATCATAAAGAGGCAAAAAATAATGCATACTTAAGGGCTTTAAGCGGTGGACCTCTGTACATAAGCGATAGAGTGGCAGAAACTGTAGCGGAAATGATTTTTCCACTCATACTAAACGACGGTTATGTTCTAAGATGTGACAGGCAGGGAGTAGTAGCGAAAAGCCAGATTTACAAAAAAAAAGATGCCGTAAAAGTGTGCAATGTCAAAGGTAATACAGGCTATCTTGGTGTGTTTAATTGTAATTTAGAAGAAAAAACTGTGCCAGCAAATATAAGTGTAAATGATATAAACGGTTTTGCCGAAAATAAGTATTATCTTGTATATGACTATAACGCGAAAAAGGCAAGCGTGATTTCACAAAATGAAATTATTAAAAGTGAGCTTAATGGCAGTGACTCAGCGCTTTACTCATTTACACCAATAGTAGATAAAATTGCGTTTTTAGGGCTATGCGACAAGTATATATCATCGGCTGCTATAGAGTATCAAAGAGATAATTTTTACATTTTAAAGCAAGGTGGAGAAGTCTTGTTTTACAGTGAAGATGATGTGAAAGTAAGACTTAACGGAAAAGAAATGAAATGTGAAAATGAAAACAAAATTTACAAACTTGACTGTAGAGATGTAAAAGAAAAAGTGATTTTAGAAATAATTTGAGGAGATTTAAACTATGAATATATTTATACTTGGAATTGACGGTCTAGGCAGAGGCGTTTTAGAACACGAAACAAAAAATATTAAAAAGTTTATGGAAAAATCCACTACTTATGAAAATATGCATACAGTGTATAAACCAATTTCGGCGCAGTGCTGGGGAAGTATGTTGCTGTCGGTATCTCCTGATAAACACGGATATACAAACGACATGATAGTGGATTATAAACACGAATTTGATGAATTTCCAAGCGTTTTCAGGCTGGTGTCGGAAAATAAAAAGGAGTATAAGCTGCACTCTATTTCAAATTGGAATCCGATTAATACAGGCATACTTGAAAACATTGGCGGGCTGACAAAGGAAACAGGGGACAGTGACAGAGAAGTCACAGATAAAATCGTTTCTTTCATAGAAAATATGGGAGAAAATACTTTCTTGTTTGTTCAGCTTGATGAAATGGATGCCGCAGGACACAAACATGATTATTTTACAAAAGATTATTATGCCGAGCTTGACAGAATAGACGGCTATGTAGGAGGAATTTTAGAAGCGATTGAAAAATCGGGCAAAATGGATAATAGCCTGATAATTCTCACAACCGACCACGGTGGTGGAGCAAAACCAAAATCACATGGACAAGATGATATCAAAGATATGGGGATTTTTGCAGTGGTTTTTGGCAAAAATTATGAGGCAGGAAAAAAAGTCACCGATAAGACAAGCGTGATGGATATAGCTCCAACTATATTAAATGAACTAGAAATACAAGCTCCAAAGCACTTTGAGGGAAAATGTTTATTGTAAAAAGTGGTCGATCGTATTAAATCTGAACGGCGAGTTCAAACCCTATATAAAAATAAAAAGATATCCAAACCTGTTACACCTTCCATAAGGTGTGACACATCTGGATGTCATACAGAAAAAGTGCTGAAAATAACCCTTTTAAAGGTCTTTTCAGCACTTTTCTTGTTTTTGAAAAGCGAAATTTTCAAGTGTGTTTTTTTGGATGTCATCTGTGCTTTGCGGGATTCGAACTCGGTCGGGAGCCCCGACAGGCTAATTCACGAGGAAGATTTATATAATGACAAATTTTGTGCCGCGTGGGAAAACTGCAGCGTAAATAAAAAGTAAGAAAAGTGCAAGTCAGTTCAAACCCCCGTCGGAGGTTCCGAGCAAAAATATATTTTTAAGCAGTGAGCATTATCTTCTATATGATGCGGCCATAGAGTATCAAAACCAAAATCTCTAGGTAAATTATAAAAATATAAATATTGACATATTAAATAATCTGTGTTACTATATAAAAAATTTAATAAATTAAACCGTTGAAGCGGAGATAAAAATGAGATAAGAACTTCCAGAGAATTCGGAGTGCTGTGAACCGAGTAGTTACTGCTTGTTAAATGGACCGTTGAGGGCATAGTCAAAGGGTTAATCCCGAGTATTCTATGACGTGTAGGCTTACGTGAGTAGTCGGAAATATGTTTGTATTTCGCAGAGTGTATAGGGATTTTCCTATAAATCAAGGTGGTACCACGGGTATATTGTAAACTCGTCCTTGACAGATTAATTTCTGTCGAGGACTTTTTGTTTTCTTCAGAAAAATAAAATTTATGGAGGAATTTATTATGTTGCATTATCCAAACCTAAATCAAATTAGAGAAATACTTAAAACAGGAGATTACAAATCTATACCTGTAACATTTAGCACTAGACTAAATATCAAAACAATTGATGTTTATAAAAAGTTGAAAAATGTCAGCAAAAATGTATTTGTGCTAGAATCACTTGAAGACAAGGAGAAATTTGGTAGATATAGCTTTTTAGGCTATGACCCAGTGCTTGAAATTACTGCAAAGGACAATACGATAAAAATAAACAGCGCAACTGTAATTGAGATAACAGATAGTAAACCACATAAATACATCAGGCAAATTTTAAGCGAAAATAAAAGTCCAAAAATAGGTGGATTACCACCATTTACAGGTGGTTTCGTTGGATATTTTTCATATGATTTTATTAAATATAGTGTAGAAAAACTTAAACTAAATGCAAATGATGATGAAAATTTTAATGATGTAGATTTAATGCTTTTTGATAAAGTAATTGCGGTAGATAATTTAGAAAATAAACTGATTTTTATTGTTAACATTAAAACAGATGAGCTTGAGAGTAATTATAATAAGGCATTAATGACATTAAAAAATATGGTCGCCTTGGTAGAGATAGGTGAGGCGGTAAAAGAAGAAAAAGGTAAGCTCTTGTCAGAGTTTAAACCGAGATTTAGCAAAGAAGAATTTTGCAAAATGGTCGAAAAAGCTAAGAGATATATATTTGAGGGTGATGTTTTTCAAGTAGTATTATCAAATAAACTTTCGGCAGATTATAAGGGGAGTTTAATTGACGTATACGAAAAGCTGCGTCAAAGAAATCCATCGCCTTACATGTTTTATTTTTCTAGTAAAGATATCGAAATGGCAGGTGCATCTCCTGAAACACTTGTAAAAGTAATGGATAACAAAGTAACAAGCTATCCGCTTGCAGGTACAAGAGCGAGAGGTAAAACTATAGAGGAAGATGCGGCACTTGAAAAAGAATTGCTTGCAGATGAAAAAGAGAGAGCAGAACACAACATGCTTGTGGATTTAGGTAGAAATGACATAGGGAAGATCAGTGAGTTTGGTTCAGTTAAGGTCGAGGAGTATATGAAAATTTTAAAATTTTCTCATGTAATGCACATAGGATCTACAGTTACAGGAGATGTTATGGGCGACAAAGATACACTTGATGCAGTAGATGCAATTTTACCGGCTGGAACACTGTCAGGAGCACCCAAAATCCGTGCTATGGAAATAATAGATGAGCTTGAAAATGAAAAACGTGGAATATATGGCGGCGCTATAGGGTATCTTGATTTTAACGGAAACATAGACACCTGCATTGCAATAAGGTTAGGGTTTAAGAAAAATAATAAAATATTTGTTCGTTCAGGAGCAGGCATTGTAATGGATTCAGAACCCGAAAAAGAATATCAAGAGTGCATTAATAAGGCAAAATCTGTAGTAAGTGTATTGGAGGAAAAAGAATGATTTTAATTATTGATAATTATGATAGCTTTTCATATAACTTGTATCAGGCTGTGGGCGAAATAAATCCTAATGTAAGAGTAATAAAAAATGACGAACTCAGTGTTTTTGAAATTGATGAATTATGCCCTACACATATTATTTTATCCCCTGGACCTAAAAGACCTCGTGATGCCGGTGTGTGCTTAGAGCTTATAAAAAAACTTCACACAAAATATCCGATACTTGGTGTTTGCCTTGGACACCAGTCAATTTGTGAGGCATTTGGAGCTACAATAACTTACGCAAAAAGCCTTATGCATGGAAAGCAATCGGAAATAAGTGTTGAGAAGAGTGTTATTTTTAAAGGGCTAGGAAGCAAAATCAAAGTTGCTAGATACCATTCTTTGGCGGCAAAAGAAGCTACAGTGCCAAGTGAGTTGCGTATTATAGCAAAGGCGGACGATGATGAAATTATGGCAGTGGAACACGAGAAATACCCAATATTTGGACTACAGTTTCATCCAGAGTCAATACTTACACCACATGGTAAGACAATGATTAAAAATTTTTTGGAGGTAAAACGATGATTAAAGAAGCGATATTTAAACTTGTAAATAAAGAAGATTTAGACATAGATATGGCGTATGCAGTGATGGATGAAGTCATGAAAGGTGAGACATCACATATTCAAATTGGATCGTTCTTGACGGCTCTTTCTATGAAAGGCGAAACGATAGATGAAATAGTTTCCTTTACAAAATGTATGCGAAACCATGCAACAAAACTTTTGAATGATAAAGACGTACTTGAAATTGTTGGTACAGGAGGCGATAAGTCAAATTCATTTAATATATCGACAACTTCCGCGGTAGTGCTTTCTAGCATGGGAGTTGCGGTGGCAAAGCATGGGAACAGGGCGGCGTCAAGTAAATGTGGAGCTGCCGACGTGCTTGAAGCGTTAGGCGTGAAGATTGATGTAACACCTGAGAAAAGCATGAAAATGCTGGATGAAATAGGTATTTGCTTTTTATTTGCTCCAATCTACCACAGTGCAATGAAAAATGTTGCACAAGTGAGGCGTGAACTTGGGATAAGGACAGTTTTTAATATATTAGGCCCTCTTTCAAATCCACTAGGTGCCAGTATGCAACTTATGGGCGTGTATGATGAAAGCCTAGTTGAGCCGCTTGCAGAAGTTTTATCAAAGATTGGTGTTAAGCGTGGAATGGTAGTTTTTGGTAGCGATGGGCTAGATGAAATTTCTATTTCTGCACCAACTAAAGTATGTGAGATAAGAGATTCTTGGTTTAAGTCCTATGAAATAAATCCACTTGATTTTGGCATGAAACTGCATGATAAAAGAGAATTAATAGGCGGCACTGCACAGGAAAATGCAATAATTACCCGTGAAATCCTCTCAGGCGCAAAGGGTGCAAAAAGAGATGCAGTGGTGCTAAATTCGGCAGCGGCACTTTACATTTCTCGCGCTGATTTAAATATTGAAAAGGCTGTAGAAGAAGTTGAAAAAACTCTGGATAGTGGTAAGGCACTTGATAAGCTCGATGAGTTTATAAGAATTTCAAATGCTTAGGAGGAAGTTATTTTGATTTTAGAGCAAATTGCAGATTTTGCAAAAATTAGAGTTAAAATTGACAAAGAAAAAATGAGCCTTGAAGAAATAAAATCAAAGGCACTTAAAATGGAAACAGGCAGTCTTATATTTGAGAAAACGCTCAAAAACAACTTTCCGTCTGTGATATGCGAAGTGAAAAAAGCTTCACCTTCAAAAGGGGTTATTTCCAAGGATTTTCCGTATTTAGAAATAGCAAAAGACTATGAAAAATCTGGTGCAAGCTGCCTTTCCGTCTTGACAGAACCAAAGTGGTTTTTAGGCAGTGATGTAATTTTTAAAGAAATAAGAAAAAATGTTACTTTGCCAATGCTAAGAAAAGATTTTACGATAGACGAGTACCAAATTTATCAGTCAAAACTTATGGGTGCCGATTGTGTTTTATTAATAGTCGCTCTTTTAAGTCTTGAGGAAATTAGAAAATATTTAAAAATATGTGACGCACTTGGTATGAGTGCACTGGTTGAAACACATGATAAAGATGAAATTTTAACGGCTATAAAAGCAGGTGCCAGAATAATTGGCGTAAACAACAGGAATTTAAAAGATTTTTCTGTAAATTTGAAAAATGCAGATGAACTCAAAGCGTATATACCAGAAGATGTAATTTATGTTGCAGAAAGCGGTATTATGAAAGAAATAGACGCAATAAGTCTTTTAAAAAATGGTGCTGACGCCTTATTAATAGGTGAGGCGTTGATGAGATGTGATGACAAAAAAGCGTTTATACAAAATATAATAGGTGCCGATTATGACTAAAATTAAAATTTGTGGTCTTTATAGACTGGAAGATATAGATTTTGTCAATATAAAAAAGCCTGACTACGCTGGGTTTATTATAGATTTTCCTAAAAGTCACCGCAGTATTGAATATAAAACCGCAAGAAAACTTGTTTTTAAACTTGATAAAAGCATCACTTCAGTAGGAGTTTTCGTCGACAAAAATGTAGAATATATTGAAAAATACAAAAATCTTTTTGATATAATACAGCTTCATGGAAATGAAAATGATAATTTTATTGATAGGCTAAGAGAAAAAATGCCAGAAAAACAAATTTGGAAAGCTTTTAAAATCAAGGACGAACAAGATATTAAAACTGCAAAAAGCAGTAAAGCAGACATGGTTTTACTAGATAATGGATATGGAACAGGCGAGACGTTTGACTGGGGTAAAATAGAAAATATAGGCAGAGATTTTGTGATTGCAGGCGGAATTAACATTTGTAATGCAGAAGAAGTAATTGAGAAATTTAATCCTTACGCACTGGATATTAGTAGTGGTGTAGAGAGTGATAAGAAAAAAGATTTTGATAAAATAAAACAAATTATAACTAAAATTAGGAGTGTGAAATAAGTGGAAAATACAAAATTTGGTGTGCACGGTGGACAGTATATTCCTGAAACCTTGATGAATGCAGTTATTGAGCTTGAAAAAGCGTATGACTTTTATAAAAATGACGAAAGTTTTAATAATGAACTCTCAGAGCTTTTTAACGAATATGCAGGAAGACCGTCAAGACTTTACTTTGCAAAAAAAATGACAAAGGACTTGGCTGGTGCAAAAATTTATTTAAAAAGAGAAGACTTAAACCACACGGGAGCACATAAGATAAACAATGTTTTGGGGCAAGTGTTACTTGCGCACAAAATGGGCAAAACAAGAATAATTGCCGAAACAGGGGCTGGACAACATGGTGTTGCGACTGCAACAGCGGCAGCGCTTTTTGGTATGGAATGTGAAATTTTTATGGGTCAAGAAGACTGCGAAAGACAATCTCTTAATGTGTACAAAATGGAACTTTTAGGAGCAAAGGTAAATCCGGTAACATCTGGAACGGCCACGCTTAAAGATGCTGTGTCCCAAACAATGCGTGAGTGGACATCAAGAATACACGACACCCATTATGTGTTGGGATCTGTAATGGGACCACACCCCTTTCCCACTATAGTAAGAGATTTTCAAGCGGTAATATCAAAGGAAATTAAAGAACAGTGCATAAAAAAAGAGGGTAGACTTCCCGATACGGTAATAGCATGTATAGGAGGAGGGTCCAATGCTATAGGTGCGTTTTATAATTTTATAGATGATAAAGATGTAGAGTTAATAGGTTGTGAAGCGGCTGGACGTGGAGTAAATACAAAAGACACAGCGGCGACAATTGCTACAGGAAAACTTGGGATTTTTCACGGAATGAAAAGTTATTTTTGTCAAGATGAGTACGGACAAATTGCACCTGTTTACTCTATTTCAGCAGGACTTGATTATCCCGGCATAGGGCCAGAGCACGCAAATTTGCATGATTTAGGACGTGCAAAATATGTTGCGATTACAGATGACGAAGCAGTGGAGGCCTTTGAATACCTTTCAAAAATCGAAGGGATCATACCGGCAATCGAGAGTTCTCACGCCCTAGCATATGCGATGAAAATTGCACCTAAAATGGACAGTGAGAAAATTATAGTGGTAAACTTATCAGGCAGAGGAGATAAAGACTGCCTATCAATAGCAAAGTATAAGGGGAGGGAAATAGCACAATGAGTAGGATAACAAAGGCGTTTAAAGATAAAAAAGCATTTATACCATTTGTCACCTGTGGTGACCCAAACCTTGAGACGACAAAAGAAATTATTTATGAGCTTGAGAAAAGTGGTGCAAGTATTATTGAACTTGGAATACCATTTTCAGACCCCACAGCTGAGGGGGTCGTAATTCAATCGGCAAATATGAGAGCACTTAAAAACAATATAAGTACAGATAATATATTTGACATGGTTGAAACGTTAAATGTACATGTGCCAATGGTGTTTATGACTTATGCAAATATAGTTTATTCTTACGGCATAGAGAAATTTGCAAGAAAATGTAGTGAAATTGGGATGAGTGGAGTGATTTTGCCAGATATTCCTTTTGAAGAAAAAGAGGAGTTTAGCACTATATTTAAGGAATATAATATAGACTTTATATCGCTTATAGCGCCGACGTCTAATGATAGAATAAAAATGATTGCAAAAGAGGCAGAAGGATTTATCTATTTAGTTTCATCTTTAGGAGTGACGGGCATTAGGCAAAATATTGCAACGGATATAGATGGTATGGTAGCTCTTGTTAGAGAGGTGACTGATTTACCAGTGGCAGTAGGTTTTGGAATTTCAACACCTGAGCAGGCTAAAAATATGTCACAAAAAGCGGACGGAGTGATTGTAGGGTCTGCAATAGTGAAAATAATAGAAAAATATGGTATTAAAGCCGATAAAGCAGTATATGAGTATGCGAAAACTATGATTGAGGCAATTTGATATTTCAACTAAAGCACATATGCTAGGGCATGACAGTTTATCTGGAGAACAAATTGATTTCATATTAGTTGTAAGAGTTTCACAAAAAATAATCGAAAATTTATGTTATTTTGCCTTTAAAATGCAAAATTCACATTAAAAATTACTTTCTTGACTATGTGCTTTGTGCTGTGGTATACTTTGGGCATGGAAAACAAAATGATTAAAAGCAGACAATGACGTCGAAAACGGTGCATTGTCTGCTTTTTTATTTTAATACTGTATAAAACAGACAATGGCGTCGATTTTTAGTCGCTTGTCTGTTTTTTAATTTTAGTTGGAGATGATACATATGACACAAACTATATTTAATAGTGATACCGAGATAATGTTAAAGGACATCGGAATGGTGTATAAATCAGAGGAGAAAGAGGTAACGGCACTCACAAGCGTTAGTATGGACATACAAAAAGGCGAGTTTATATCGCTAGTAGGTCCATCGGGCTGTGGCAAGACTACACTTTTAAGAGTTATGGCAGATTTACTCTCTCCTACATCGGGAGAAATTACAGTAGGAGGTGTAAGTCCTAAAGAGGCAAGACTTAAACAGAGATACGGCATAGTTTTTCAAAGTGCTGTGCTTTATGACTGGAGGACGGTTTTAAAAAATGTAATGCTTCCACTTGAAGTCATGCACATACCAAAGGCCGAGAGAAAGAAAAGAGCCATGCAGATGTTAGAGCTTGTGGGACTTGAAAAATTTGCAAATAGTTATCCGTCCGAATTATCAGGAGGTATGCAACAAAGAGTTGGAATTGCAAGGGCGCTTGCTATAAAACCTGAGATACTTTTAATGGATGAACCGTTTTCGGCACTTGATGAATTTACAAGAGAAAAACTGCATGATGATTTACTTAAAATATGGGGAAAGGCAAATAAAACAATAGTGTTTGTAACACATAATATAGCGGAATCGGTTTTTTTATCTGATAGAATATGCGTTTTATCCCCTCACCCAGGAAGACTTTCGGCAATAATTGATGTTAATTTGCCAAGACCGAGAACGCAGGATATTAAAAATACAAAAGAATTCACAGACCTTGTTGCAAAGGTGAGAAACAGTTTTGAAGGTGTATAAATTTTTACTTTATTATAAAGAGGTGACAATGAAATGGAAAAGGTGAAAAAAATTTTTACATCAAAGATGTTTGCAACACTGCTTTGGGTGGCTGCAATAATTATTATTTGGGAGATAGCGGCTTTTAACATAGCGCAGACTAAAAGAACACCTGAAAATATTTTGCCAAGCCTTGCCTCTATAGTTGAATCTGTTTTTAGCGATGCATTAATTAACGGAAGTCAAACTGCAACTGAAATGGTTTTGGAAAATGCAGGGGCAACGCTTTCAAGGGCTGGAATTGGGTTTTTAGTAGGAACGGCACTGGGTTTTTTTCTAGCACTAGTTATGAATATTAGCAAAATAGCCGACAAAATGATTTTTCCGTATTTAATGCTGATACAAATGATACCCATACTGGGACTTGCACCCATTATAAATGCTGTGACAGGGGACATTTCTCAAAGCAGAATAATAATAGCTGCAATACTCACATTTTATCCCGTTGCCACAAGCACACTTGCAGGGTTTAAGTCGGTAGAAAAGTCAAAACATGAACTTATGTATTCATATGCATCGACAAAGTTTCAACTTTATACAAAAACGCTAATCCCGTCGTGTATACCATATTTTTTCACAGGACTTAAAATAGCGGCACCCATGGCGATAACCGCGTCTATTTTGGTCGATACATTACAAGGTGGCATAGGACTTGGCTGTCTATTATCACAGTCTTTAAAAGGTGCTATGACAAGATATGTATTTTGGCAAATTGTCTTTTTTAGCGCATTTATAGGAATAATGAGTTTTTATCTTATAGGTGTTTTACAAAAATTGGTTTCGGGCAAGAAGATTAGAAGGAGGGTGAAAAATAGTGAGAATAACTAAAGAAAAAGTGACCACGGTCTTATGCCCTTTAATACTTGCGGCAGTGATTTATGCTTTGTGGCAAACCGAGACTCTACATAAGATTTTAAATACAGATGTGTATGTGCTACCGCTTCCTGAAAGGATTGTTTCAATAATATCAGATAATATTGAAACAATCATGTGGAACGTGGCATCGACTGTAAGCGTGATTATTCCGGGACTTATACTTGGTTCGCTCTTAGGATATTTTATTGCGATGATAGCGACGTTTTTTAGAACCTATGGTGTTGGTGGACTTACAATAGTATCGGCGTTTAATGCGGTGCCAATAGTCGCCCTAGCACCTGTAATTGCAAACTGGACTAAGGACATAAGCCCTGAGGCTCCTGTTAGGAGCATGGTTGCAAAAATAATAGTTGTCATGATAATGTGTACTGCCGCAATGAGTGTAAATGCTTATAGAGGCATGAATGAATTAAAGCCATTTTCAGAAGATTTGATGAAATCCTACGCCTGTGGAAAGCTGAGAGTTTTATTTAAACTGCGCTTCCCAAACAGCATACCATACATATTTACGGCCCTTAGGGTAAGTGTTCCTGCAAGTGTAATAAGTACCTTGGTCTCAGAGTATTTTGCAGAGTATATCACAGGAGTCGGAAGACAGATAAGGGAAAGTATATTGATAGCCCAATATGCCACGGCGTGGAGCTATATAGTAATAGCCTGTTTGATAGGAATTATCATGTATATAGCACTGCTTATCGTAGAGGGCATAGTTCTTAAAAAGAGAAGAACATAAATTTTGATAATCTAATTTTGATTATATATTAAAAAAAGAGAGGTAATAAGTTATGAAAAAGAAAAGAATTTTGGCATTTATAATGGCGTGCATGATTGCCGGCAGTGTGACAGCCTGCACAGGTGCACCATCACAAAGTACGTCAGAGGACACATCTGAGAGCACACAGGTATCAGAAAGCGAAAGTGCAGACGAGACCGAAAGCGAAGACCTTTCAACACAGGATAGAATTATCGCTGCGGCAACAGAGGGTAAGGTTGGTAACTGGGGTCTTGGAAACGAGTATGAAATCATGGCGCTTTTGTCAAAATACGATCAACCAACAACATATCTTTCACAAAACTTTGACATGGACGGTTTTGACGATGACTCGATAACTCTTGCATCTGCAATGACCTATAATGAACTTGGTTTAGTTGTAAATGACTATGAAGGCGGATATGCATATGGCGACACCGTGGGATATATCGACATGAATGATGAAGGTGTTGCAATGCTTGAAGATAACATTTTCACAACAAAAACTTTTGCGGCAGAAAATCCAAACACGGTTGCGGCATTTGTAAGCGCATCGCTAAAAGGCTGGGAATATGCGTGTGAAAATCCAGAAGAAGCGGCTCAAATAGTATACGAGGCAGGCTCGTCTGTATCATCAGAACATCAAGCGTATATGGCGGCAGAAGTTGCAAAACTTGTAACTACAGATACACAAGGTAACACGGTTTCAGACTATGGCGACATGGACGAAGAGGCAATGGAGCAAACACTTGAGCTTGCTAAAGACTACATAACACTTGCCGACCAAACAGCGGCAGATGCACTGGCTGCCATGACTTTAGACGATATCCGCGACACTTCTTTCCTTGAAATGGAAGACTTTGGTACACCTGAAAAAACAGAGGTTTCTATCCAACTTAAATGGTTGCCACAAAGCCAGTTTATGGGCTACTACGTGGCGGCGGCAAAGGGCTATTATGATGAAGTTGGACTAACAGTTACGATTATTCCAGGTGGCGGCGACATAGGCGAAACGACGGCTGTAAACAATGGCACAGTAGACTTTGGTGTGACATGGGTGTCAAACCTAATAGCGGCAAACGCAGGTGGCATGGACTTAGTACAAGTGGCTCAAGTTTACCAACGTTCAGGAATAGTGCTGGTTTATAAAAAATAATTAATTAAAATGTTTTGTGGGCAATATAATTTGCCCACAAAGCAAATTAGAGGGTGTGTATATATGGATTTAATAATAAAAAACGGCATGGTTTGCAATGCACATGAAACGTTTTTGGCGGATATAGGAATTAAAGACGGCAAAATTATAGAGATATCAGAAAAAATCGATGAAACAAACTGTAAAAACATAGTAGATGCAAGTGATAAGCTTGTTTTACCCGGTGCGATTGATGCACACACTCATCTTGAAATGCCTTTTGGCGGCACAGTTTCGTCAGATGATTATTTTACGGGCACCAGAGCGGCTGCGTGTGGTGGAACCACAACGGTTTTTGACTTTGTACTGCAAGATTTTGGAGAAAATATGGTTGATGCTGTAAAAAGGCGAGATAAGCTTTGTGCAGGAAATGCCTGCGTTGACTACTCGTTTCATGTTGCAGTAAAGGATATTTCAGGCGGTTTATTAGAGTCTATGAAAGAAGCAGTAGACTTTGGTGTGCCTTCTTTTAAAGTTTTTATGGTGTATGACTTTGGTGTAAGCGACGGTGTTTTTTATAAAGTGCTAGAAAAAAGCAAAGAATACGGCGCTTTAATTGCGGTCCATGCAGAAAATAAAGAAATCATAGACACACTTACAAAAGATTATTTAAAACAGGGGAAAACATCTGCTTGGTATCATTATAAGTCAAGACCAGAGTTTGTTGAAGCTGAGGCAGACCACAGGGCAATAGCACTTGCAAAAGCTGCAAATTCATCGCTTTACATAGTTCACTTAGCCTGCAAAGAGGGTGTAGAAGAAGTGATAAAGGCAAAGGAGCAAGGACTTAAAATATATGCAGAAACTTGTCCACAGTACCTAGAATTTACAAGTGATGTTTATAAAAGAGAAGATGGCATAAATTTTGTGTGTTCACCGCCTATAAAAGGGAAGGAGAGCAAAGAAGCACTTTGGAAAGCCATAAACAGCGGGCATATAGACACTGTTGCGACTGACCACTGTCCGTTTAACTCATTTGAAAAGAAATGGGGAGAAAAGGACTTTACAAAAATTCCAAATGGTTGTGCAGGAATAGAAAACATGTTCCCATACATGCTAAGTGCGGCAAATATTGGGAAAATTACCTTTCAAAAAGCGGTAGAGTTATGTTGTGAAAACCCTGCTAAAATATTTGGTTGTAAGAACAAAGGCTCTATAAGCATTGGAAAAGACGCAGATATAGTAATTTATGATAAAAATATAGATTTTACGACGGGAAATGAACTCATGCACTCAAACTGCGACCATACAATTTGGGAGGGCGTAAAACTTAAAGGTTATCCGATTAAAACATATTTAAGAGGAAATTTAGTTTATGAAAATGGAGAGTTTAAAGGCGACAGGGGTGTGGGAGAATTTATTAAATGCACCCTAAAATAAAGATAAGTGAGGGAAAAGGCTATGAATGTCTATACTGATTTAATAAGGGCGGCAGAGCTTGCGAGATGTCTTTTATGTTTTGATGCAAAATGCACCAAGGCTTGTAGTAAAGGAAAAGACCCTGCAAAGGCAATATTTTCGCTTAAATTTAAAAATAAAGTGGCGGCAGGCGAAGAGATTAATAGTGAAACTTGCAAAGACTGTGACGCTCCTTGCCAAAAAGCTTGTGTGCATTTTGATACTCCCATAAGAATTAAAGAGATAGGACAAAGTTTAAAAAAATTAGAGGTGCGTAAAAGAGATTTAAGTATAGATTTTTGTGGGGTTAAATGTGAAAATCCATTCTTCCTCTCCTCGTCAGTTGTGGCAAGTGGATATGAAATGTGTGCTAAAGCTTTAAATATGGGCTGGGCAGGCATAGTTTATAAAACCATAGGTTTTTATGAGCCTAAGGAAGTTTCTCCCAGATTTGGGGTCAGCAGGGATTCTCATAGGAGTTTTGTGGGATTTAAAAATCTGGAGCAAATATCGGATAAAAAACTCGAAGACGACTTAGCGGTTTTGAAAAGACTTAAAAAAGATTTTCCAAATAAAGTAATTGTGTCATCAATTATGGGTCAAAATGAAAACGAATGGACCGAGCTTGCAAGACTTTCCCAAGAGGCCGGTTGTGATTTAATAGAATGTAATTTCTCGTGCCCTCATATGTCAGAAGATGGTTTGGGTTCAGACGTAGGGCAAGACCCAGAACTTGTAAAAAAATATACCTTAGCAACTAAAAAAGGTACAGGTTTGCCAATAATGGCAAAAATGACACCGAATATTGGAAATATGGAAATTCCGGCGATAGCGGCGGTAGAGGCAGGGGCAGACGCACTTGCCGCAATAAACACAATAAAAAGTATAAGCGATGTAAAATACGAAAATTTGGTAAGTGCACCTAATGTGGGTGGTAAATCGGCAGTGTCGGGCTACTCAGGTCGCTCGGTAAAGCCTATAGCTTTAAGATTTATTTCCGATATGGCTAAGTGCAGTGAATTAAAAGATATACCAATTAGTGGTATGGGTGGAATTGAAAATTTTAAAGATGCCATAGATTTTATAAGCCTTGGCAGTTCTAACATACAAATTACCACCGCGGTAATGGAGTATGGGTATAGAATAATAGGCGATTTAATATCGGGACTTTCAAATTACCTTTTTGAAAATAACATAGAAAAATTAAGCGACTTAGTCGGTAAGGCGCTTCAAAATATTTGCAGTGCAGATTTGCTTGACAGGCAGACAAAAGTATATCCTGTTTTTGATAAAATTAAATGCACTGACTGTAAAAGATGTTACATATCCTGCTTTGATGCAGGTCATCAGGCGATAGACATAGTAGAGGGCAAGGTGAAACTTATAGCAAAAAAATGCGTGGGATGCCATTTGTGCAGACTTGTATGTCCGGCAGGTGCGATAAGTGAGAGTAAAAGAGTGAAAAGTGGTGAAGTATAAATGGCTATCAGTTTAAATAGACTCTTTATAAAAGCTGAGAAAAAATACAACTTAAAACTTCTTGCAGGGAAAAAGGGTCTTGAAAATCCTGTCAGGTGGGTTCACATGGTAGAGGACACAGAAGTGCCTGATTTTCTTCACGGAAACGAACTTATATTTACAACGGGAATTGCACATCAAGATGAAAAATATCTCTTGGACTTTGTGAAAAGTTTAAAGCAAAATAATTCAAGCGGACTGGTGGTGAACATCGGACCTTATATAAAGCAAATTCCACCACAAGTTATAGTTTACTGTGAGCAAAACGATTTTGCGCTTTTTTCACTGCCTTGGGAGATAAGGCTTATTGACTTAACATATGAGTTTTGTCGAATAATAATAAGTGATGAGAAAGTAGAGCAAAGCCTTGCAGAGGCATTTAAAAATTTAATCACCAATCCCGAAAATCAAGAGGGCTACACAGTAGCATTTAAAAAGGCAGGATTTAGTGAAAAATCAATCTATAAAGTTGTTGCAATAAAGTTTTTGGTTGATAACTTGAATATAAGCAAAAAAATGCTTGCAGAAATAAGATTATCTCTTTTAAAAGAATCAAGGGTGAATAATTTACCTAGAGGGTTTTTTATATGGAATAAATGCTTGATACTCATATATCAAAACATTAAAGATGAAGATATTGTAAAAATTAAAACGGCAATTTTAAAAAATACAAGGCACATAAAAGATATAAATTTCCATATCGGTGTATCGGAAAGTGTAGACGGATATTTGGCGTTATTAAAAATTTACGAGCAGAGTATATCGGCGTTAAAAGTGGCACGTATAAGCTTGAAAGAGTTGATGTTTTACAAGGATATGGGCGTATATAAATTACTTTTTGACATTAAAAATGAGGAGCTATTAAAAGGCTACTGCAACAGTGTCTTAGGAGAGCTTATAGAGTATGACAGGCAAAATAAAGGTGACTTGTGCAAGATTTTAGAGGAGTATATTGAAAATGACGGAAGTGTACAAAAAGTGGCAGAAGTGAACCTTATACACCGAAACACAATAAATTATAAAATTAAAAAAATCAAAGAGATAATGGGTACGGGTCTAAGCATTAAAGAAAATGCAGACATAGCACTTGCGTTTTCTATATTAAAAATAATTAAATGACAGGAGAAATAAAAATGAACAAAAGCACAATAAAACTAAATCACACAAAATATAATATGCAGTCATGGTCAAAACAAAGAGGAATTGACCCTGTTGTTATAGAAAAAGCAGAGGGCATCTATATGTGGGATACAGATGGCAACAGATACACCGATATGTCATCGCAACTTGTAAACCTAAATGTGGGGCATGGAAATAAAGAAATAGTAGAGGCAATAAAAACACAGGCGGATAAATACTGCTTTATAGGTCCGTCTTACGGCAGTGAAGTAAGGGGAGAACTTGCAAAAACTATAATTGAGCTTATGCCTGATAATATGGGAAAAATCTTTTTTACAAACGGCGGAGCTGATGCCAACGAAAATGCGGTGAAAATGGCAAGGATGGTTACAGGTAAGCACAAAGTGTTTTCAAGATATAGAAGTTATCATGGTTCAACTTACGGTGCAGGAAATTTGACAGGTGAACCAAGAGGTTATACACTTCAACCTTCAATGTCGGGCTTTGTAAAATTTATGGATCCTTATGTGTATAGGGAGATTATCCCATTTAAAACTGAGGAAGAGGCAGCGAATTACTATGTTACAAAACTTAGAGAGCAAGTCATATATGAAGGTCCTCAAAATGTGGCGGCCATAGTAATGGAATCTATAACAGGCTCCAATGGAATTATCATTCCTCCAAAAGGCTATATGGAGGGCGTAAGGGCTATATGCGACGAATTTTCTATTATAATGATTTGTGACGAGGTTATGACAGGTTTTGGCAGAACGGGAAAGATGTTTGGCTTTGAAAACTTCAACATAAAACCTGACATAGTGGTTTTTGCAAAAGGTGTCACATCGGGTTACACTCAGCTTGGCGGTGTATGCGTTAGCAAAGAAATAGCAGAATATTTTGATGATAACTTCCTTTCCTGCGGTCTTACATACAGTGGTCATCCACTTGCCTGCTCTGCCGGAATTGCATGCATAAAATACTATAAAGAAAATAATATTTTAGAAAATGTAAACGCAGTGGGAGAAACTTTAGCTTATGAGCTTGAAAAACTTAAGGAAACTCATCCCTGCGTAGGTGATGTGAGATATATAGGGCTTTTTAGCGCAGTAGAACTTGTAAAAAACAAAGACACAAAAGAGGCACTTGTGCCATATGGTAAAGATCCCGAGGGTCTTATGCCAAAAATTAACGGGATGTTAAAGGCAAGGGGTTTTATGACCTATACACACGAAAATATGATACTTATTTGTCCACCACTGATAATCGCAAAAGGGCAACTTGTAGAAGAATTGAAAAAAGTGGACGAAGTATTATATGAAGTCGACAAAATGATTTAATGGAGTGATATGATGAGAAAACATTATGATGAAATTAAAGAATGCAAATTATCTGATATTTTTTTACCAAACCAGTTTAGACTTGTAAATTACGAGGAAAAAGATGTTCCTCACGGTATAAGTGAAATTGTGGTGCTGATGGATTTGAAAAAAGATTTTGGCAAAAAGCTTTCTTATAAAATACCATGGGATGGACAGCTTTTTGGTTTTGTAAGAAATAAAAAGCAGATTTATAAAAATATAGGAACAAATACACCAAAGAAACTCACGATAAGTGACTGGGATGATAAATGTGTGTTTATATTTGAAGATGAAAACGGAAAAGAGGGGCCTGTATTTAGTGTGAGCAAAGAGGAGATAGCAGATATGCTTGAAAAATGTATACGGCCAAATAATTTTAAGGAAGGGTGAAAATATGTTTTTATGCAGTCTTGATAGAATGAAAGAGAAAATTGATGCTTTTAAAAAATTCGGTGACAACGGCAAGGGTGGAATAACGAGATACGCTCTGTCAAAAGAAGACGTTATGGCAAGAGATGAATTTGTCAAAAGAATGACAAAAATTGGGGCTAAAATAGAAATGGACGACATGGCGAACGTCTATGCGACAATAGGCGGCACAGACAAATTTGCAAAACGAATAGTCATGGGCTCGCACAGCGACTCTGTGAAAAACGGCGGAAACTATGACGGAATTTTAGGTGTCATTAGTGCAATGGAAGTTTTAGAAACCGTTGTTTTAGAAAAAATAGAGCATAAGCACCCACTGACGGCAATGATTTGGACAAATGAGGAGGGGTCACTGTATCCACCTGCAATGATGTCCTCTGGGGTTGTTTGTTATGACTATTTGCCAGAGGATATCAAGCCCAAATTTGTTCTTTCTGATATGTTAAATTCAAAAAGTGTGCTTGATAAAGGTGAGAGTTTTGGCACGGTGCTTTTAGCTTCAGGCTTTAAAGGAGAAAAGGAAAACAGGCTTTCAAAGGACAAATATTTATGCATGTTTGAAACCCATATAGAGCAAGGACCTATACTTGAAGATAATGGCAAGGATATAGGCATAGTCGACTGCGTTTTAGGAATGTTTAATTATAGGCTAAAGTTCTTCGGTCAAACTACACATGCAGGAACTTTTCCAATGCCGAAAAGGCAAGATGCTTTTTACGCTGCGTGTAAGGCACTAACTTATCTACATGAAGAGATAGATAAGTTGGGGTATAGCGATTTGGTATATACTACCGGTGAGGTAGTTTGTGGTCCTAACATCCATACTTGTGTGCCAGATTATTTCGAGTTTTCGCTAGACTCAAGACACGAAAACCCGAAAATTTTAGAAGAGGTGCTTGGCATAGTTAAAAGTTGTGAAGAAAAAACATGGTCAGGTTGTAGGTGCGAAGTGGAAAAGGCATGGAATAGAGATACGGTATATTGGGACAAAAAGCTTGTTTCCCATGTGGAAAAATCAGCCACAGAGCTCGGAGCTTCACATCAGTACATACATTCAGGCGCTGGGCATGACGCTCAGTTTGTGGCGTATATGATACCTACTACCATGATTTTTGTGCAGTCAAAAGCAGGATTATCGCACTGCCAGGAAGAATACTCAAGCACCAAGCACTGCGCCATGGGTGCGTCTGTCATGCTAAATGCCGTGCTAAAGGCGGATAAGGAGGAGGTGTAAAGTATGTCAAGTCAGTTCAAAATACCCTTGGTGATAAGTGGTGAAAATGCAGTTTTAAATTCAGCCGATAAATTCAGAAGTTTTGGGAAGAAGGCTTTTATCGTCACGGGAAAGCATGTTGTGAAAATTGATTTTTTTAAAATACTTACAGGCAGCTTAGAAAATGCAGGTGTAAAGTATGAAGTTTTTACAGACATAACAGGAGAGCCAAGCGATAAAATGATTGATGAAGGTCTTACAAAATACAAGGAAAGTAGATGCGACTTTTTTATAGGAATAGGTGGCGGAAGTCCTCTTGATGCAATAAAGGCAATAGCGACCTTGTCGGCACTTGGCGGAAGGATATCTGACTATATGGGTAAGATGATAAGTGCAAAACTTCCTAAAATGGTGGCAATTCCAACTACTGCAGGAACAGGTTCTGAGGTTACAAAATTTACCATAATTACAGATTTGGAAAAAGATGTAAAAATGCTACTAAAAGGCGATGGTTTAATACCTGATTTGGCAATTTTGGACCCACAAGCCACCATGACTTGTCCAAAATCTATAACGGCGGCAACGGGACTTGATGCTCTCACCCATGCGGTAGAGGCGTATACATCAAGGCTTTCTCAGCCTTTAACCGACACAGTTGCACTGTCGGCGGTTAAGCGAATATTTAAGTATTTGCCCGCTGCATATAAAGACGGCAGTAGTATAAAAGCTAGGAATGAAATGGCGATAGCCTCGCTTGAAGCTGGTATAGCCATTAATAACGCATCTGTCACGGTAGTACATGGAATGAGTAGGCCGATAGGTGCACTTTTTCATGTAACACACGGAATATCAAATGCTATGCTTCTACCAGCTTGTATTGAATTTGCCATAGACGGGGCATATGAAAAATTCGCACAACTGGGCAGAGCGATAGGTATAAATGAAAATGATAATAAAGTTTGTGCGAAAGAATTTGTAAAAAAACTTGCTGAGATATGCAAAATATGTCAAACTCCTACACTTGAAGAATATGGAATAAAAAAAGAAGAGTTTTATGACAAAATAGATAAAATGGCAGACGATGCGCTGATAAGTGGAAGTCTATCAAACACGATTAAGGAAGTAAAAAAAGAAGATATAATAAGACTTTATAAGTCGCTTTTTTAAAATTGAACAACCGTATTAAATCTGAACCAAATTCATTGGACAAGATATAATACGGTTGTTTTTTTACTCGAAACCTCGAAGATAGGCATAAGCCCATACACTTCTTATTTAGGTATATTCACAATAACAGTAGTGCCCTTGCCGTTTTCACTGGTGATTTTAACACTTGCACTTAGCATAGTTTGAAGCCTTAACTTTACATTATCAATACCAATATGAACCTTGCCATCATTTGGCTTTTCGTTTGGGTTAAAGCCTATGCCGTCATCTTTGACTACAATTTGATAAAACTCATCTTGTTCTGCTGTTTTTATGATAACTGTGCCACCCACAAACAGGTGATGACTTTAAGCTAGTTTTATGGGTATCTATGTCGGTAATAAGCTTAGCTTGTGTGCTGATATTTGTTAGGAAAAAATTAGTTAAATGATGATAACCCCCACCTAATTCGAACAGTATTGTTCAGTTTAGGTGGGGATTTCTTTTTCAAAATGGCATAATGTCAATATTTTTTAACGGCGTGCTTGATAAGTACAAATTGGACAGCAAAGTTAATTTAGATGAAATTCTGAAAAAAATTGATTTCTTTTCTCATACGTAGTATTATTATAGCAGAGATTATTTTAAGGAGATAAATATGACTGAAGAAAATAAAGTGCACAAGAGAAGAAAGCGATATTCTGGCACGCATCCCAAAAGTTTTAAAGAAAAATATAAGGAACATAATCCTGAAAAGTACTCAGACGTGATAAATAAAATTAAAAGTAAAGGCAATACACCAGCTGGTATGCACATTTCTATAATGGTGGATGAAATAATAGAATTTTTAGATATTAAACCTGGACAAAAAGGTTTAGACGCCACTTTAGGTTATGGTGGGCATACATCTGCAATGCTTAAATGTTTAAATGGACAAGGGCATATGTATTCCTTAGATATTGACCCTATTGAAATAGTTAAAACAAAAAAGCGTTTAGAAGATAAAGGGTTTGGCGAAGATATTTTAACAATAATGAACATTAATTTTAAAGATATTGATTTAGTAGCTAAGGAAGCTGGCAAATTTGATTTTGTTTTGGCAGATTTAGGTGTATCATCAATGCAAATAGATAATCCAGAAAGAGGTTTTTCTTTTAAAAGAGAAGGTGCTTTAGATTTGAGATTAAACCCTGAAAAAGGCATTTCTGCATCACAAAGATTAAGGAATATACGACAAGCAGACTTAGAACAAATGCTTATAGAAAATTCTGATGAGCCATATGCCCTACAAATTTCAAGAGCGATTGTGGGCTATATTAAACGCAATAAAGAAATAAGCACTACCACACAGCTTAAGGATATAATCACAGAGGCACTACAGTATTTACCTAAAAATGAAAGGGAACAGACTATAAAAAAATCTTGTCAAAGAACATTCCAAGCTTTGAGAATAGATGTTAATAATGAGTTTGAAGTTCTATATTCATTTTTAGAAAAATTGCCTGATATATTAAATCCAAATGGCAGAGTAGCTATTTTAACTTTTCATTCAGGGGAAGATAGATTAGTGAAAAAAAGTTTTAAAGAGCTTAAAAACAATGGTATATACAGCGATGTTGCCAGAAATGTCATAAGACCTACAGATGAGGAATGTAAAAAAAATACAAGAGCAAGTTCTACAAAAATGCGCTGGGCAATTAAGGCGTAAAAGCCTAACAACCGTATTAAATCTTAACCAAATTATTTGGTGGGATTTAATACGGTTTTTTATGCCTAAATTTCCGCAGTTGTAGGCGTTTATCGTTATAAAATTCTGTACACTGCAAATATATAGTTTTTTACAATCTGAGTAAACTTACATTTTTGTAATTTTTCTCTTTTCACATTGCAAAGTTAGCAGGGTTTAGCTATAATAAATATGCATATATTTTCGTCAAATTGTGAATTATGACGAAGGTTTTGATATAAAAAACCATTAGGTAATAGACAGTTTTACAAATAAAAACAAAGGGGAGTATTTATGAAAAGAAAAGTTGGGATTAAGATGAAAAAGTTTGTATCTTTGCTTCTGGTACTTGTACTTGTTATCGGTGCGGTTCCGCTACAAGTATTGGGATTTGAGGCAAGTTTGCTTGAAAACGGCAGTGCGATTAATGCGGTGCTTTTAGAGCAACTTAAGTCGTATTATGGCGATGATGTAGACGAATACTTAAAGGCTTTAGAGGAGCTCGGTTTTATAGACGAGGACGGAAACCTTAAAGTAAGTGAAAACATTGTTGTTGATGGGGAGGAGATGAGCTTAGAGGAAATCGAAGCCATGATTAATCACCCTGATACAGATTTGTCTAAAGTTGTTACGGTAGACAACTATCCTGTCACTCTTGAGGATTTAAGGCTTATGATAGAAATCGAAAAAGAGGTTGCAAGGATTTACACTACATATTATACAGAAAAAGACTGGACCGATGAGCAGCTTACCATGCTTTCAAGCTTAAATGATGCAGCGGCTGATGGCAGTTTGCTCATGTCTGCAAATTCTCCCATGACTTTTGGAAATCCTGCAGATACTTCTGACTGGAATGACCTTGGGGTGCAAAAACATAATGCGACACTTTCGGTGACAAACAAGACGGTTTACACTTCGGACACTGAAAAAACAGAAGAGATAGAGCTGACTGTTTCAGGCGCCGAGCCAAGCTCACAAATAAGCGGAAAACTTACTTCATTAGGAACAACTGCGGACAGTTCAGACTATTCACTGATGAAAAATAGTAGTGAGTCGGATATTGTAGACTTTGTAGCACAGGCAGATGCTAGTGGTAATGCCACAGTTAAAGTGGAAATTAAAATCAAACGCACTACCGATCTTGCTAAAGCGGATAATATGATAAGTGTAGACACACTTATCAGAGCATACGACCTTGAGGGTGTTTCTAATTCCATAGCCACAGGAGTGCTTACAATTACCGCGGCTGATTTTGACCTAAATAAACTACATGATGAAACATATAGTACTGAGAAAAAAGAAATAACTGTTGACAACTTTGAGAACTCTCACGAGATGAGCGAAACCGCCAAAACACTTCTAAATCTAGGCGTGTTTTCAAAGCTTGTGGTTACTCCTAACATATATACACCAAGCTCTTTTAATTACAGCACGGGAGGCTTGGAAATTACGTATTACGAAAATAATGGGAATTTATATTTATCCGATGAAGTCGATAACCACGGTTATTCTGGTATTAATTCGACTTTTGGCAGACAGTTCTCTTCGGGTTCAAATAATTTGCACGCAATCAATTATTTCAACCATAATTGGCTGGGTAGAGATAAAGAAATTTATAAGGTGAGACATGCCTACGGCGTCGATATGAATGTAGATTTAGTGGCGTCAAACGGGAATGCAGAAGAGCTGATAGGTGATATGCCTCGTGGACTTAATAATGCAGGAGCGGCTATTACCCAAATTTATTCTTCTTCACGGGAAAATTCCGCTGAATTACCTAATGTGATTCGTTACCCTTCTACACATCCAATCTCAGATACTGTGAAAGACGCCATTGATAAATTAGAAGAAGAAGTTGCTGATTCTGAACAAGGAGCTAATGGCTTTTACCAATTTCAGTGGTCGGATAGCACATCTGCCAATATAGATACTATAACAAAAGAAGTGCACGAGAATGTAGCAAAGCTTTTTTGGAGTAACGACGGTGCGAAGATATATCCTGAAGAAGGTAATTTCAGTCCTGCGCATGGCGATTACTTTGTAAACGTATGGGTTGGCGGAGTCGCTGATCCTGTTGACACATACTTAAAGGGAGTATATTTTGATAAAATAAAGGATGAGATAGATTTTTCCGAGCCGTATGAAACGATTTTAACGCAGGCTCAAAGGACAGCATTAGCAGATGGCAGCGTAAGCTTGTCCATTAAACCTTTCCTTGAGGAAGTTAGTACGGTTGTTTTGTCAAATTCAGGTGGAGGAGACAGTACGGCTGATATCAATGTAACCACAAAAGAGAATGAACTGTGGGGATATAACATTGACACGAAAGTAGAGTACAAACTTGTAGATGAAGTATTACCTACAGTAGTTTCTGCCACAGCAGTTTCATTGCCTAATAGCGGTATGTATAATATTGGCGACCTTGTGCCTGTAATTGTAACTTTTTCAGAGCCTGTTGCCATATCAAACGCAACCGCTGTTGGAGATGCTGCCTATAGCCCAACTTTAACAGTGACGGGTTCTTATATTGCCGAATTTTCAAGTGAAGATATGTCACAAACATTAACAGATTATCAAAAAGAGCATGTTTTCTATTTCCCGGTTCGTTCTGAGTCACCTGGGTCATATGAAAAAGTGAATTTTGGTCATTTCACTACCATAACCGATGTTGCCGGAAATGCAATGGAAAGAGTAATCCAAGACATTAATCTTGCCGCAGGTGCACCTTATGTAAATGTAACTTCGGTAAACAACGCGATAGACAGTGTAGATGCCGTAGCCATTCTTGCAAGCAGTGCAGGTCAAAATGACAGAGTAGATGTAACGGTTAATGTTTTTGACGGTGAACTACAAAAGCTTATTGCCGATAGCACGGTTTTAGGTGAGATAAACGGTGATTCAAGAAATAAAAGCACTGTTATAAATGCAAAAATTACATATAAAGACACAAGTAATACGGTAAAATCGGAGTATACAGACCTATTCTTTAATGTAGCCGCAGGTGCTGCTGATTTAGGCACAGAGCTTATCGGTACGGTAGAGATATCCGATTTATCGGCTACAGATAGAGAAGTTTTGGTTGAAGTTTGCGAAATAGACTCGACAGCCGCAGAAAACCACATAGTTATAGCCGGCAAATTCAGTGCTGTTTCTTTTGCAGAGCTTGTGTATATTACAGCCGATGATATTATTATTGATTTGCCACTCGAAGACCCTGCTGACCCTGACGGATTTATGGAAGAAAAGATAGTAGAAGTAAATGGGGAAGATGTCGCCACATACGAATTTTCCATGCTTGATATTATAGGTGAAGATGCCAAAGAGGCCTCATTTACCATTGATTTAAAAGACATGGCAACAATAGCCTATACTTTCCCTGAGGATTTTGAAATTACATCCTCTGATGAAGACGTCTTAAAAGGTGAAATTGATACGCTCGTTAAAAACAAAGTAAACCTAACCGTAGGTGGCGAGGGTGAAGCGACAATTACAGTGAAAGCCGCAAACGGAGGACATGATGCGGGTGAAGAAACAAGTGTAGAGCTTAATTTTAGTGTTTTTGCAGGCACAGTGCCATTTATTGCGGTGCAAAGTGGTCAAGATAAGCTAGAAAAATATATAGGCTCACCCTTTAGTGTTAACTTTTTATCAAATCTATGCGAAAAAACTTTAGAGGGCGAAAGCACAAGCTTTACCCTTTTGATAAAAGATGGTAGCGGTGATGAAGTGTATACCGAAACGCTTACATATGATTATGGCGATAAGGCAATAACAAACTTCTCAGTACCGGCAGATGCTATCACGGTAACAGGAGATTACACAGCGACTGTGACCACTGATTTTGAGGGTTTAACACCAAATACACTCGATTACGAAATTGAAATAATTCCAAACCCTGTAGTGGCAACTTTAAGCTATATAGGTGACGACTATATCACAGACGCTACCGAGTCTATAACAGTAAATTGGGAGCTTGAAAACTGGGACGATGGAAAAGGTGAATTTTCACTTAGCTTAATAGGCGAAGACGAAACAACAGAATTAGTGACAGCTGTGCCAACAGCAGATTCGGGCAGTGTAAATATTACTATACCCGATGTGACTCCAACTACAAGTGATTTCCGTGACATTTACACGATAAGCCTAAAAGCCAAAAACGATACAGATGAAACAATAAGCCAAGACAGCATATTGTTGTTTGTTTATCCGGATGACCTAGTAAAGCTTTATGTAACAGACGATGAAAACGAACCAAATCCAGGGAACACTATTGCCCATGGTAAAGACATCGACCTTACTCTTAGCAACAGAGATGAAATAGAAACACTTAGCCAAGATGCAATATTAGATTTAGAGCGTGACATTCAGCTTGAAGCATATCTGCACACCAATTATGTGGATTACGATTACGGCCAAGGCAGTGACCAATTTACATGGGATGTACAAAGCGATGGCGATGTAAGCGTTGCAGAGATTTATAAATATTTAAACAGCGCATATTATGATATTACTACTTTGACCAATTCCACATTTATGCCCGATGAAGTTATGCTTTTAGCGGGTGAAAATGACGGAACAGGCACAGTTAATGTAACTCATGCAAACGTAGACGACAGTGCGCTTGTAAATTTAACTGTTGAAACTTTAAGAGAGCATTTATATCTCATTGATGCTTATCCAAACGCTCAAGTGGAATATAGTTACGAAAGCGGAAATGGAAACACTGTTACGGGCACATCTAACAGCGAGGGTAAAATTGCAATTTACGACCCCTCTGGCATTAAAGGCGATGTGTATTTAGAATCAGAAGTTTCGGGAGAAAAATACTTTGGCACAATATTTAACGAGGATTTACTAAGCGGCGAAAATAACAGCGCTTACAATGTACTTTATCCTGAAAACTATATTGAACTTAGAAAAGCTACAAAAGCAGATATTTATTTAAAAGATGAAGTTGGAAACGATTTTACAGGTGATGTTATTATAAGAGGTGGTGTCTACCGAAACGGCGAATATATAAGTGAGGCAAAATTCTCGGTAAACGGCAGTGCGCTACAAAGTGGATATGAAGACATACAAAGCACGGTAAGTTCTTCTCAAAACGGTGGACTCGTTTCAATAGAGATGGATATAACACAGTTTGTAACAAGCACACAGACACAGCCTGTTACCATTACAGACGACATAAAGTATGTTTTTGAAGTTTATGCACAGGACAAATATCCAATAGTAATTTATGAAGACCCTATAGAAAATATAGAGGACATAGAAGACACAGGTAATTTTGTTTATTTCCTAAATAGTGCCGATGAAGAAGGAGCATTTATAGGACTAAGTAGTGTTGGATATATTAATAACAGCGTACAGATGGAGCTTGATAAAGACATACATTATGTAGGCCCAAGCGATGAGTATGATACCGTCCACCTAAACACTTCTGTTTATTGGTGGGGGAGTGAATACGAAAGCGCAGTGACTAATGCAGGTGTTGATATCTTAGACAAAAATGGACGCAGTATGATTAATCAAACAGTCACAACCACAAAACATGAGTTTTCTGATATGTGGATAAGCACAAATATTACGCCTTTTGATGAAGCTCAAATGGCAAATATCGGATTGCTTCCAAAGGAATATACCAATATACAAATAGATATTTCAAAAGACGGAAACCAAAGCTATAAAGTGCTTACACTCGACCAGCAAGTTATTAATTTGTTGGGGCTTAAAAGTGTGGCCGAAGATGAAGATTTAAGCAAAAATCTTGATACTATAGCGGATTTAAGAGTAGACGGAGACATAGACAGCACCATAATAAACAATGAAGAAATGTTTACTACGGGACTGCAGGCGCTCACAAAACTCTTATCATTTACAATGGGAGAACCTGTGGAAATACTCTTTGAGCCCACGGCGGATCCATTGGTGTACACAGCGCTAATTTCTAAAAATGCAAACCAAAGCGATGTTGGTTATGGTGATACAGGAACAGAACACACTGTATCGGTTAATATTTTAGACCCAAGCCTAAATCGTTCTAAATCTAAGGCGAGTGTTCTGGATAAACATTCAATGGCATCGGGTAGTTTCCAAGAAAAAGCCGATAAGGACATAAATAATGTAGATGAATTGTTAAGAGGTAACCTTGCAAGCGGAGGAAGAGTTATATTCGTTCCACCGTCACTAGGTGGGTATATAGAAGCCGAATTTAGGTATGACCCTCAAGCGGATAAATGGGATATGGAGCTTGTAAGCGGCGGACTTAGTGGTGACACAAGCGTTGGCTACAGATATTCATGGAACATGATAATGGGTGGAATACCGCTTACAACTTCGGTGGAAATGGGTGTAATTTTAGGCGTTGCAGCCGACTTCCAAAGCGGCGAACACTACGAGAGAGACGAGTTTATACAAACAGGACCAAACTCAAGTGATTACATTCTGCCTGAGGCCGAAAAAGGAGTAGACATTTTAACAGAGCTTAGGGTATCGCTTTACTTTGAATTGTTTGGCGGTGTCGGTTTTGATATGAGTGTTATCGCACTTAAAGCCGGTATATTCGGAAGAATGGAAGGTCAATTTGGGTTTAGATGGCTTAATCGTCCATATTTAGGCGATGAGAACTTTGAGGACGAATATTATATCCCTGAGGTGCTAGACCATACAAACACAGATGTAACATATGACGAAGTGCTAAGCGCGGGCGATATAGAGCTAAAAGGAAGAGTAGGTTTAAGGGTAGAAGGTAAATTTGGACCTTTTGAAAAAACTTACGAGTTGTTCTCCGTCGACTTTGCAGGATATAACACCACTTGGGGACAATGGAACGCCATATCAGATATCTGGCTTAGAAACGACAGGGTAAACGGAAATCCGATAAGCCAAGTAACAATTGGTGGAGCAGAAATGTTCTCGCTTGATTATGGTTTAATGACAGAAAGTCGCAGCTATTTAGAGGTAGAGGAAAGAAGTTATGGCGTGGCTGCAAATGCATTTAGTAGCCAGTATATGCCAATGAGCTTTACAAATTTAGTGCAACCATTTGCACTTGACCTTGACATAGACTCTAAATTCCCAGCCGCTACGTGGACAAATATTTATCCTCATTCCACACCACTCATCTCAGACGATGGGAAAATTATGGTGTATATAGACGACAATGAAAGTACCAATCCTGAAGACACCAGAGTCAAATTTTCTCAGTTAAATGGCGGTACATATAACGAGGGAACTCTTATCTCCGGAGTCATGGTAGACGACGGCACAGGCGCTATGGTAGAGCAAAAATCTTATGGCGACATGCAACTTAATATAGACGGAAATAGCAGTGGATTAGTAGCGGCATATGTAAGACAAGTAGAAGAATTTGGCAAAGATTCTGATGAGGTAGTTTCTAATGAAGAGGCTATGCAAATGCTTAATCTTTCAGAAATTTATGTTTCATCTTATGATGGAACAACTTGGACTACCGAAAGAATTACAGAAAACGCTACAATAGACTTAGCGCCTGTTGTCGCAACAAACGGAAGTAAAACCATAGTGGCATGGCGTGAAGTGGAACCGACAGATTATTCAAATCCAACTAATTTTGACGGACTAAACAGAGTTGTCTATAAAATTAAAGAAAATGGCAGTTGGTCTGAAACAAAAGTGCTTTACGACGGCTCTAAGGGCGATGTTATGTCGATATCGGCCGACATGTTAGCCGACGGCACAGCCACCGTTGTATATTCATATGACGAGTCGACAAGTAGCTCGAGTGACATGGAAATTGCAGCCGCAATAATTAAAAACAGTGGAGTTGCAAGTGATAACTTAAACGGTGACAACAGCGTTACTATTATTAATTTGACAAACGATGACTCCCTAAACCAAAATGTTCAGCTTACAACCGCAAATATTGATGGAGAAGAACATTTTGTAATCGGCTGGTACAATCAAACAGTAGAAAGTAAAACCGTTACCGATGACGCAGGTTTTGAAGAAGTCATGGACTACGAAGTGCCTGAAGTTAGATTTATGGCACTCGATAAAGACGGCGCTGTAAACGGTAGTATCCCTGAATCATTAAGTAAAATTACGGCAAACTCAAGTGTTGAAGTGAGCTCTGACTTTATTTTCTCAAAAAATTCCGACAATATTACAGATTTAGCCCTTGCTTGGGTTGATGTATCGGAAGCTGGAAGTATAAGCGCAGACGGCACAACCTTTAGCGCTGCAACTTATACTATCAATTCGGCTAAATTTATTCAAATTGACGGTAAATATGCTATGTCGGCTGTTTCTGAAATTGCAGAAATGCCGGAAAACGTTGTTCCCGCTCACTTTGATTTTTACAAAACATCAACTGATAGTTACAACGCAGTAATACTGGGTACAGATTACGATACCGGTGTTGTTACTTCAAAGCAAACATATTTAACAACAACAAATGCAGAAGGTGAGCCTGTTACAGAAATGCTTGAAGTGCCATCTGCGGTGACGACAACTAATATGTACAGCGCAACACACGACTTTATAAACTCTGTTAGAAACGACGGTGTGTATGTGGACTTTGAAGAAGTAAGGCCAAACGATGACATAGACATAAGCTTTACACTAACTAATACAGGTAAAGAAGCGATAACAAAGGTAGATATTAAAATTGATACACAGACAGTTACTTTTGATAACTTAAATATTGCTCCGGGTCAAACAACAACTTTACACGGTGAGTACGTCTTAGGTGCGACTATAGAAAATCTCGACTACACTACTAAAGCCTACTTTACAGGCGGAGGTACTGCAGAGCAGGTAGCTACTGTTTATATTGAATACCCCGATGTAAGTATATCGGATTTAGAATTGGTAGAGGAAAAAGATGGGCTTCGTAAAATCAACTTCTCCTTAAACAATTCGCTTAATATTCCGCTTGAAAACAGCGGCAAGAGAGTTATAGTCGAGCTTTACTCTTCTTCTGAATATACACAGGAGAGCAAAGTTGACAGCGTTAATGCAATATCAATAAGCACAAATGAGGAGCTTGCCTTGATTGATGCCGGTGCGTATACTTCAAGCTTTAATGTGGATGTAAATAAACTGCTAGCTGAAATTAATTTAGATGAAGACGGCAAAGTTATTTCAAATCCGTGGACAGAGCTTCCAGACGGTGGCGTTGAGCTTTATGCAAAAGTTTGGATTGAAGCGAACAATGCAGGCGAACTATATGAGCAAAATGAGTTATACCTAAATGACAACTTTGCATCTGTCAATGTGCTTAGCCTGCTTGAGAAAAATGGCGGTGCGCCCGTTAGCATTTCGACACAGTTGACACACAGTGGAAATACTACGGCTCAAATTTCTGTTCTTAACAACAGTTTAAGCAATGTTACAACAGGAAATCTTCATGTGCAACTTCTTGATGAACAAGGAGAGGTAATAGAAACCATGCAGTCATATTCAAAGGGTTCTACTAACAATGGATTGATAACACTGGGTGGCGAAGAAGAAGTGCAAGAAACCTTTAGCTTTACTAAACAAGGTGCCTCTGTTGTTGCAAGTTATGGTGAACTGGTTGATACTAGTGGTACTCAGTTATCCTCCATAAGTATAAAAGGTGTGCCACTTGATATTAATAGCTTTGACGAGCAAAATAATGCAGTTATAGTAATGAATAGTATTGCTGAAAAAACAGCAGCTATGAATATAATGGCAAAGAGTACAAGTGCAAACATAGAATTAATTTCAGGAATTTCGACAGATTTAAATTCTGATAGCAACATCTATGCCGGAAATGTTGACTTAAGTAGTGCTGTCAATGAAATTCAATTCTCTGTAAAAAGCGGTGGAGAAACGGCTGTTTATACGATTAAAATTTATGATGCCGAAAAATTTAGCATGCCTGTTATACAGTCACCTGTGACCTCAGACGGTGTAACTAGTGTGGAAATAACGGTGCTCATGAGTGATAAAAATCAAGACATGGTAGCTTATATTCCTGATGAAATAATGGAAGAGGCTGTGGGAATTCTTCTTGCAGAAGCTGCTAAACAAAATACGGCTCCAAAACTGCTTGTTAATGTAATTAGCACGGATGAAAGCTTAAGGCCTAAAGCGCAGTTTAGCGGGGAGGCTTTAAATGAATTAACAAAACAAAGCGGTGCAATGTTTGAAGTTAAATCATCGGCAGGCAGCGTATTATTTGATGCAAAGGCTACAGATAAAATGCTTTTAGAGGCAAATGGCGAAGAGCTTACGATAGTTCTTGCAATTGCCGACGAGCTTACAAATGAGCAAAAAGCTTCAATTGGGACTAGCACTGCATATGAAGTAAGCGTTTTGACAAAAAGCGGAAAAACTATTTCAGATTTTGGAGAGGGTCAAATTACCATATCTCTAAAATACGCTTTACAAGCAAATGAAAAAGCCGAAAATGTGAAAGTTTATAAAGTTTTCGAAAGCGGCGAATCATCAGAGCGAGATACAACATATGTACAGCTAAGTGAGCTTGCAATATTCACCACAAATACGCTATCTGTTTATATGGTAAGAGGTGTAAGTACATCTACAGGAACGGATACAGGTGGAACGGATACAGACGGAGCGGATTCCACACCGGATGCGGGCGACAATACTAATATGATGTTACCTGTAATTATGTTGATCTTATCAAGCCTTGCGATATTAATTCTATCGATAAAAAGAAAAAAACAAACAAATAAAATGAATTAATTGATAACCCCCCTTTGCAAGGGATGGCAACACGCTGAGCACTCCACATTTTGTGGGGTGCTTTTGCTTTTCTTCGCTTTTTTGCAGTATTATAGGCTATTTTGGTTGACATATCATGTTGCCTTGTGTTAAAATTTATTCTATGAATATATATTAGTCAATATTTCTAAATTGACAAAAAGGTGACTGAAATGTAAAGTTGCTTAGTCGATAATTTATAAAAAAAATTTTTGGAGGTTAGGGAGTAATATGAAAAGCAGAATTTTATTAGGCATTTTAGCATTTTGCATGGTGGTAGGCATGGTTTCGTTTACCGCTTTTGCAAGCACGGACATGAGTGCGAGCGATTTTTCCGTGACGGGTGATGCAGGCAGTTATAGGTGGAACAGTACAGATGAGGTGCTCACCATTACGGGCAGTGGCGAATTAAGCATTGCCAACATAGACCCAACTACTCCCACTACAAACAGCATTGTGGTGCAAAATGGCGTAACAGCAAACCTTACGCTAAACGGCGTAAACATAGATGTGAGCAGCGTTACAAACGCTTGCGCTTTTGACATACAAGGCACTGCCACGGCAAACATCACTTTGCAGGGTACAAACAAACTGGAAAGCGGTGCAAACAAGGCCGGCCTACAGGTGCAAAGCGGTGCAACCCTCCACATTTTGGCGGATTCCACAGGTAGCTTGAATGCCACAGGCGGAAATGGTGGTGCAGGCATCGGTGGCGGAAATATCACCATTTCGGGCGGCACGGTGGTGGCAGAGGGTAATAATGGCGGCGCAGGCATCGGCGGCACATTTAAAACCCAAGCCGACGGTTCTACCCCAGGCAATGCATTTATCATCGCTTCGTCTATTTCGGATAATGCTGATACATCAAACTGGAGCGGTGTGATATTCGGCGGGGATTCAAACAACCCGGATCATGGCTATTTTTATGGCACGAATGCTGTCTTTACACTCCTTGGCAATGCTGAGGTTCCACAGGGAAAAACGCTTGTCATTCCAAGCGGGAAAACATTCAGCATTAGCGCAGCTGCAACGCTTACAAACAACGGCACGATTTATGCAATAGGCGACTTAAACGCTGACAGTTCGAGCACTTTTACCGACAACGGTACGACTTTGCCCCAAAACAATAGTGTAAGTCCAACTTTTGATATTAGTATGACGAATCTATATTTTAAAGATGATGGCGCAGGCAAACAATACTCTTTTGATGGCACAAATTGGAACAGCTACACAGGTACAGCAACCCTCTTCGGCACCACTACCGAAAATTCTGTGCAGGTGCAAAGCGGCGAGCATGACATCATTTTAAATCACTTGAATATAGATAGGGATGGTGGCCTTGGTAGACCTGCCTTTGACATCGATGGCTTTGCTACGGCGAATATCACCTTACAGGGAACAAACACCCTGCAAGGAAGTAGCGGAGCAGCCGGCTTGCAGGTGGAAGGCGCTGCCACACTGAACATCACAAGTGCTTCAAGTGGTTCCCTCTTTGCCGTAGGTGGTGGGCGATCTGCAGGCATCGGCGGCAGCGGTGAAACCGCAGGCGGCATTATCACCATTTCGGGTGGAACGGTAACGGCCACGGGTGGTTTGTCCGCTGCGGGCATCGGCGGCGGCAGTATCGGCGCAGGAGGAACAGTAAAAATCACAGGCGGCACGGTAACGGCCACAGGCGGAAAATCGGCGAGTGAGGGCATTCTCGGTGGCAGGGGTATCGGCAGCGGCCAGGGTAACGGAATAGACGACGGCATACTCGAAATCTCGGGCGGCACGGTAACGGCCACGGGTGGCAGTGGTGCACCGGCGTTTTCGGTAAAGCCTATCATCTCGCTACAGGAAAATCAAATGGCAAAAGCTGAAATTATGGCAGGGGATGCTTCACCCGGCACAGCTGTTTTCCAAAGCACAGATTATCACACCAATGTATATGTTAAACTTGCAGTTCTCGATGTGCAACAGGCAAGCATCACATTGGATAACACCTTGACCTACTACAACGGCACACCGCAAACACAAAGCGTGCAGGTGGCATTTGGCGGCAGTGCACTTGTAGCAGACACAGACTATACAGTAAGCGGCAACACCGCCACAAATGCAGGCGACCACACGCTTACAATAACAGGCAATGGGAATTATATCGGCACGATTACCAGAAACTACACCATTGAAAGAGCTACCCTAACCATTACGGGTGCTACGGCGCAAAGCAAGGTGTATGACGGCATTACCGATGCCACGGCAGACGTGAGTTTTGGCGGACTTGCAAACGGCGAAACTCTTGTAAAAGATATAGACTACACCGTAAGTGCCGATTTTCCAAGCCCAAATGTGGGCGACAACCTCACTGTGGGGGGCGTGGTACAGCTTACAAATACAGCTCTTGCAAGTAACTACATCTTTAGCAACGCCGAGTTTTCTTTCCCCACGACGGCAAGCATCACGCCGCTACCTAGTGTAACTCCCGAAACAGGCGATGATTTTAACCCTGTTTTATGGATATCTATTGCTATAATTAGCTTAGGTGGAGCTCTAGTGTTTATAAGGAAAAAATTAGCTAAATAACTTATCAACCGTATTAAATCTAAACCAAATTATTTGGTAAGAGTTAATACGGTTTTTCATGCCTGAAATATTAATATTTATGATGCGTTTAATGTTGACAGCTCGTGCTACCGCATGGTAAAATTTAATTTATGAATAACATGAGAGTAGGGGAGTTATATGAAAAGCAGAATTTTATTAGCTATTTTAGCATTTTGCATGGTGGTAGGCATGGTTTCGTTTACCGCTTTTGCAAGCACGGACATGAGTGCGAGCGATTTTTCCGTGACGGGTGATGCAGGCAGTTATAGGTGGAACAGTACAGATGAGGTGCTCACCATTACGGGCAGTGGCGAATTAAGCATTGCCAACATAGACCCAACTACTCCCACTACAAACAGCATTGTGGTGCAAAATGGCGTAACAGCAAACCTTACGCTAAACGGCGTAAACATAGATGTGAGCAGCGTTACAAACGCTTGCGCTTTTGACATACAAGGCACTGCCACGGCAAACATCACTTTGCAGGATACAAACACACTGCGTAGCGGCCAAAACAAGGCCGGCTTGCAGGTGGAAGGCTCTGCCACACTGAACATCACAAGTGCTTCAAGTGGTTCCCTCTTTGCCGTAGGCGGTGAGCGAGCTGCGGGTATCGGAGGCGGCGGTCAAGACAGCGCAGGCGGCATTATCACCATTTCGGGTGGAACGGTAACGGCCACGGGTGGCTGGCACGCTGCGGGTATCGGCGGCGGCAGTAGCGGCGCAGGAGGAACAGTAAAAATCACAGGCGGTACGGTAACGGCAACAGGCGGTGGCTCGGGTAACCTAGATGATCTCGGTGGTAGGGGTATCGGCGGCGGACAGGATGTCGTGACAGACGATGGAACCCTTGAAATAATGGGCGGCGTGGTAACGGCCACGGGTGGCAGTGGTGCACCGGCGTTTTCGGCAAAGCCTATCATCTCGCTACAGGAAGATCAAATGGCAAAAGTTGCAATTATGGCAGGGGATGCTTCACCCGGCACAGCTGTTTTCCAAAGCACAGATTATCACACCAATGTATATGTTAAACTTGCAGTTCTCGATGTGCAACAGGCAAGCATCACATTGGATAACACCTTGACCTACTACAACGGCACACCGCAAACACAAAGCGTGCAGGTGGCATTTGGCGGCAGTGCACTTGTAGCAGACACAGACTATACAGTAAGCGGCAACACCGCCACAAATGCAGGCGACCACACGCTTACAATAACAGGCAACGGGAATTATATCGGTACGATTACCAGAAACTACACCATTGAAAAAGCTACCCTAACCATTACGGGTGCTACGGCGCAAAGCAAGGTGTATGACGGAACGACAACCGCCACGGCAGACGTGAGTTTTGGTGGCCTTGCAAACGGCGAAACTCTTGTAAAAGATATAGATTACACCGTAGGGGCTACCCTCTCAAGCCCCGATGTGGGTGACAATTTCACCATAACCGGCGTGGTACAGCTTACAAATACAGCTCTTGCAAGTAACTACATCTTTAGCAACGCCGAGTTTTTTTTCCCCACGACGGCAAGCATCACACCGCTTTCCCTAACGGGCGCACAGGTGACACTGAGCGTACCGCTTATGGCAAATGGCACTGAGCAAACACAAAGCGTGTCTTCAGTGGTTTTAAACGGTAAAATTCTTAAAGAAAACATAGACTACAGCATAAGTGGCAACACTGCAACAAATGCAGGTACTTATACCCTAACCATTACGGGTAAGGGTAATTACAGTGGCACGGCTACTGCTTCGTTTACTGTGGAGCAGAGTATATATACAGGCAGTTTAGATATAGCAGATTCCAAATTACCAAGCGGTAACAGCTTGCAGGTAAATCCACAAAGTGAAGCGGAAAGACAGAGTAATTTGGATAAACTGACGGCCTATGCCAAATCAAACGACATCGAAGGTGCGGTGAATTTCTTAGAGGACATCACGATGGTGGACGCAAACGGCAACGAAGTGCAACCCCAAAACGGCGACACACGTATTCGTATCAACGTGTCGGGTCTTACAACAAAGGACACGGTGACTGTTTTGCACATAAAAGACGACGGCACTGTGGAGGAAATTCGACCTGTATCGGTATACGACGGCTATGTGGAGTTTGACCCACCAAGCTTTTCGGTATACAGCGTGGTAGTCCACAAAGCCGGCACAGTTGTCCCATCGACAACTCCCGAAACAGGCGATGATTTTAACCCTGTTTTATGGATATCTATTGCTATAATTAGCTTAGGTGGAGCTCTAGTGTTTATAAGGAAAAAATTAGTCAAGTAAAAATAAGTTAACACCCCGAAAACAGATGTTTAAGGGGTGTTTTTTGCGTTAAAATAAAGAGGGAGTAAAATGTTGGAATAGTATAGTTTTATAGTCGTGATAGTGTAGGTTATATGAAAATATTAGTGCTATAATTTTTTTATTGGTGAAAAAACAAAATAATTATGTTTAGGGCTTATACTCTTTAGGCAGTTTTTTCATATATCGTTTGAAAAGGCGGTTGAAGTGGCTAAGATTATTAAAGCCTAACATAAAAGCAATTTCTATCACCTTTTTATCTTCAAATTGTAATAGTTCAGCCGCTTTATTCATTTTTAGATTATTGATGTAATCGACAGGTGTGCGACCCGTTGCCCTTTTAAACAGCCTACAAAAGTGCTCACTGCTTAAATATAAGTTTTTGCTTAAAATTTGAGTAGTAAGAGGTTTATCAAGGTTTTCCTCTATGTATATTAAAACATTTTTTATAAGTTCTGTATTACGACGCTGTTTCGGGCTAATCTTTGAGGGCGAATCGGCATATTTAAACAAGAGCGAAAAAAGAAGGTAAAGATAAGCTTTAATCTCTAAAATATTGGCATTTTTATCTTGCTTATAAAGGCGAATTATGGTTTTTATATAGTCGGAAATAAGCGATTCGGATTGCTTTTTATCGGTAAAAACAGTTGGAAGAATGAGCTCCTCGCTAATTAAGGGCAAAATAAACGAGCTTTGGTCAGTGTGATATTTTAAACCTGAAAGAAGCGAAATGTCGAAGACTATAGATTCATACGAGCAAGTACTATCACAATCGGCTAAAAAGGAATGCACTTGATGAGAGTGTATAAAAATAGCTTCTCCCGTTTTCAAAAAATAAGTTTCATTGTCTACAATGGCTTTAAAACGACCGTTTGTGACAAGCAAAAGTTCATATTCATTATGCCAGTGAATATTTACTATGAAATCTCCTTTATCGCAGTCTTTAGAGATTTCGTAGATGGCAAGTGGGAACTGCGAACTTCCATGATGAATTCCGTATTTATTTGATTCTTCTAATTTGTAATCAATTCGATGAATTTTATTATTAGTAACAAGCAAAATGACAACCTCATTTCAAGAAAACGATTTAAATTATATCAAAAATTATAACAAAAAAATTATTTCAAGTCAAATTAAATAAAGCTCAGCAAAGAAAGGAAATGTAAGTTATGAAATTCACACATGGAACATGGTTTTTGAAAGATGATGTTAAAATTATAAACGCAAATAGGGTAAGAGCCTATGATACCGACGACAAAAGCATAAGCTGTTATGCTCCTATGAGAAAAATTTCACATAGAGGAGAAACACTGGATGGGCCTATGCTTACATATAGGTTTTCTACACCTGCAAAGAATATAATAAAAGTTCAGTTATATCACTTTATCGGCACAGGAGATGATAAGAAAAATCCTGAATTTTTGCCGGAAATACCTGCCACAGTAGTGAGTGAAGAAGATTATTTAACACTTAAAAGTGGAGAACTTAGTGTCAAGATAGACTTAAATAACAGCCTTAACTATGAATTTTTATATAAAGGTAATTCGCTTACAAAAAGCGCCGAAAAATCTAGCGGACACATTACGCAAAACGGCAATACATACATGAGAGATCAGCTTGATATAAAGGTCGATGAGCATGTGTATGGGCTTGGAGAGCGCTTTGGACCCTTTGTAAAAAATGGGCAGTGCGTCGAAATGTGGAATGAAGACAGCGGAACAAACAGTGATTTAGCATACAAAAACATACCGTTTTATGTGACTGATAAAGGCTATGGGGTTTTTGTAAATAATAGCGGTAAGGTTTCATTTGAAGTGGATAGTGAGCGACTAGGGCGCGTGAGTTTTAGCGTAAACGGCGAATATTTAGAGTACTACATTATTGCTGGAGAAGACATGAAAGCCGCAGTAAGCAAATATACAGAGCTTACAGGCAAGCCTCCGCTTGTGCCACTATGGTCGCTAGGACTGTGGCTTTCGACATCTTTTAGCACTGATTATAACGAAGAAACAGTTATGGGCTTTATAGATGGAATGCTTAAGAATAATATTCCGCTTAGTGTTTTTCACTTCGACTGTTTCTGGATGAAAGAGATGGAGTGGTGCAATTTTGAGTGGGACACAGATGCTTTTCCAGACCCTTGTGGCATGATAGAGCGAATTCATCAAAAGGGAATTAAAACCTGCGTGTGGATTAATCCGTACTTTGCGCAAAAATCAAAATTGTTTGCAGTCGGCTGTGAAAACGGGTATTTTATCAAAAACGCAAACGATAAAGTTTTCCAAAGAAATGAATGGCAGGCAGGCAATGCGATACTCGATGTAACAAACCCACAGGCTGTACAGTGGTATAAAGAAAATTTAAGAAATATCTTAAAAACAGGAGTAGACTGCTTTAAAACCGACTTTGGCGAAAGAATACCTACAGAAGATGTCGTGTATCACAGTGGGGCAGACCCGCTTATTATGCGTAACCGCTATGCCTATATGTACAACGAAATTGTATATAATTTGCTTGTTGAAGAACTGGGAGAGAAAGAGGCAATAGTATTTGCAAGAGGGGCTTGGGCAGGCAGTCAAAAATTTCCGACACATTGGGGTGGAGATTGTTGGTCTACTTATCAGTCAATGAAAGAAACTTTAAGGGGCGGACTTTCACTTTCTTTAGCTGGATTTGCCTATTGGAGCCACGACCTTGGCGGTTTTGAAGATGCGTCTACACCCGATGTATATAAGAGATGGACAGCCTTTGGTCTTTTAAGCTCTCACAGCAGACTTCACGGAAGCAAATCGTACAGGGTGCCTTGGCATTACGACGACGAGGCGGTATCTGTACTAGAGTTTTTCACTGATTTAAAACTTAAATTAGTGCCGTATTATTATGCGCTTTCACATAATGCTAAAAAAACAGGTGTTCCACTGCTTAGGCCGATGGTGCTAGAGTTTGGAGATGATAGAAACTGTAGCTACATCGACAGCCAGTTCATGATGGGAAGTTCACTGCTTGTTGCACCTATCTTAAACGATGAAAGTAAGGCGATTTATTATTTGCCAAAGGGTAAATGGTATAACATAATTACAGGTAAAGAATACGATGGCGGCGAGTGGATAGAAGAAATTCACGGATATAAGAGCCTGCCTTTAATGATGAGAGAAAATTCTATTATTCCGATGTGTAAAAATGGGGGAAGGCCGACCGCAAAACTTGAGGGCATAGAATTTAAGATGTATAGGCTTAAAGAGGGTAATCACATATGTGAAGTGTATGACGAAGACGGAAATGTGGGTAGCATAAGCGTAAGCGTCATGGGTGACAAGTACGAGATTAAGTCACAGAATTTAACAAACTATAGCATCACTATCGTAGAGATAGGTGAAAAGTTAAAACCCAATAAAGATGGTGTAATAGTAAGAACATTAAAATGAAGAATTGTGAAAGGTGAGTGCAGTGATATGGCGTCAAAAAAATCTAAAATTATAATTTTCCTTGTCTTTTTTGCTTTTTTGATTTATGGATGTGTAGAAAGTCTTAGAACGGCTACGCTTTCTAGTGTTGTGGAGGAAAATAATCTTTCATATTCCCTTGGTGGAAGTATAGTCACGGTATATTTTATAGGATATATACTTTCGACCTTCATTATGGGTGCCTTGGCTAAAAGAATAGGTAGCAAAAAGGTATTGCTAATGGGACTGGGCTTCTTTTTAATAGGTATTTCCGTATATATTTTAGGCGGAATATCAATTTTGCTTACAGGTGCATTTTTTTCAGGTGTCGCAGGTGGAGCCATCGCAGTGTCCGGCAACTCCTTAGTAGTAGAGGCAGACCCAGAAAATAAAGGAAGAAATTTAAACTGGACATCGCTTTTTCACAGTGTAGGCTCAATGCTCATGCCGCTTTACTGCTCGTTTTTATTTGCGACAAACGTGAGCTGGACTGTATCGTATATTTCTGTTATGCCAATTTTGGTGGTTGGGATTATACTCACTGCAATTATGTCATTTAGTAAAAAAGAAATAAAGTCTGTGAAAGAACGCATAGAAAAAGCAGATGAGAAAAAGAAGATATCAATAAATAAAAGCCTAATATTTTTACTTTTAATGGTGTTTTTATACGTTTTTAGCGAAGTGGGAATAATCACTTGGATGGTCGAGTTTTTAAATACACAAAAAGGAGTCTCCCTTGAAGTAGCCTCAGGGTATCTTTCAGGATATTTCTTGTTGGTAATGCTAGGGCGACTACTTGGCGGAGTTGCTATTGACCGCATTGGATATGAAAAAAGCATAATAATAGCGTCACTGCTTGCTATGCTTACGATTGCAGCAGGAATACTGACAAACAATTTCAGTGCAGTGCTACTGGCGCGCTATCGGGCTTGTTTTTCTCTATTATATATCCAACGGGAATAGCAATTATATCCACGGTTATGCAAAAAAACACACAACAGGCAATAGGTTTGTACTCTGCTTGTGGAGGCATAGGCGGAGCTGTTAGCGGATACCTCATGGGCTCTTTAGGAGATGTACTAGGAATTGCAAGTGCTATGTGGGCGATAATTGTGCTACTAGCCTGCGTCGTGGTTAGTACATTTGCAATTATATTTTTTAATAAAAAACAAACAACCAAAATTATTAATATCGAGTAAAACTAAAATTTAACACCTGAGCACCACAAAGTTTTTAGCTTTGTGGTGTCAGACTGTCGAAAAACCCGCAAACGCAAAAAACGAGCCCAAGCTGGCTCGTTTTTTTGCTTCCTGCGTCACAAACACTTGCAAATTTCCCTCATATACCCTCGTATTACTCGGTCATTTGCAAGTATTTGTTCCTTGTCTTGCAGATTTTTGGACAGTCCGACAGCGTGTGCAAAAAAGTAGGACTTTTTTGACACGCTGACACCACAAAGTTTTTAGCTTTGTGGTGTTTTTACTTTATGAGGTCAAATATTGGACATGAAAATAAAGAATTGACAAAAGCGCTCAGTTTAGATAAAATAATAAATAGCCAAATTAGTTTGAACTAACTGGTTTACAGGCGGGTTAATGGCTTATATAAGTTTTGCAAAGGGAAGTAAGATGAAGAAGATTAAAGAAAAAGAACTTATAGAGATTATGATAAATATCTATAACAAAAAGAAGTTTGGGCAAAAAACGCTAACAAAAGAAATGCAAGAATTGCTTGACTATTCTTATTTGCGCATAGAAAATTGCCCGCATCGAAAGAAAAATATTGATGGTGAAAAACCATTTTGCTCTTGTTGCACCATACAGTGCTACAAGGCTGATATGAAGAAAAACATGGTGGAAGTGATGAAATTCTCCGGACCGAGAATAATTTTTTCGCATCCCATAGTCGCGGTAGACCATTTGCAAAAAACATTAAAGTTCAAAAAAGAACAAAGAGAGAAGGTTAAAGATGATAGATAAAAAATTAATGGGGTTGCTTGGAGATAAGAAAAAGTATGTGTTTGTGATAACAATATTAAATGTTATCACAATGCTTGCGAGTGTATCGATAACTGCAATGTTTTGCTATATTATTAGCTTAGGCATAAAAAAAGAGACGGATATCTTAGCGTATTTGCCTTTCATAATTGGAATTTTAGCTTGCATAGGATTAAAAGCATTTTGCACTATAAAAGTAAGAAAGTTAAAAAATTTGATTGGTGCGTTTGTAAAGCTTAGATTTAGGGAAAAAATAAGCAATAAGATGTACGATTTAGGCATAAACGGCAATAAAATAAAAAATGCAGAGCTAACACAGATGTCAATTGAAGGTGTAGAGCAGCTTGACCTTTATTTTACAAGCTATATTCCACAGTTTATGTATGCGATGATAGCGCCCGTAATTTTATTTGTTATATGTGTTACCTTAGAATGGAAGACCGCCTTAGTGCTTATTGGATGCTTGCCGCTTATCCCGTTGTCGATAATAGCAGTATCTAAATATGCAAAAAGAGTATTTGCAAAATATTGGGAAAAATACACCAAAATGGGCGACGGCTTTTTAGACAGTATAAGCGGAATGAAGGAGTTAAAAATCTTTTCTTATGATAATAAAAAGCAAATAGACTTAGCCGATAAAGCCGAAGAATTTAGAGTGATAACTATGAAAGTGCTTGTAATGCAACTTGCCAGCATAGTCATTATGGACTTAGTGGCTTTTGGCGGTGCAGGTGTGGCAATAGCGGTGTCAATATTAAGTGCAAACAGCGCAGACGTTTTGCCGATACAAGCATTGTTTTTGATACTTATTTCTGCAGAATTTTTCTTGCCGATGAAAGCCTTAGGAAGCGCATTTCACGTAGCGATGAACGGTGCGACGGCGGGAAAGAAAATGCTAAATTTTCTAGATTTAAAGCCGGAGACGTGGGGAGAAAGAGAGCTTGAAGATGTCGGCAGTGTAGAGCTAAAAGATTTATCATTTTCATACATAGAAGACAAAATCGTGCTTGATAATATAAGTTTATCCCTAAAAAAAGGAATGAATGGCGTTGTTGGAGAATCTGGCAGCGGCAAAAGTACAATTGCAAGCTTGATAATTGGCGGACTAGAGCTTAATAGCGGAAAATTACTCTATAATGGAACAGATATAAAGGAATTTAGCAAAAGAAGTGTATACGATAAAATAGCCGTTGTCAGTGCAAACACTTTTGTATTTAATACAAGCATTAGAGATAATTTTAAACTCAGTTACGAGAATGTGAGTGACGAAGAAATTTATCAAGCGCTGAAAAAAGTGAATTTGTACGAGTTTATTAATGAGGTCGGCGGACTTGATTATGTTGTGCTTGAAGACAGCGAAAATATTTCAGGCGGACAAAGACAGAGACTGGCGCTGGCCATTAATTTGCTAAGAAAAAGAGGCCTATATATATTTGATGAAGCAACTAGCAATATTGATATCGAGAGTGAAGCCATAATTATTGACAACATTCAAGAGATAGCAAAAGACAGCATAGTGCTTATTATCACACATAGACTGCATAATGTTATAGGCAGTGATAATATTTTTATGCTAGAAAGCGGAAAGATTATAGAAAGCGGAACACATAAAAACCTTATGGAAAATCAAGGCGCATATTACAATTTATTTACCGAGCAATTCAATTTAGAAAATGGATACAAGGAGGCACAAGATGCGTAGAGGTGGTTTGAAAATTATGGCAAATTTATTTGCCCTTGTAGGAAGCTTTATGTATGT
>CAYJJU010000016.1:0-52962 GCA_964370635.1 uncultured Eubacteriales bacterium | reverse complement strand
CTTGCAGATTTTTGGACAGTCCGACAGCATGTGCAAAAAAGTAGGACTTTTTTGACACGCTGAAAAACCGCCAGATGGCGGTTTTTTTAATGTATCTTCATAACTTTATGTAATTCGTTTTTAATTTCATCTAAAGCGCTGTTTATGTTTTCTATCTTTTCGGTAAGTCTTCTTGAGCGCTCATTATTCTTCTCAAGCACATCAGACGAGTCTTCAGCTAGCCTTTTAATTTCGGAGGCTACAACAGCAAAGCCTTTGCCCGCAACACCTGCGTGAACAGCCTCTATACTGGCGTTTATGGAAATAAGCTTAGTTTGTGTAGAAATATTTCCAAGTTCTGCAGTTGAATTTCCCAGATTTTTTATAATTGCGTTAACATCATCAATTTGAGATGTAAATGTATAAAACATGCTGTCAAAGTCGTTTAAACGCTCTGCAATTTCAACTTTTGCGTATTTTGTGCAGTTTCTATTGTGATTATAGCCCTTCGCAACGTCTATTGCAAATTTCTCACAGCTGCCGTATCCACAAGAAAAGCAGTTTATCGTTTTTTCTTCCTCGGTTGATTTTCCTAATTGCTTATAGACTTCGTCGAGATTAATGTTATCGTTTGTCTTTATTAAATGCGATTTATTTGAATATATTCGCAAAAAGTCAGATAAATTTAGTTTTTGACCAAAAGATTCATAAAGCTTAAATGCCTCATCTTTTGAGACTTGCTTTTTAGTGTTATTTGTGAGGGAATCGACATGGTTTTGACTTATTGCTTTTGTCGTGCCCGTACCAAAGTTACAGCCCTTTGAGCAGTTTAACACGTCGATTAAGAGTGGAACGGGTTTTCTCTTTACAATATCACTTCTATATTCTTCAAAATATTCTTTAACTTCTAAAATGCCTTCTACTTGCTTTATCCAAATGTCATCTCCCAAGTAAAACCTAACATTTTCCTTTAAACCGCCGGGCCTTGAAAACGCAAATCCCAAAGAACCATCTATGTTATCAAACGTTTTTTTAGGGTAGTTTGTAAGTTTAACCGCCTCGTCTTTTAATCGCTCGGTCAAATTTTTATATGTAACATTATAATTGATAGTATTTGCTGTTCCTTCGTCTGTAAACTCTTCTTTTTTTCCGATACAAGGAGATAAAAAAGCTATTTTGTCATTTACTCCAAGATATTTTTTAAGATAAATCGCAACACACATTGCAGGGCTATGTACGGGCGATAGTTGTGGCAAAAGTGAAGGGAAGAATTTTTCTAAATAAGAAACAATTACAGGACAGGGCTGAGCAACTACTGTGGTAAGTCTTTTATCGTTTATAGCCTTAATATATCCCCATGTGCAGATATCGGCGCCGAAAGACACGTCATAAATTAAATTAACGCCTTTTTCTTTTAAATAACCAAATAAATTTTCAAGCTCTGGAAAGTTTGTTCTTGCGGCAGGCGCTACAATCAGAGATATTTTTTCACCATTTTGCAAATCTTCAAAAAAAGAATCTGTATCGTCTGAAAACATTCTCGCACCATGGTCACAAATATCTAAGCACTGACCACAATTAATACAATAATCGTCGTCAACATGCACTTTATTTTCTCCATCAATATATTCTGCTCTATTGGCATGTACTGGGCATTTTAAAATACACTTATTACATCCCACACATTTAGTTTCATCTGTATAAACAAGCTTGTTAGACATCAGGTTTAACACCTCAATTCATGAATTACTACTTTTATTATATATACTTTTCATTAAAATGACAAGGTTTTTATTTTATATTATTCAAATTTTTTAACTTTTCTATTTTTTCTATACTTAAGCGGTGTTTTTCCTATATAGTTTCTAAATAATTTAATAAATTGACTTGTGCTATCATACCCTACTGCCAGTGATATTTCAGATACATTCATATCAGTGTTTTCAAGCATTTTAATGCTTTGGTTAAGCCTGTATTCCACAATATACGTATATGGCGATATTCCGAGGTGTTTAATAAAAATTCTGTGCATTCCAGATTTTGAAAAATTGCCGACTTTACATAGCTTATCAAGGGTTATTTGTGAGTGATAATTTTCATCAATATATCTTAAAATTTTTTCAAGCGATTCATTAATATAATCGGTAGCACTCATGTTATCATTGTCGTCTTTAATTATAAGATTGTACCATATGTACGACATCAGCGCCCTAACACCATACTCATTAGTAGTTGTAAGTATTTCACTTAATGCCTCTCTTACAATAGGGGATTTATTTATTTTTATTTTAATATTTGAGTATTTATCAATAAATTCTGATTTAAATCTACTATAATTTGCCACATTTAATATCTTTTCATCAAAAATTATACTGAAATATTTATTTTCTTTTTTCAGCTCATCTTCTGCCAAAGTAATTTTATGATACACATTAGTATTAATGAACGCAATATCGTTTTTATTAAGTAAAATTTTTTCGTAAAGAGTTTCAAGTATCGCAGTGCCCTGTAGCACCAAAATCATTTGCATTTGCTTGTGAAAATGCATTAAGTTTAAACTTTTATATTGCCTTCTCACATTTTCAGTAACTACTAAAAATGGCGTGTTTAAATCTCCATTATATTCGTATTTAATCTCATTCATAATAAACCTTCTTCACATTTTGGGATAATTGTTATATTTTTTGACATTATATGACCTATCTTAGCTTAGTTTTATGTGATATTATTATATCATAGAAATAATAGAAAACAAGGAGTTATAATGAAAAGTTTTATTTTAATGTATAAAGAAGAATTTAAATCTTATAGTGTAAACTCTCTATTTAAAGACATGCTTGCAGGGGTTTCGGCGTCTATTGTAGCACTCCCTTTGGCACTCGCACTCGGTATTTCAAATGGCGCAGACGAGGCTATAGGCATGAAAACCGCAATACTTGGCTGTATATTTATCTCACTTTTAAGCGGAGGGCGATTTCAGTTTAACGCCGCAACCGCTGCGACTGTCTCCATTTTGTCGGCGGTAAGTTTCCAGTATGGTCTTGGCGCTGTTTTCTTGTGCTCACTTTTAAGTGGCGTAATTATGCTGTTTATAAACCTCATAAGAGTCGCTAAATTCTTGGAAAAAATCGATAAAAGAGTCCTCTTAGGCCTTAATACCGGCATAGGACTCCTTGTAATATCAGGGCAACTCGACAGCCTTTTTGGCACGCCCTCAATAAGCGGAAACATAATAAGCTCCTTTATGACTTTTTTTACTTACCTGCCATCTCTTAATGTAATTGCCTGTATTTTTGGCATGACGACTATAATATTTATTTTTCTATTCCCGAAAAAATTTAAGAAGTTTATCCCTGCGCAAATCATAGTTTTTATACTTGCAATTTTGATAAACTCTTTTTTAAATGCCGATGTAGAGCGCATATCTGAGCTTCCAAGGGTTTTAGATTTTAGCCTTGCCGTGCCAAATTTTGAAAATGTTGCTCATCTAATTTTGCCATCATTTAATATAGCACTTATTTTAATGATTAAATCTGTAAGCTCTGTATTATCCGTTGGCAATCAGACAAAAACCCCGTCAAATGTCAACCGAGAGCTTTTTGCGCTGGGTGTCGGAAATATTATAATGTCATTTTTTTCTTGCATACCTGCAGGTGCCAGTTTTTCTCCGATACAAGTTGCAATAATAACAGGCGCTAAGACAAGACTTGCGGCAGTTTTTCACTCTGTTTCACTTGTCATAATCCTTTTAGCCTTCGCACCACTCATGACATCCCTGCCCCTTGCAGTGCTCGCAGGAATTCTAGTTCACACAGGTCTTGTAATGATTAAAAAAATCAGCTTGCAAAATCCCGTTTCTTTGTGTACAATAGTAATGATGTTATTTTTCGATATAAGCATTGCTATAGCCTTAAGCTGTCTATTTGCATTTCTATTATCGAAATATCAAAATAGAAACAAAGTGGAGGGTTAATCATGCCATATGTAAGCGTAAAAACAAATGTAGCAGTTTCTTTAGAAAAAGAAGAATTACTGATTAAAGTCTTAGGCGAAGGAATTGAAGTTATAACCGATAAAGTCAAAGAAAACCTTTTTATTAACATTGAGGAAAAATGCCGCCTATATAAAGCGGGGAACATAGAAATTCCAAACGCCATGGTGTCTGTCGATTTATACGGCCACTCAAGCAGTGATGACCTTAAAAAATATAGCGATATCGTCTTTACTGTCTTAGAAAACGAACTATCAATAAAGCCTGAATTTGTATATATCAACTACACAGAGTGCCGTCACTGGGCTTCAAGAGGAAACACAAACACGGCATTTGAAATTTAAAGGAGTATGTTATGGAAAAAATCAAAGTAGGAATTATCGGTTGCGGTATGATTACCCAAACTAGGCATGCCCCTGAATATGCCCAAAATGGAAATAGTGAAATCTATGGATTATATGACGCAAATCCTGAGAGAGCAAAAGAATTTGCAAAGCTTTATTCTTGCAAGGCTTTTAATACGCCAGAAGAACTTATAAACTGTGCAGAAATTGATGCGGTAAGCGTTTGTTCGCCAAACTTTACACACGCACAGTATGCTATAATGGCCTTAAACGCCGGAAAGCATGTTTTGGTGGAAAAACCTGTTGCCCTCACCCTAGAAGATGCAAGAGAGATGATTAAGATTGCAAAAGAAAAAGGCAAGATTTTAATGGTAGGCCACAATCAAAGGCTTCTTTCTACGCATAGGCGTGCAAAAGAGGTGTTAAACTCAGGAGCTATCGGAAATCTTATAACTATACAAAGCAATTTTAAACATGACGGACCTGAGACTTGGAGTGTCACAAGAAGCAATAAAACTTGGTTTTTTGATAAAAAAAGTGCGCAGTTTGGCGTTTTGGGCGACTTGGGCTCGCATAAACTTGATATCATACGCTATCTTACAGACAAAGAAGTATCAGAGGTAAGCGCCGTCACCATGACGCTTGACAAGCGCCTACCCGATGGAAATCTTATTGAAATTGAGGATAATGCCATAGTTTCATTCAAACTAAGTAATGGCCTTCCAGGCATCATGCATGTGAGTTGGAGTAACTACGGCGACGAAGACAACAGCACAATTATCTATGGCGATAAAGGTGTTATGAAAATTTTCGGCGATTTTTCAGACGATATAGTGCTTGAAATGCGTGACGGAAGCACCGTAAAATACATGGTTGGAAAAATACAAACCAACCAAAACCAAACAAAAAGCGGTATAATCGACGAATTTGTGTCGTCCATAGTAGAAAACAGAGAACCGCTTGTCACAGGTGTCGACGGACACAACACCATAGCGACAATACTTGCCTGCTATGACTCTGCAAAAAGCGGTAATTGGACTAAGGTAGATTTAATTTAAACTGAGTAAAAATTTAGCTACACCGTCGTTTTCGTTAGCATCGATTACGGCGGTGGCTATTTTTTTTACTTCGTCATAGGCGTTTCCGACTGCATAGGCTTCATCACTTAGCTTAAACATGGGTATGTCGTTTACACCGTCGCCAAAACATACAATTTTATCAAAACCCAGCATTTCTTTAAGCTTTTTAATCCCACTCGCCTTGTCGACACCTTTTGGCATAATTTCAAGAAATATGCGCTCGCTGTACGTGTCCTTTGAACAAATACAACCGTATTTATCCTTTAGTTTCTCATAAAGCGGATGCATTTCTTCCATAGTGCCCAAGCAGTCAAAATAGAAAATTTCTCCTTGATTTAACTCTTTTTTACTCATTACAGGCAAAAGTCTTGTGTCACCTACTTTACTTTCTACATTAATTCTAGTAAATTCATTTATGCTTTCTTTATGAAAAAGATATTTTTCTTCTCGGTTTACAAAACTGTGCACCACAGGGCTTAAATTATGCTTCATAAAAAAATCAAATATAAAATCGACATCGGCTTTATCAAATACATTAGAATATATATTCTCCCCTGTTTTTGTGTCTGTAATAAAAGTGCCGTTAAAAGTTACCGCAGGAGTCTGTAAATTAAGTTTTTCCACCATTTTTGAAGCCGAATAAAACGAGCGAGCGGTGGCAAATGTAAAGTTAAGTCCGTTTTTTACAAGCGTATTTATAGTGCTTGCTGTAAAGTCCGATATACTTCCATCACGCCCTAAAAGAGTGCCGTCAAGGTCTGTTATGTATAGAGTTTTCATAAGCACATGTCTCCTACTTATAATAAAATCAAATCGGATAGCCATAAGGCTACCCGATTTTTTTATAGCTAATTACTCAGCCATTTTCTTTAGTTTTGCGTATTTCTCAGCTGCGTGTTGCTCTGCTTGTGTAAATAGAGTTTCTGCACGCTCTGGGAATGAACGTAGTAAGCTGTTGTAACGAACTTCGCCCATGATGAAGTCACGGTAAGAAGCCGATGGAGCTTTACTATCAAGAACAAATGGATTTTGCTCTGCATCTGCACGTCTTGGGTCAAAACGGAAGTTATGCCAGTAACCAGCAAGAACAGCTTTTTTCTCTTCAGCAATAGCTGCAGACATGCCGCCTTTAATTCCGTGGTTGATACAAGGAGCGTAAGCGATGATGATTGAAGGACCATTGTAGCTCTCAGCTTCTTCAAAAGCTTTGATGCATTGGTTCATGTCAGCGCCCATAGCGATTTGTGCAACGTATACGTAGCCGTAGCTCATAGCGATTTGAGCAAGGTCTTTCTTCTTAGTAGCTTTACCTGATGCAGCAAATTGTGCAACAGAACCTGCTGGAGTAGCTTTTGAAGCTTGTCCGCCAGTGTTAGAATAAACTTCTGTATCGAATACTAGAATGTTGATGTCCTCGCCTGAAGCGATAGCATGGTCAAGACCACCGAAACCGATGTCATATGCCCAGCCGTCACCACCGACTATCCAAACTGATTTCTTAGCTAGGAAGTCTTTGTCTGCTAGAGTTTTAGCTGCAAGTTTAGCTACTTCACAGTCGCCGCCGCTTACTGCTTCAAGCTCAGCTACTAGGCTGTCTGTTGCAGGGCCGTTAGCTCTTGTTTGACCTTTTGTTGCGATATATTCTTCACAAGCTGTTTTTAGAGAAGCAGAATCTGTTTTCTCTATGATAGCTGTTAGATACTCTTCAAGTCTGCCTCTTACTGCGTTTTGAGCAAGTTGCATACCTAGACCGAACTCTGCATTGTCCTCAAATAGTGAGTTTTGCCATGCAGGACCGTGTCCTTTTTTGTTTACTGTGTATGGTGTAGCAGGTGCTGAACCACCCCAGATTGATGAACAACCAGTTGCATTTGCAATGAACATTTTGTCGCCAAATAGTTGTGTTGCAAGTTTAGCATATGGTGTTTCACCGCAACCGCCGCAAGCGCCTGAGAACTCAAGAAGAGGTTGTTTAAATTGGCTACCTTTAACAGTAGTTTCTTTAAATTTCTCTAAAACTTCAGGTTTGTCGGCTAGTTTGATGCTGTAGTTAAATACATCTTGTTGTGCTCTTTGTGTGTCAATGCCTTGCATTGTAAGGGCTTTTTCCTTTGCAGGGCAAACTTGTGCGCAAAGTCCGCAACCTGTACAGTCAAGAGTTGATACACCCATTACATAGTTCATGCCAGCAAGACCTGTCATGGCTTTTGACTTTACATCAGCTGGAGCTGCTGCAAGTTCTGCCTCAGTCATAGCAAATGGACGGATAACAGCATGTGGGCAAACGTATGCACATTGGTTACATTGGATACATTTTGCACTATCCCAGCATGGAACGTCAACTGCGATACCGCGTTTTTCGTAAGCTGCTGTACCTTGTGGTGACTCACCGTTTGCATAGTCAACAAATGTTGAAACAGGAAGATCTTTACCTCTAAATGAGTTTACAGGGATAACTACGTTGTTTACATAGTCAACTAGATCTTGTCTGTCGCCTGTAGCTACAGGTAGTGAAGAATCGTTAGTAGCTGTTTTCCAAGAAGCAGGAACTTCTACTTTGTGGAAAGCATTTTGACCAGCGTCGATAGCGTCGTGGTTCATTTTTACGATAGCTTCGCCTTTTTTGCCGTATGATTTTGTAGCGGCATCTTTCATATACTTAATAGCATCTTCTACAGGGATAACGCCTGAAATTGTGAAGAATGCAGATTGTAGTATAGTGTTGATTCTTGTTCCAAGACCGATTTCTTTACCGATTTTGTAACCGTCAACTGTATAGAATTCTATATTGTTATCAGCGATAAATCTTTTTACTTGACCTGGTAGTCTCTCATCAAGCTCCTCGGTTGTCCACTCACAGTTTAGTAGGAATCTACCGCCTTTTTTAAGGTCTTCAACCATGTTGTATTTGCCAAGGTATGCAGGATTGTGACAAGCTACGAAGTCAGCTTTGCTGATGTAGTAAGTTGATTTAATTGGAGCCTTACCAAAACGTAAGTGAGAAATTGTAAGACCACCTGATTTTTTAGAGTCATAATCAAAATAACCTTGAGCATACATGTCTGTGTGGTCACCGATGATTTTGATTGAATTTTTGTTAGCACCAACAGTACCGTCGGCACCAAGACCCCAGAATTTACATGATGTAGTTCCTGCAGGAGCTGTATCGTCATCTTTAGATACAGGTAGAGATAGGTTAGTAACGTCATCTACGATACCTACTGTAAAGTTCTTTTTGCTGTTAGCACCGCCCATATTGTCATATACTGAGAATATAGCTGATGGTGGTGTATCTTTTGAACCTAGTCCATAACGGCCTGAAAGGATTGGGCAAGCGCCAAACTGTGTGCCGTTTACAGCTGCTAGTGTGTCTAGGAATAAAGGATCTCCTATAGCACCTGGCTCTTTTGTTCTGTCAAGTACAGTGATGTATTTAACTGTAGAAGGCATAACGTCAAGTAGATATTTAGCAACAAATGGTCTATATAGTCTAACTTTAATCATACCAACTTTTTCGCCTGCTGCTACCATGTAGTCTATAACTTCTTCTATAGTCTCACATACTGAACCCATAGCGATTATAACTTTTTCGGCATCAGGTGCGCCATAGTAGTTAAATGGTTTGTAATCTGTTCCGATTTTTTTGTTAACTTCATTCATGTAGTCAACTACAACGCCTGGAACTGCATCATAATATTTATTACATGCTTCACGAGCTTGGAAGAAGATGTCGCCGTTTTGAGCTTGTCCACGAAGAACAGGATGCTCAGGATTTAATGCTCTTCTTCTGAAAGCGTCAACAGCTTCCCAGTCAAGCATATCTGCTAAATCGTCGTATTCCCAAGTTTCAATTTTTTGAACTTCGTGAGAAGTACGGAAGCCATCAAAGAAATGTAGGAAAGGAACTCTGCCTTTGATTGCTGCAAGGTGAGCAACTGCGCCTAAGTCCATAACTTCTTGTGGGCTGTTCGCACATAGCATACCATAACCTGTTTGACGGCATGAGTATACGTCTGAGTGATCACCAAAAATGTTTAGCGCATGAGTTGCAACTGTTCTTGCAGAAACATGGATAACTGATGGCAATAACTCACCAGCCATTTTGTACATGTTTGGAATCATAAGAAGTAAACCTTGAGATGCTGTGTAAGTTGTTGTCAAAGCACCTGCTGTAAGTGAGCCGTGAACAGCACCTGCGGCACCAGCCTCAGACTGCATTTCAGTAACTCTTACTTCTCTGCCAAATAGGTTTTTTCTACCTGCTGCGGCATATTTGTCGGTTTCGTCAGCCATGTTTGAAGATGGCGTGATTGGGTAGATAGCAGCAACGTCTGTGAACGCATAAGACACGTGAGCAGCAGCGGTGTTACCATCCATGGTTTTCATAATTCTGGCCATTAATAAAACTCCTCCTTTAAGGATACGATGTAAGAATATTGACGGCTTTCGCCGTACATTGTTATTTTATCACTTTTCACCCTATATGTAAAGGCTAATATACCGAAAATTTATCTTTTTTACTAACTTTTTTTCTATAGTTGACATTTTACATACTTTTATAGTAAAATGTTTCAGTATAAATTAATTTTTTAGGAGGAATACTTTATGCCTGACCCTGACGGCAGTAGTTACTTAACAATCAATTTCTTAAGCATTATTCTCATTATCTTATTTTTCATTTTGAGCATTATGTACTCATGTTGCGAAGCTTATCTTCAAAATATCAATGAGAAAAAGCTAAAAAAAGCGGCGGATGACTCTAATAAAAATGCAAAAAAACTATTAAAAATTCGTGAAAATGAAAATGATATCTTGTTCTCATCAAGATTTGCACTCACTTTTTGGGGAATTTTATTCGTTTCTTTTTGCGGTGTAGTTTTTACACCCATACTTGAGACTCTTCTATCTCTTAATAATTCTATCTCTTATTTAGTTAGTTTTATTATCGTGATTTGCCTGTCTTCACTTTTATTTTTTATTTTTGCAGATTTAATTCCGCAAAAAATCATCTCACATAAGGCAGATAAATTTACATTTAAATCGTCTTCCCTTATAATTTTCTTTTATTATATCTCTCTACCATTTTCTAAATTTATCAATTTTATTTCAAATTCGGTTTTGAAAATTTTTGGATTTGACCCTAAAAATCTTGATAATTCAGTCACAGAGGAAGAAATTATCTTTATGGTAGGAGCAGGTGAAGAAAAAGGCGTCATCGAAGAGCACGAAAAAGATATGATAGAAAACATACTCGAATTTAACGATATCTCGGTAAGTGAAATAATGACACACAGAACCGATATTTGTGCAATAGAAAACACGGCTTCAATTAAAGAACTTATTAAACTTGCCGTAGCAGAAGGTTTTTCAAGAATTCCCGTATATCAAGACGACATAGACTCCATAATAGGAATTTGCTATATAAAAGACCTTATCCCCTATTTCGGTAAAACTTTCCCCAAAGACCTTACGCTTACCGATATTATAAGGCCTGCCTATTTTATTCCGGAAAGCAAAAAATGCAACCAGCTTTTCGCAGAGCTTAAGGAGCGCAAACTGCAAATAGCCGTCATTATTGACGAGTATGGCGGAACTTACGGACTTATTACCTTTGAAGACTTGCTTGAGTCTATAGTCGGTAATATTCAAGACGAATACGACAACGAAGAAGAGGAAATAAAAAAACTAAGCGACTATGAATTCACAGTAGACGGCAGCACCTCAATAAGCGAAGTATCCGACCTTGCAGGCTTTGATTTGCCCGAGGGCGACTATGATACCATTGCAGGCTTCATAACAGAAAAACTTGGAAGAATTTTAAAAGACACCGAACACCCTACAATAATAAGCGACGGTTTAGAATTCACTGTTTTAGAAGTAGACGACCAACGTATCACAAGGCTTAACATAAAAAAGCTAAACCGAAATAGCGAAGAAACTGAAAAAGAATAAAAAACGGGCTGTTGCACAGTATAGTGTCACAGCCCTTGTCCAGAATAGCAAAAAAATAACAAATGCAAAAATACTGCAAATGAAGAATAATTTTTGATAAAACACCCGATAATTACCTTTAAATATGTCCATTTTTATCTCTGCCACAATTTTGCCATATTTTTGCCACGTTTTTGCCTACAAAACCTCACATTACTGTCACAAGTCTAAAATAAAATGTACATATTAAATTCTGAAAGGTAATTTTAGTTAAATGTTACATTTTATTTCTATCATAGTTTGTAAGGTCTTGGCGCTCATCGGTAAAATTCTTGGTAAAGGTAGCTCCTTGCCCGGAAAAGTTGCGCTTAAAATCTGTCCAAATATTTTAAGCAAGTTAAGGCTTCCTAAATACGTAATAGCCTTTACCGGAAGCAACGGTAAGACCTCTTCGACAGAAATGATAGCCGAGGTTTTACGTGCCCACGGCATGCGTGTAATTCACAATAAAGAGGGCTCTAACCAAATCGAAGGCATTGCTACCCTATTGTTAAAAAACAGTAGCCTTATGGGAAAAATTAACGCCGATGCGATAGTACTTGAAAGTGACGAGCGCTATGCACGACACACTTTTAATCATTTTATACCGACACATTATGTAATTAATAATCTATATAGAGACCAGCTTACAAGAAATGCTCACCCGCTAATTACTTTTGAGGCAATAAAAGAAAGCCTTCACGGCTCTAAACTTATTTTAAACGCAGACGACCCCTTGGTTTGCATGTTCGACGAGGACAAGACTGCCGTTTATTTTTCTATGAATGAAAATTACTTAAGTTCAAAAACCCAGGACTATATCTATAACGACTGTGCTTATTGCCCGGTTTGTGGCAATAAAATGGAATACAGTTACTATCACTATAACCATGTAGGGCATTTTACATGTGGCTCATGCGACTTTAAATCACCCCCTGCAAAATACAAAATCACCGATGTAGATTTAGACGCTGCGACGCTTTCAATAGATGGAAGTTACACTATAAATCTATCCTTAAAAAGCCTTTACAACGCATACAACATTTTATCCGTTTACGCACTTTGCAGAGAACTTAATGTCCCCTGTGACACCATAATATCTGCACTTAACAATTATGTGCTAAAAAACGATAGAATTACAGGCTTTAAGGTCGGCGAAAAAGTCGGAAAATTATTTACTTCAAAGCATGAAAATTCCGTGTCATATAATCAATCAATAAACATGGCCTTAAACGAAGAAATTCCGACAACTGTCATGATAATTGTAGATGAAATCAGCCGTAAATATTACACCTGCGAGAGCTCTTGGCTTTGGGACATAGATTTTGAAAGGCTAGGCACTTCTCAAAACATCAAAAACGTACTACTTGCAGGAGAATACTGTTACGATTTAGAGCTTAGATTTAGAAATACCGAAATAGAGTATGAAAGCTTTATTAAAGTGCCTGATGCACTGGAAAAATTTAAATCCTACGACACAGAAAATTTGATAGTAATAACATGTTTTTCAGACAGAGGAAAGCTGTTAAACGAGGTGGATACATGATAAAACTTGCGCATTTTGCACATGATTTAATGAATCTATACGGAGATATAGGAAATATAAAAATATTAAAGCACTATTTAGGAAAAGAGCTTGAAGTCATAAATTTAGAAAAAGGCGAAACACCAAATTTTGAAGAATACGATTTCATTTACATGGGCGCCGGCACTGAGCGCGCGCTTATGCTTTGCCTTGATTGGCTTAAACCCTACAAAGACAAACTTATGCAGTTCATAAAAAACAAACCTTGCCTATTTTCCGGTAATAGCTTTGAAATTTTGGGTAAATCCATAATTTTAGACGGGGAAATGTATGAGGGTTTAAATATATTCGACTTTGAAGTCTTAATAGACCTTAAAAAGCGTGAGAGCGTAGATTTCATGGAGCACTCTCCCCTATTTACAGACAAAATTATTGGCTTTATAAATCGTTCAAGCAGTATAAACAATTTAGATTATTCTTTATTTGATACTAAAGACATAGGGATTTTAAAGGACAAGTTCATGGGAATAAATTTATGTGGTCCTGTTTTAGCAAAAAACCCCGAGATACTTTTACACTACTTAAAGTTATTAGACGAAAACTTTGATAATCCTTTAGAGCTTGAAAGAAAAGCCTATCAAATGAGTGTAGATAATCTAAGCAAAAACTAATATCAAGAATGGAGCATTCAAATGGGCATAAGCGCTAAAACAAAAAATAATGTACAAAACTTTTTATTAATGAATATCGGCACTATTTTAATAGCCGTCGGTATTTATTTTTTCAAATTTCCAAACGACTTTACTACAGGTGGTGTCAGTGGTATTGTTGTAATATTATCGGCATTCCCCATACCCGTATCATCAGGCACAATAATGCTTATAATAAACTTTTTGTTCTTAATTGCAGGGTTTATATTTTTGGGAAAAGGCATTGGTGCAAAATCGGTTTACTGCACGGTAGTCTTATCGCTTGTTGTACAGCTTTTAGAAATTTACTACCCCATGATAAGTCCTCTTACAAATCAAAAAATGTTAGAGCTTGCCTTTTCAATCATACTTCCCGGCATCGGCTCTGCCCTTTTATTTACCATAGGAGCATCTTCAGGCGGTACCGATATTTTAGCAATGATTATCGGCAAAAAAACCGGAATAGAGCTTGGCTCTTCACTTTTATATAGTGATTTTCTAATTACTTTATCAACACTTTTCTTCTTTGGCATTGAAACTTGTCTATATTCCATACTCGGACTAATACTAAAATCATTTGTAATTGACAATGTAATTGAAAATATAAGCACTAAAAAGATAGTCATAGTAATTAGTGAGTGTAAAGAAGAAATTACTCAGTACATAATTAAAGATTTAAAACGTGGCGTTACGGTATGGGACTGCCTTGGCGGATTTACAGCGATTAAAAAAATTGCACTTTTGACAGCATTAAACAGGCTACAAGCAAGAAATCTTCGTGCATATGTAAAAGAAGTAGACCCAAAGGCCTTTATAATAATAAATAACACGACAGAAGTTATAGGAAAAGGCTTCTTTAGAGGAAACGAGTAAAACAGAAAAGATATAATATTTCGCCATAATGAGGATTATTAAAAGTTTTACTAAATTTTTTTCAAAAAATTTCGGGTTCTTAGGGCTGCGCCCTAAGGCGTTTTCCGCAGAAAACGAAATTTTTTTTGCCTTAGAAGCGTATTTTTGAAAGTGAATTTTTGCACCTCCGTGCAAAAAGAGAAAACTTTTTATAAGTGAAAAAGTTTTCTAAATTGCCTCTTTTGGCAGTCTGGGCACTGTGACATAATTGTTGTAATATAGAAATTTTTGTAGGGGCGGCCACAATGGCCGCCCCTACATTATTTAAGTTGTTTTAGGCTAACAATTTCTATTTTGTCACAGCCTGTTTTTTACTCTTAAAGTCCAAATTTCTTATAAATTTTCCTAATGCTTACAAAATACACGCTCGATAAAACAATTGTGGCCGCACACCATGCTGAAACCTCTGCAAAATATATTCCCATTACGCCTACTATTGGAGGCGCTATAAGCACGACCGACACCCTAAGTAAAAGTTCCGACATGCCCGATATCATAGGAACTATCGTGTTTCCAAGCCCCATAAGCGCCGAGCGGTATATGTAAAGCAAATATAACACGGGCAAAAACAGGCTCATGATAAATAGATATGTGTATGCTACTTCCATTGTAGTGCTTACCTGCTCCGGTGTTCCCGAAATGAAAAGTCCTAATATGTTTTGTCCAAAAATTATCATAAATGCAGTAATTAAAAGTGCCGTCGCTATTGCTATTACCGCAATGGAGCGCATTCCTTTTTTAATTCTGTCAAGCTTATTTGCGCCTAAATTTTGCCCTACATAAGACGTCACCGCATATCCATATGAGCTAGATGCTATTTCTAAAAGGCCGAAAAGCTTCATGGTTGCCGTGTAACCTGCAATAAAGAGCATTTCGTATCTGTTTATTACAGACTGCACCACCATGCCACCTATTGCAATAATTCCGTTTTGAAGGGAAATCGGCGCACCGAGTTTTAAAAGGTCTAATATAGTCTTTTTAGGCGGTTTTAAATAGCTTTTCTTAAGCTTTATTATAGTTATTTTGCGAATGGCTATAAAGCAGTAAACACTTGCAAAAGCCTGTGCCATAAGTGTCGCTGCGGCCGCACCGGCTATGCCAAAATTAAATCCAACAACAAACAAAATATCAAGTCCTACATTTAAAAGCGCCGCTATTATCATTGCGTATAGCGGTGTTTTGCTGTCTCCCAGTGCACGGAGTATCGCCGCAAGCAAATTATAGGTCATGACTATAGGTATGCCCGAGTACATAATTCTAAGGTATAAAATTGCACCATCAAAAATACTTTCGGGTGTGCCTAAGACCGTAAGCGCTGGTGACGCCGCAATTTGTCCCACCGTGAGAAACAAAAGAGCCGCTATGCCACATAAAGTAATCGCCGCACCTATTACTTTACTTAGCCTTTTATTATCGTTTGCGCCAAAGCTTTGCGACATTGATATAGAAAAACCCTGTGTTATTCCTTGCATCATGCCGACTGCAAGCCAGTTAAGCCAGTCCGATGCCCCTAAAGACGCAAGTGCTTCTATTCCTACAAACTGCCCTACAATTGCAGTATCTACCACGGTGTAAAGCTGTTGAAATACATTTCCAAGCATGAGTGGCAGCGCAAATGCCACCATTAATTTAGCCGGAGAACCCTCCGTTAGTTTTTTAAGTCTTTGTGTTTTCGTGCTCATTTTACCCTCAAATTTTCTCAAAATAAGAGTGCAACTTTATGCTATAAAGTCACACTCTTTAAATATAATTTAACCCACAAGCATTCTTCCCTCGGGAAGTATGGATTCAGCGCCTTTTTTCTGTTTGGTAAGCAGTGCTATTCCAAAGGTCGCAGGCCCTACCCTGCCTATAAACATAGTAAACATTACAACAAGCTTTCCTAAGGTATCAAGCTGTGCCGACACGCCCGTGCTTAGTCCAACTGTACCAAATGCAGACGTCGCCTCAAACAAGACATTCAGTGTTCCAAATGCATGTTGTGCAGAAATAATTACGATAGATTCAGTTACTATAAGAGCTAAACCCATAGAAAGCACGGTTAAGGACTTAAACACGACCTTTCTATCAAATCTATGCCCCCATAAACAAGAATCAGACTTACCCTTCATTGTAGAGATAATTGTCGCAATTAAAACCAGTATAGTAGTGACCTTAATTCCACCAGCGGTAGAACCGGGACTTCCTCCTATAAACATCAATAGTATTGTAACAAGTTTAGTAGACTCTGCCGTTGCCGCCATGTCTACAGCCGCAAAACCTGCCGTCCTCGTGTTTACAGAATGAAATAAAGACGCCATGGCTTTTTCTGCAGGATTTAAACTTTGTATGGTATTATTATACTCAAAAACAAAAAACGCAACCGTTCCTATGCTAAGAAGTATAAGCGCCATTCTAAGGCAAACTTGCGAATGGAAATTAAGTTTCATAGGTGTCTTATGTTTCATCCTCGTAGATATTTTTGACAGGTAAATATCATGTACAACTACAAAACCAAGTGAGCCCACAAAGATTAACAGTGAAATTGTAAGCGACACTATAGGGTCATCAATAAATGCCGAAACACTAGAGTTTCCGGGCACAAATCCAAGTATGTCAAAACCTGCATTACAAAATGCGGATACCGCAACAAATACCGCTGCCCAAGCACCTTGTCCCCCGTATTCAGGCACGAAGCGTATCATCAAAAGTCCTGCTCCTATTGCCTCACTTATGAAAGTAAATTTCATAATCATCTTTAAAAGCGCCTTGATATCAAGGTTTGAAGTGCCTGCACTCTCGCTTATCAATAGTAGATTTTTATACCCAAGTTTTTTTCTAAACAACAAGGTAAAAGCCGTCACGAAGGTGGCAAGCCCCAAGCCTCCTACCTGTATCAAAATTAAAATAACCGCCTGCCCTATTACCGTAAAGCTTTGATATGTATCAAATAGCGATAGACCGGTCACACAGGTCGCCGAAGTTGCCGTAAACGCCGCATCTAAAAAAGGTATAGCTTCTCCTTTTGAAGAAAATGGCATACTGAGTAGCACCGAGCCTATTAAAATTACGAGTATAAAACTTCCAACGATTATTCTAATAGGTGTAGAGTCTTTAATTTTTTCGATGACTGTTTCTATAATTCTCATATCACTATGCCAAGTGATGTAAAAAACTTACATCATTCCCCTTCCCAAAGTTAATAAAATCCCTTACCTTAACAATTTCTTTAAATTAGCATTTTTATCGATAATAATATAAAATGCCGTTCCTAAAATTAGTATCACCGCAAATTGACCAAGGCCAACAGACACCGCCCCTGCTAAAAAGGCTTCAAAGTTCATGGTATCAAAAGAAAAGCCTGCGCCTGAAAGTCCTGCAATTTCTATGCCTATAACCACCGCATTAATTATTATTGGCGGTAAAAAAGAAAGCACTGGCATTTTTTTCACCTTAATATTTCTTAAAGCATAGCTGAGTAGAGCCGCTAAGAGCGTCGCACCTGTTCCAAACACCCAATCTACCACGCCTAAAGGGCTTGCAAGATTTGAAATAAAGCAACCTATGGCAAGTCCGGGTATGGCTGCAGGTGTAAACACAGGCAAAATGGTAAGCGCCTCTGACAGGCGAAACTGAACAGGGCCGTAGGCCAAATTCATAGATGCCGACACTAAGGTGAGCACAAGGTAGAGTGCCGCAATAAGCGCACTTTGTGATAGAAATAGCACAGAGCTTTTCGTAGTTTTTGTCATATTAAATTTTCCTCCAAGTCTGACGCGCAAAATGACAATTTTGCCATCAGTAGTTTTATTTAAGCCTGTCCGATATAATTTAGACCCGTTTCTAAAATGCTGTATGGGCTTTTTAAGTGCGTCAAAGTCTTTTGCAAGGCGAAAGCATTACTGCAAGCCTTTTCCTTCTTATAAAACCCATACAGCACTTTAGAAATCTCCGACCCAAAATGAGTAAATTTTGTTCATACACAAGGCAGACGAATGAAGCAATACTTCCGTATTGCAAATTCGGCTAACACAGTTTATGGGCAAAAGATGCTTATTTTGGGCGGATCTAAATTATATCGGGCAGGCTAGAGGAATTTTCGACTGACCGCAGCATAAAAATTTACTGCAACTGCTAGGATACCTTATTTTAAGCCAAAATGCAAGCTAAATTTTAACAAACTGCAACGGCCTCAATCTCAACCAAGGCATCTTTTGGAAGTCTTGCAACTTCAACAGCAGCCCTTGCTGGGAAATCTTTTGTAAAAAATGTGGCATAAACTTCGTTCATTGAAACAAAATCATTCATGTCTTTTAGATAAACATTAAGTTTAATTGCATTTTCAAGGCCTGTACCTGCTTTACTTAGTATTGCAGATAGATTTTTTAGCGACTGCTCTGTTTGGCTTTTGATATCGTTTCCTGCAAATTCGCCTGTTTTTGGGTCTATTGGAAGTTGTCCAGATACGTATACAAATCCATTCGCCTTTACAGCCTGAGAATAAGGGCCTATTGCGCCCGGTGCATTGTTTGTGCTTATAATTTCTTTCATAATAAAATACTCCTTTTTAAATTAGCCGAGTTCATATAATCCGAACCACGCCTATATAAATCATTTTAATGCCTACAGTATGTTTTGTCAAACTAAATATTAAAAAGAAAAGGCAGCGACTAAAAATAGCCCTGCCTTTTCTTTTAAAATATGTTTATTTCTTGTGCTCAAAATTGCTATCTACTGCCGATGGTGGGAAAAATTCGTCGACTGGGAATTCAATTTGCTCGAAAATTTCACAGGGATTGTCGCTGTTTGTGATGCACTCTTTTGCAGGAACACAGAAGTCGTATGCAGGAATTATCATTTGTGCATTTCTTACTATTTGCACTATTGTAAACATTCCTATTGTTGCATACACGCTCTTCTCTCTTGGGTCAAATTCAAATTCGCCACCAAAGCGCTCACAAATTTTTTCGGGAATTGCACAGAAGACGTCGCAGTTTCTGTTGTATCTTCCATCACAAAGTTTTGCCGATAGCGCTATGGGCTGTGCCACTTGCACTACAGCTTTTGGCATGGAATTTGTGCCTTGTTCGTCTTCATTTTCTGCCGATGAGAATACTTTTACATTGCCGTCGCTGCCATAGAGTATTACTTTTTTAGTAAATACCGATACGCCGTTGATGTTTACCGGTGGAACAAGTGGGTTTGTGAAAAGCTCAAGCCCTATGTCGAAGAAAAATGTCATGTCTACCGAGTAAAATCCCCTGTTAAACGGTATGGGTTGTAAATCTACAAATACTGTAATCACCTTTGCGTCTTTTATCCTTACATTATTTGCATTGTCTACAAGCTCTTGGACACATTTTGTAAATAAAACCCTTGTGTCCTCTATGCAGTCTTTATCAGAACAGCTATCATAAATTCTCATAGCGTCTATGCAAACCGCCTCTTTGAAGCAACCCGCTTCATTTAACAATTCGTTGTCTGCCATAAACTAACCTCCTTACGAGTTTCTCTTTCATATATTATGATTTTAAGTTAGTTTTGTGCTTGTCTTTACGAAAGTAAATTACCGCATTTCAAAAAAACTTGATAAGAGACCGCTTTTCTTCTTCTTTTTATGGCTTGTTTCATAGCTTACCAGTATTGTATCATCTCCAATAAGGTTAATATCTTTCCATGAAATCACCAAATCTTCGGCCTTTCCGAAAAGACCGAAAAATTTTGGCTTAGTGTATACCACAAGAGATGTTAGGTATGCATTTTTTGTGTCAATTTCGGCATCGTACACATAACCTAGCTTCACTCCGTCACTAATGCTAATTACTTCCTTTTCTCGTAAATCTTCTATCCTGCAAAGCATAAACTACCTCCACACTTTCTTTAATTTATAGAAAGCCTATGTCAATGTTTATGCTTTGCCCTTTTTATTTATTACGTTTAGCGTGTGTAAAAATGCGTGTATTTTTTTAATTGTATGGAGCAACGCCCTAGTCGCTCCGCATGGTTTCCGCCAAATTTATTAAAGCAAACGGGACGGGCAACCCGTCCCCTACGGCTTAATTTCTTTTTTCTTTTTTCGTGGGTATGGAGTTTTTTCGTCCGTTAGCTCTAATAAATAATCAATACTGGTTTTATGAAAAAGCGCAATAGCTCTTAAGGTCTTTAATGGTATATTTATTTTACCCAATTCATAATCCGAATAAGTTGTTTGTGCAACATTCAGAATTTGCGCCATTTCTTTTTGCTTTAAATCCCTGTCTTGCCTTAAATTTTTTATACGTTCATACATAATTTTCACCTCGAATATATTATGCACGAACGGAAATACCGTTATTGATTTTTAACGGTATTTCCGTTATAATATTTTTGAGGTGATATTATGCTTATAACATTTTGCGGTCATAGACAAGTAGATGATAGCGATAAAGTCAAATTATGGCTTTCTACTGTGTGTGAAAATCTGATTTTAAAAGGAGGTAAGACATTTTATCTTGGTGGATATGGTGAATTTGATTTAATGGTTAAGCACGTACTCGTAGAGCTTAAGAAAAAATATCCCAACATTGAAATTCTACTGATAGTGCCTTACTTAAACCACAATATGGATACTAAGGGTTATGACGGTACAATTTATCCTGAAATAGAAAACACTCCGCCACGCTTCGCTATTTCCAAAAGAAACAAATACATGGTGGAGCATGCCGAATATTTAGTTGCATATGTTTTACGCCCTGGTGGCGCAGAAAAAACCATGACCCACGCAAGGCGCAAAAAGAAAAATATAATTTCATATCCGAATTTACAAGAAATTTGAGGAACCCAAGCGGAACGACGAGGGCGTCGCTCCCTACACCGTAATTTCAAATTTATAATTGTAGGGGCAATTCACGAATTGCCCTCATGGTTTCCACAAAATTCATTGAACAAAAAAGCAAGAGCAGAGCCCTTGCCCTACACCGTAACCGATGATTTTATAAAAAACAAATACAATTATTAATTATTAATTATTAACTATTAACTATTAACTATTAATTATAACTCTTCACTTTTCACTTGAACGCACCCAGTGCGTTCCCTACATCGCCGCTTTGATTTTTTTAAGCGCATATTTTTCAAGCCTTGATACCTGCGCCTGTGAAATTCCTATTTCTTGTGCAACGTTTATCTGTGTCTTCCCCTCCATAAAACGCATGTTAAGTATGCGCTTTTCTCTATCATCTAAGTCTTTTACCGCCTGTTTAAAGGCTATTTCCTCTATCCAGTCGCTGTCTTTTCCGCTTCCAACTTGATCCATGACATATATGGCATCGCCCCCGTCTGAAAACACGGGTTCATACAAGGACACAGGCTCTACTATGGCCTCAAGTGCAATTACAACATCTTCATTTCTCATTTCAAGAAGCTCTGCAACCTCGCTTATAGTAGGCTCTCTACCGTGTTCGCCTATAAATTTTTCTTTACACTGCATAGCCTTATACGCTATATCTCTTAAAGAACGACTTACCCTTACCGAGTTATTATCCCTTAAAAATCGTCTTACCTCTCCTATTATCATGGGCACTCCGTAAGTCGAAAACTGCACTCCATGCGATAAGTCAAAGTGGTCTATTGCCTTTATAAGCCCTATGCACCCCACCTGAAACAAATCGTCCGGATTTTCGCCCCTGTTTGAAAAACGCTGGATAACACTTAAAACCAACCTTAAATTTCCTGAAATTAACTCTTCTCTCGCGTTTTGATTGCCATTTTTAATTTCCTTTAAAAGATTTATCGTCTCGCTATTTTTCAATACCCTAAGCTTTGCAGTATTTACCCCACAAATTTCAACCTTACTTAACATAAAAATAATACCTCCGAAAAATATTTCGCAGGTATTATTGGCAAATTATTATTTTTTATGCATTGTCAGAGCTCTCTGAATTGTTTGCAAGAACCGGCTCTACAGGTTTATCGGATATAGTCACATATGCAGTGTACTGCCCAGTGACCCAACAAGAGGTCGCATTTGATACATTAAATGTTACGGGCACTTCGAGTGTTCCGTCTTGGTCTTTATAATTTGACATATCAATAGTTCCATAAATAGATTCATCTGTAAGTCTGTTTATTTGAGCAGTAGAACCCACAATATCGACAGAAATAGATTTTGTCACCAGTGTAACTTCTTTACCCTCTTGGACATTAGTAAACTGAATATTTTGACTGTCTATAGTTGTTTGGTCAAAACCATTTAAGTTTACCGTGACCGTCGCCGTGTTGACATTGCTTACATTTCTAACTCCCGAAGGAAGCGGAATTTCAATTTCAAATACATTATTAATAGGTGTAAGCTCTCTAAAATCAATCGCCCTTGGCAGCGATATTACACTAATTTCAGCCAATGCATCTTTAGGTCCTGCAATATCAATGTAAAGTGGGTCTACAACTATTCTGGTACTGCTAAAGCCCTCTGGCATGTTTAATGTAGAAATTTCAAGGTCTACAGTCTTCTTATTTAGCACCTCTAAGCTTACATCAACTTCAGTTATGCTAAGCTCTATAAAGGAGCCATCAAGCTCTAAAATTTCATCATTTTCATCTAGCAAAACAAGATTTGATGTAAAGTTTTGTGTTTCGGTGACAAGGCCTCCTATTTCATGGACGACCGCCACACTCGAAACTTTATCAATCATCGCCTCAGGTCCTGCAAGAGTCACACTGCTTTGTGAAAATGTAGGAGAATTGACATAATGATTTTCAGACGCTACATAGGTGATTTGATTCTCAATTGTAAAGGTTTCTTCCTTGTATCTATCAAAAATAACCTCAATTTCATCAGGGAAGATGTCTGTAACCGAATACTCACTAAGCGAATTGCCCACTTTCACCGCAGACAATGTTAGAATCTCTGTTTTGACCTCATTCGCACTTAGTTTTGTCGATGAAGGCTGGAATTCAGCTATTACGCTTATGTCCTGATTTGACACAGAATTTATAACCAGATTATTTCCTTCTATAGACACATCTGCAGTCTCATACTGCTGTGCAAAAATCCGCACACCCTCTTCTTTTGCAAAGTCTGACAATGTGACTTCAATAGGCACATCATAGACTATTCTGCTTCTGGTTAAGTCATTATTTGCCGCCAAAACAAACCACATTGTAAAAGATGCGACTATAGAAAATATTACTGAAAAAGCGGTATGACTAAATAAATTATTTAGTTTCAATCCATTTTTATCTCTTTTTTCTTGCGCCTTTTCAATATTTTCATTCTCGGGTTTTTGCGGCATATTTTCTTTATCAATCATTTTTCTTCCCCCTTTTTCTAAACTTTAGGGAATTCTTCATTGATTTTGCCGTGATGTCAGGCATTTCTAAGATATTGTCATAAAGAGTCTTTCTCAAATCTTCCTTAGACGGAGGTCTTTCAATTTCGCCATTAATCGCGACAGAAATATTTCCGGATTCTTCCGAAAGTATTACCACCACGGCATCAGACTCTTCACTAACCCCTATTCCGGCCCTATGTCTTGTGCCCAAGCTAGGGTCTATTCCAAAGTTTTTTGTAAGTGGCAAAATACAGCCTGCACTATATACCCTGCCTTCTCTAATTATCATGCTTCCGTCATGTAAAGGCGCCTTGTTAAAGAAAATATTTGCTATGAGCGCCGTAGAAGCATCTGCCTCAATTATAGTTCCTGTTTGAGCTATTTCACCTAGTTTAGTCGTCTTTTCAAAGACTATAAGCGCTCCCATTTTTTGTTTTTGAAGTATTTTAAGCGCATTTATTACGTGATTTATGCATATTCTTTGCGCTTCCGAAGCATTCGCACGCTCCTTAGACACCGCATTTACTATGCTCTTTCCCACATTGCTTCGTCCCATTTGCTCAAGTGCCTTCCTAATTTCGGGCTGAAATATAATAAGTATAGCGACAAAACTGAACTGTAAAAAGTTTACAATTAAAGTATTTACCATATTTAAATTAAAGATTATCGAAAGTAAAAATAGCACGACAAACAAGAGCAGTCCTTTTATAAGCTGACCTGCCCTTGCTTCTCTGACTAATTTAATGACTCCGTAAATAAGCACCGCTATGATAGCAACGTCCAGCACATCGGCAAAAGTAAAACTTTTAGCCAAGTCGACTATCAATATGAAAAAGTCCGAAATTGTTCTTGAAAAATTCTCTATGAAAATCAACTCCCATTTATAATTCTTATACTTTTAATATTCTAACATAAAATTTTTGAATTGAAAAGTGTTAATTTATTAAAAATTGTTATTTTGTAAATAATTTATTTTATTTATTGCAAAATCTACGTCTTTTCTGCTTGTAAAAACAGATGGCGAGACCCTTACCGTGCCATTTTCTGACAAAAATTTTTTATGCGCAAGCGGTGCACAGTGCATTCCGCACCTTACCGCTATGCCAAATTTATTGAGTTTTTCGCCGACAGCTTCACTGCTTTGCGACAAAATATTAAAAGAAAGCACGGGCACAAATTTTTCCTTTTTGGGAAAATCTGTGTATAATTCTACATTTTTCATGTTTTTAAGCGCCCAGTACAGCCTTCCGACTTCCGTCATTTCATAATTAATAATCTTTTCCATGCCTTTTTCTTTAATAAAATCTACTCCCGCGCCCATAGATATAATGCCTATAAGGTTTTGTGTCCCGCTTTCAAATCTTTCAGGGATTAAATCAGGCAACTCGCCACTTTTTGAATTTATTCCCGTGCCTCCATAAAAAATAGGCGTCAAATAATTTATATTTTTCCCTATTAATGCGCCACAACCCATAAGTCCGTACAGGCCTTTGTGGGAGGGAATGCACAAATAATCTATGCCGTCGCTTTCAATATCTATAGGAATAAGTCCGGCGCCTTGTGCCCCATCTATACAAATTTCTATACCGTTTAAGCTGCAAAGCGCACAAATTCTTTTTATTGGAAGCCTTATTCCAAAAACATTCGATGCAGCCGTGCATACCACTAATTTAGTATTAGCATTAAAGCTTTCTCTTAAATTATTCAGGGTTTCGTCGTCATTAATGCCCGTTTTAAAAATACTGTAACTTACCCCTCGTTTTTCCATTTGAATTACAGGCCTTAACACCGCATTATGCTCTAAATCCGAGATAACAACATGGTCGCCTGCCTTTAACTTGCCAAAAATTACTAGATTTAATGCCTCTGTACAACTTTTTGTAAAAACTACATTTTCAGCTTCTTTTGCCCCGAAAAAAATCGCAAGTTTTTCTCTTATATCATAAACCGAAAGGGCGGTTTCATTTGCCATATCATACCCACCTCTGCCCGGATTTGCACCGTACTTTTTCATAGCCATGCTCACAGCCTGAAACACACAAGGCGGTTTTGGATAAGTGGTGGCACTGTTATCTAAATAAATCACCTATGCCACTCCTCATTCTCTAAAAATCTTTGCAAGAATTAAAACGTTATTTTCCTTTAAAATCTCGACAGCTTTTTCATGATTTCTTGTTACAAAAACACCGTAACCACAACCATACTCTTTTAAAGTCCTATTTCTTTCGACATATGCACTGATACCGCTATTAAATAATATCTTTTTCGCCTTAAAAGCATGTGTTATCGACCCTAAAATCAAAAGGTAACCTTTCATTATTTTCACTCTTTTCTATATAAATTTCATAAAAATCCAATTTACCCTATAATCATAGTATGAATAAGAAATGCTTGTTGTTAATTTTTAATTGAAATTTATATTTTGTGTGGTATAATGAACTAATTAGCCGAGCCCATATAATCCGAACCCGTTTTCTGACAAATGGGTAGGCTTTCTATCTGCGTCAAATCCTTTTGTAAGGCGCCAGCATTACTGCAAGGCTTTTCCTTGCTATAAAACCCACCCATTTGCCAGAAAATCTATAGACCTAAAAACGTCCAAATTACGCCTATAACAAGGCAGACGGACGAAGTAATACTTGCCGTATTGCAAGTTCGTCTAACAAAGTTCTAGGTGCAATTTGGGCGTTTTTAGGCGTGGTTGGGATTATATGAACTCGGCTAGCCGAGCCCATAATTTTAAGGAGGTAAACATGGCTTTTTCAATTTCTTCACAAATGCCACAAATTATAAGGCATTATGCGCTATATCAACGAAATGTCAAGGGTAGAGCACAAAAAACCGTGGACGAATACTGCCTTGATTTGCGTACCTTTTTTAGATTTATGAAAAAACATCGAGATTTAGTAGACGAAAAAATCGACATGAAAGAAATTTCGGTGCTAGACATAGATTTAGACTTCATAAAAACCATTACCACCATGGAAATATTTGAGTTTATGAACTATGTTGCCGACGAGAGAAACAATATATCCTCTACAAGACAGCGCAAAACCTCCTCTTTAAAGGGTTTATTTAAGTTTTTGACCGTGCATGAAAAGCTGTTAAAACAAGATCCAACGGAAAATTTATCTGCCCCAAAAAAGAAAAAATCCCTGCCAAAATACCTCTCACTCGAAGAGAGCATAGAGCTTTTAAACTCGGTAGAAGGTCCCGACAGCGTGCGAGACTTTTGCATGTTAACCCTCTTTTTAAACTGCGGACTGCGTCTTTCAGAGCTGGTGTCTATTAATTTAACTGACGTGATTTATAGAAATTCCACAATAAAAATACTTGGAAAAGGCAATAAAGAGCGACTGGTTTATTTAAATGATGCCTGCTTAAATGCAATATCCGAATACATAAAAGTACGCCCAAAAGATAAAGTAATAGACAAAGAAGCACTGTTTTTAAGCAAAAGGCTTATAAGGATAAGCCCAAAAACAGTGCAACATATAGTAAATAAATATCTGGATAAAATAGGACTTGGAAACGCCGGCTACTCTGTTCATAAACTGCGACACACGGCAGCTACCCTCATGTACCAGCACGGCGGTGTGGATATACGGGTTTTACAAGATATTTTAGGCCATGAAAACTTAGGAACTACAGAAATTTATACACATACATCTATAAGTCAAATAGAGGCAGCTGCTAAAAGCAATCCTTTATCAAAAATATCTGCAAGAAAGTAAAACGCCTTCACAAAGTTAAGTCACTTTGCGAAGGTGTTTTACTTTACCTACATTAACTGCTTTTCGCCTTTGGGTGGCAATCGTGATATACAGACTGCACGTGATTATCTAACAGCTGTACATATACCTGTGTAGACGATATATCGGCATGTCCCATCATTGTTTGAATATCCTTTACAGATGCACCATTTTCCAAGAGGTGCAGTGCAAAAGAATGCCTTAAAGTATGTGGCGTAAGCTCTTTATCTATCTGAGCCTCTGCCGCATAGCCCTTTACAATCTTCCAAAAGCCTTGCCTTGTAAGCCTGCTTCCGTTTAGGTTAACAAACAAAGCGTCTCCGCTTTCTTCCGAGACAATTATGCTTCTCATTCTATGTATGTAGTCAGACACCGCCACTATCGCCGAGGTGTAAACTGGTATGCTTCTAACGCCTTTAGCGCCCGTGCAGTACAGCACCCCTGAACGAAGATTAATGTTTGATACATTTAAATTAATAAGCTCCGACACCCTTATTCCCGTGGCGTATAATAGCTCTAGCATCGCCTTATCTCTACAACCCTTAGCCTCTGTCAAGAGTGGTTTTGATAATAACCTATCTATTTCTTCCCCTGTTAGTACCTGGGGAAGCTTTTTTTCTGTCTTTTCAAGCTTAATGCCTTTAGTCGGATTTTTGTCTAAAACTCCGCTAAAAATTAAGAACTTATAAAAACATCTTACCGATGAAAGATTTCTTGAAATTGTCGACATCGTCTTACCAAGCTCTTTCAAGTGTAAAACATAATTTTCAACCGTCGACATGTCCGCATCTACAGGAGAAGTGCCGCTTAAAAAATCTAAATAATTTGAAACATCTCTCATATAAGATTCAATTGTATTGCTAGATTTTTGATTTCCCAAGTATTCTTTGAATTGTGCATAATAATCAGTCATAAATTTTTTACCGTCCTACAAAATTAAGTATTGCCATAGCCCATAAAACAGGGACAGGCAGAGCATATATAATGCAATAAAAGAAAATTGCCTTAAACTGTGTCTAAAAACCACCGCAGGTTCTTCCTTATGTGAAAATAAGGATTTTGAAACATACATAGACTGGGATAAATAAAGGTGCAAAACTGAAATTTCCAAGGCAAGAAGTGGCGCATAAAGTGTAAAACAAATAACTGTTTGTCCGTCCAAAAAAAGTGAAATAAGCACCAGGATAGAAAAAATTGCCTTAAGGAACATCAGAAACGGGATAATAACAAAGCCAAAAAATGATGCGGCCAAGATAAATCCCAATAAAGGAAACAGCATAAAATACAAGAAACTATGAAAAAAAATTGGAAACACAGAGCTTGTATCAGCCGAAAAATATATACTAAGCGGTGAAAAAATCTCATTTTCTATGTTTATATCAAGAAAAAATGAAATACAAACACCGATAATAAAGCAAAATAAATTTAATAGAAAAAACGAAACGGGAACAATAAACCTGAGTTTGAAAATTTTAAATTCTAGATTTTTATTCATAGCACTACTCCATCCTTTAACTGATAGAAAATACTATGCTGAAAACTCTGAATTTATTACTTTCCTCGTCCAAGCTCCTCCGCCCTGTTTTTGCATGCAAGCAAACCTTTCAAAAAAGCCTTGTCCAAAAAGTTTTCATCAAAGGCATCAAGCGCCGCCCTTGTCGTGCCTCCCTTTGAGGCCACCATGTCTATAAGCTCTGATTCGGTGAGCTTTGTCTCTTTCATCATGACCGCACAACCTAAAAGCGTTTGAGAAAATAATTCTCGTGCAACATCATACGATACTCCGTTTTCTACGGCAAAATCTGTAATTAGCTTTGATATGTAATAAATATAGGCCGGTGTACTTCCGCTGATATTTATTACAGCGTCCTGCAAATCCTCAGACACCTCAACTGCAATCCCACAAGATGAGAATACATTTTTTATAAGAGAAAATTCTTCATCACTAACATTTTCCGTCTTAGAAAGTGCCGCCGCACCGTGTCCTATAAGGGTCGCTGTGTTTGGCATAACCCTAATAAGCTTTGCTTCATAACCAAAACATTCTCTCACTCTTTTTGAAGTAAGACCTGCGACTATGGATATAAATAAAATATTATTTGCAACCTCAGGTTTCATAATTTCAAAAAGCTCGTCGATATTTTGAGGTTTTACACAAATGAAAATTATGTTGCAGTTTTGGAATAATTCTTGAATATCGGTGCAAGTTTTACACCCTAAATCCGCAAAATATAGCATCTTTTCATCGCTTCTACCATATATGTAGAGGTTTTCGGCATCTTGAAAATTCGTTGATACTATGCCATTTATTATGGATTTTGCCATCTTGCCAGGCCCGATAAAACCGAATTTGTTAAAATTCATACCAATTCCCCCTCGCTGATATATACTATAATACTTTTTAAGACATTTTGCAATAGTTTTTATGAATATTTTTTCATTTTCCTTGTAAACTGCCAAATTTTATGTATAATATATTATGTAAACCAATGTATATTGTGTTAAATTTTTTATGTATACAACATATGTATAAAAATACACTTCATTCCAATTATGAACAATTTGTGTATTTTTTCAGATTTTTGTAAAAAGAAGAGAATATCGCATAATTTCATAAAAAAACAGAGAGGTTCACCCTCCCTGTCCAATAAAGGTAATTTAAAAAACTTTCGTTTTCTGCGGAAGACACCTTAGGACCCGGCCCTAAGAACCCGAAGTTTTTTGAAAAAAATTTAGTAATACTTTTACTCTTTACTATTATTAATAATCCCTTCGCTTTGCCGTTATTCCAAGTATCGCACCTATGACCGCTGCGATTTCTGCAATCACGATTTGGCTTATCAAATTAAATATATTTATCTCTCCCCCATTTATTAGCACAAAGAGCAGTGCAAAAACTATCCAAAGGCCCGCCATCATGCTCGCATAAATTATTGCTTTTTCAAATGCTATCTTGCAGCAGATAAACGAGCCGCAAAAAACTCCCACTACCCAAAACACTGTCATGAAACAGTCATAAGTTTTTAGACTCACGCTGCCTATGCTCACACTTACGCTTGCCATCACCGCCATGAAGACTAAAAAAATTGCAATCTGTGTCGCAAAACCAATTAGTATCGCCTTTAACTTAAACATAAAAAAACCCCTTACGAATAATATAATAATTACTATTCATAAGGGATTAATTTTATGTGTACTGGGTTTTAGTTATTTAAGCTTCTGTTTCTTCGTGAACTGTGTCAACACTGCCGACAGCCCAACGTTTTAGCTTAATTTTTGTTTTGTCTGCGCCTGTTTCAAGTATAAGAGAATCTGTTTCTTCTTTTACAGCAACTATTCTACCTGAAATTCCGCCGATAGTTGTAATTTCGTCGCCTACTTGAGCATTTCTTTTCATTTCAGCTTCTTTTTTTCTTTTTTTGCTTTGTGGGCGGAAGAAGAAAAAGTAAATAGCACCAAAAAATAATGCGTAAATTGCAATTATCCAAACTATGTTAAATCCTCCGTCTGCCGGCTCGCTAAGTGTAATTAATTGATCAATTGTCATAAGTTGTTTGCACCTCCAAATTATTCAACTAATTGTAACACAATGGCCAAGGCTTGGCAAGCTTTATTTTATTAACATTGTATAAACTTGTGTTTTTATGTTAAATTCGACCTGCAAGCAAGTCTTTATTTTCATTATAATAGTTCTCAAACGTACCTTTATCGAGCTCATCTCTAATTCTTTTCATAAGATTATTATAAAAATGAAGATTATGCATCACCGATAACCTCATGGCAAGCATCTCCCCCGCCTTGAACAAATGATGTATATACGCCCTTGAATATTTTTTACAAACAGGGCAATCGCAATTTTCGTCAAGCGGCAGGGTGTCGAGCTTATATTTTGCGTTAAATAAATTTCTTCTACCTATAGATGTAAATAAATGTCCGTGTCTTGCGTTTCTTGTCGGCATTACACAGTCGAACAAATCAATCCCCCTGTAGACCGCCTCTAAAATATTTGAAGGCGTACCAACACCCATTAAATATCTAATTTTTCCCTTTGGCATATGAGGCTCAACAATTTCTATTACCTTATACATCTCCTGCGCAGTTTCACCCACAGCAAGACCGCCTATTGCATAACCGTCCAAATCAAGTTTTGCAATTTCTTTCATATTCTCTATTCTCAAGTCTTCAAAAGTGCTTCCCTGATTTATGCCAAAAAGCATTTGCTCTTTGTTTATTGTATCGGGCAAAGCGTTTAACCTGTCCATTTCCTCTTTACACCTAACAAGCCATCTCACTGTTCTTTCGCAAGATTTTTTTGCATAATCATGTGTAGTCGGATTTTCCATGCACTCATCAAACGCCATGGCTATGGTGGCGCCTAAATTTGATTGTATCTGCATACTCTCCTCAGGCCCCATGAAAATTTTTCTTCCGTCTATATGAGAGGCAAAAGTAACGCCCTCTTCTTTAATTTTTCTAAGTCCCGACAGTGAAAACACTTGAAATCCGCCGCTGTCTGTGAGTATAGGCCCTTCCCAACCCGTAAATTTATGAAGACCACCCAAGGTTTTGATATTTTCATCTCCCGGTCTTAAATGCAGATGATAAGTATTGCAAAGCTGTACTTGACAATCTAAATCCACCAAGTCATGTGCAGATACTCCGCCTTTTATAGCAGCCGCCGTTGCGACATTCATAAACGCAGGGGTTTGAAACGTGCCGTGTACGGTTTTAAATTCTCCACGTCTTGCGTTTTTTTCTTCTTTAATTAAATTAAACATATAATCCTCTTTCTTATTTATATATAAACATCGCATCGCCAAAGGAGAAAAACCTGTATTTTTCCTCAACAGCAATTTTATAGGCATTCATAACATTATCTCTGCCGGCAAGTGCAGATATGAGCATCATCAAGGTGCTTTCAGGCAAGTGAAAGTTTGTGATGAGTGCGTCCACTCCTTTAAATTCATAGCCGGGATAGATAAATATATCCGTATCCCCCTGTGCCTTGCAAAACTTTCCATGCATTTTATAAACCGATTCTATGGTACGGGAGGCGGTCGTGCCCACGGCAATTACCCTGCCGCCATTTTCCTTTGTCATATTGATAAGCTCTGCCGTATCCTTTGACATGCTAAAACTTTCGGAGTGCATTTTATGGCCGTTAATATTCTCCGCACTTACAGGCCTAAATGTGCCAAGTCCTACATGCAAGGTCACAAAACCTAGCTTCACGCCCTTTTTCTCTATCTTTTCTAAAAGCTCTTTCGTAAAATGGAGGCCTGCGGTCGGTGCGGCGGCCGAGCCTATTTCTTTAGAATACACGGTTTGGTATCTCTCTTTATCGCTTAGCTTTTCTTTTATATAAGGAGGAAGTGGCATTTGGCCGATTTCATCAAGGGCTTCATAAAAAGTTCCTTCATAACCTTCAAACTTAATAACCCTGTTGCCTTCTTCTATTATATCTAAAACCTCACAGCGCATAATATCATTTCCAAAACTAAACCTTGTTCCTATTTTTGCTTTTTTTCCGGGACCTGCAAGCACTTCCCATGTGTCATTGCCTAAGTTTTTAAGCAGCAAAAATTCCACTATCGCTCCACTTTCTATTTTTTTACCGTATATTCGCGCAGGCAAAACCCTAGAATCATTTAAAATCAAGCAGTCATTTTCATTTAAATAATCCAATATATCATAAAAATGTTTATGCTGTATTTCTCCGTTTTCTATATTAAGCGTGAGCATTTTAGACTCATCCCTCGGTGTTATTGGGTGCTGTGCTATAAGCTCCTCGGGTAAGTCAAAACTGTAATATTCCTTTTTAAAGATATCTTTATGCATAGAGGCCTCTTTCGTATAAATTATATTTGACAATAAATAGAAACTGATGTATTATTAGTATATTAAAGATAGAGGTGCGGTTTACATCAGTAGCCGACGTCAGGATGCCAAATCCGTTAAGCGTCGTTAAAAGGGTACATCGCCGAAGGGTTTGTTATTTGGCATAACTTGTTCCCTGGTCGCAGGATTAATAATTTTGTGATTGTCATCAATATTTGATGGAGAGCTATCAAGTTTTTTATACTGATTTTCTGTGTAAAATAAACTTGAGCATATCTATTATATTGTATTGATGACCGGTTTTCAATAGCCGGTTTTTTATTTTATTATTTTTATATGAAAGGAAAGATTTGCAAACTCTGTCTTTTATGCAAATCGTGGTAAATTTATGAAACAGTATAACGTAGGAATTATAGGATGCACAGGCATGGTAGGTCAACGCTTTGTGACACTTTTGGAAAATCACCCTTGGTTTAATGTCACAGCAATGGCGGCAAGCCCACGCTCTGCCGGTAAAAAATACGGCGATGTAGTAGGCGATAGATGGGCAATGCCTACAAAGATGCCCGAAAAATTTTCCGATATGGTAATATTTGATGCAAGTAAAGACATAGATAAAATAGTAGAACTTGTGGACTTTGTATTCTGTGCCGTCGACATGCCAAAAGCCGAAATTAAAGCACTTGAAGAAGCCTACGCCAAGGCCGAGTGTCCTGTTGTATCAAACAACAGCGCAAACCGTGGTGTCAGCGATGTTCCGATGATAGTGCCCGAAATTAACGCCGACCATGTAGACGTAATACCCACCCAAAGGAAAAGACTTGGCACGAAAAAAGGCTTTATTTCGGTAAAATCAAATTGCTCACTGCAAAGCTATGTCCCTGCAATCGAGCCTTTAATGGACTTAGGGGTCACAAAAATTTTAGCCTGCACTTATCAAGCAATTTCGGGCGCCGGTAAAACTTTTGAAACCATGCCCGAAATAGTCGACAATATTATACCATTTATCGGCGGAGAAGAAGAAAAATCAGAGCAAGAACCGCTAAAAATTTGGGGAACGGTAGAAAACGGCGAAATCGTAAACGCCACTTCCCCATCTATCACCAGCCAGTGTTTAAGAGTGCCCGTATCAGAGGGTCATACTGCGGCGGTTTTTGTTAGCATGGATAAAAAAATATCTAAAGAAGAAATTATTAAAAGATGGCAAGAATTTAAAGGCCCTGCACAAGAGCTTGAGCTTCCAAGTGCGCCAAAACAGTTTTTAAACTATTTTTACGAGGACAACAGGCCTCAGGCAAAACTTGACAGAGATTTAGAAAATGGCATGGCAGTAAGTATCGGCAGACTTCGTGAAGACAGCCAGTACGACTATAAATTCGTATGCCTATCACATAACACCTTAAGAGGAGCCGCAGGCGGTGGCGTATTAATGGCAGAACTTTTAGCAAAAAAAGGCTATTTTGATTAATTAATTACGGGAGGAACTTGACATGAAAAAACTAATTTATGAGGGCTCTGGCGTTGCAATTGTAACACCCTTTACAAAAACCGGCGAAATTGACTGGGAGGCATTTGAAAAGCTTATCGAATTTCAAATTGCAGGCGGCACTAAGGCAATAGTTGCCTGCGGAACTACCGGTGAAGCGGCAACACTTACCGAAGAGGAGCATATCGCAGTAATAAAATTTGTGGCCGATAAAGTCAACAAAAGAGTGCCTGTAATCGCAAGCACAGGAAGCAACGACACCATGTTTTCGGTAGAGCTTTCAAAAGAAGCCGAAAAAATTGGCGTCGAGGGACTACTGCTTGTCACCCCATATTACAACAAAACTTCTCAAAAAGGGCTTATCGAAAGCTTTTCATACATTGCAGACAGCACATCGGTCCCTGCAATTTTATATAATGTGCCCTCGAGAACAACCGTGGATATTAAGCCAGAAACTTATTTTGAGCTTTCAAAACATCCGAATATTGTCGGAATTAAAGAAGCAGGCGCACTAATAGATCAAACTGCGCTTACAAAAGCACTTTGTGGCGACGATTTGGCAATTTACTCGGGCGATGATGTTCAAACCTTACCCATGATGGCCTTAGGCGGCAAGGGTGTAATATCGGTTTTTGCAAATATTATGCCACAAAAAATGAACGAGCTTTGCTCTTTTATGCTAAATGAGAACTATAAAGACGCAAGAGCTGTGCTTTTCTCACATATCAAACTTATGAACGCTCTGTTTTCCGATGTAAATCCAATGCCGGTAAAGCAAGCTTTAGAATATATGGGCTACTGCGAAAACAAGTGTAGAATGCCACTTACCGATATGAGCGATAGCGGCAAAGAGGGTATTAAATCAATTTTAAAAGAATATAAACTGATATAAGCCTTTTGGAGGACGTATAAATGACAAAAATAATTCTATGCGGTTGCATGGGTCACATGGGAAAAGTTATCACATCTATAGTAGAAAAAAACGAAAACTGCGAAATAGTTGCAGGTGTTGATATCAATGTGTCAAGCAGCTTAACTTTCCCGATTTATAAAAATATAGGTGAAGTCACAGAAACTGCAGATGTTGTGGTAGATTTTTCTCACCCGTCCCTACTCACACCGATACTTGAGTATATAAAATCAAAAAAGAATTTGTCTGTTGTGCTTTCTACCACGGGTTATTCACCAGAGCAAGTAGAAGAGATACACAAAGCATCACAGCTTTCCCCCGTTTTTTACTCAAGGAACATGTCACTTGGAGTAAACTTACTGCTTGAACTTTGTAAAAAAGCGGCAAAAGTTTTAGGGCCTGACTTTGATATTGAGGTAATAGAAAAGCATCATAACCAAAAAATAGATGCGCCAAGCGGCACGGCACTTATGATTGCCGAGGGAATAAATGAAGTGCGCGAAAGTCGATTTATGTACGACAGGCACACTCAAAGAAAGAAAAGAGACAAAGACGAAATCGGCATACACGCAGTGCGTGGTGGCACAATAGTGGGCGAACATGAGGTTATTTTTGCAGGCAATCAAGAGCTAATTTCCATAAGCCACAGTGCTCAGTCAAAGGAACTTTTTGCCTATGGCGCAGTAAATGCGGCAATTTTCATGGATGGTAAAGCAACTGGACTTTACGATATGTCAGGATTAATTTAAAGGAGTGACAACATGGCAACTTTAATTAGCACGGTAGAAAACATAACTTTAATCACTTTACAGGGCGCACCTGCAAGGCTTAGCTTCCTTACAGAGGTTTTTGACAGAATTTCTCAAAAAAACATCAATATAGACATGATTTCCATGGCTCCCACCCACGCAGATGTAACGGAGTTGTCCTTTACAATCTCCGACGACGACTTTATAAAGGTATTGAACTTTACAGCCGAGCTAAAGAAAGACATGGATGTAAAGGTGATAGTCAGCAGTCTAAACCACAAGGTGTCAATCTTTGATGAAAACATGAAAAACACCCCGGGTATCGCCTCAAGAGTGTTCAAGGCAATAAAACACGCCGCAGACATTAGGCTGATAACCACATCAGAGGTAGAAATCAGCATGCTTGTAACCGAAGCAGACTACGACTTGGTTTTAGATGCACTTTGCAAGGAGTTTAACTAACTATATTAATATAGAAATTACTTAAGATAAATAGAGAAACAATCTGGTATGTCATTCGACGGTCCAGATTGTTTCTTTATTTTTAGGCATTATTCACTAGCAGCAGCACTTTCTGCCGATATTTCGGGGGCAGGGTCGGAAAACTCGGGCGCCTCTACGGGTTCACTCTCCCCTACTTCCTCAACTTTTTCCTCATCTTCTACTAGGCTGTCGTGATTTTCGGGGTCTTCTTTTATCTGTCTTGTGGTCATTGCGGTGGAATACATCTCGGTGCAAAAATTCACTTTCAAAAATACGCTTCTAAGGCAAAAACTTTCGTTTTCTGCGGAAAACGCCTTAGGGCTCAGCCCTAAGCACCCGACATTTTTTGAAAAAAATTTAGTAAAACTTTTAATAATCGTCATTATGTCGAAACACTACATCTTTTTCGACAATCTAAAAATAGAGTATAGGACAGATTCCTATACTCTATTTATTCTATCATTTAAAATTAAATTAAAGCCTTAAAAAAAGAATTTATCACCAATTTTTACAAGCTCATCTTGTAAAAGTTGTCTTTCATCGTTTGTAAGCGGTTTTACGATTTCATCAATATTCTCTAGTGCAAAAGTGAAGTTTTCTATATTTCCCGGAGGCACCATAGAGTCTATTCCCATTTCAAATGCATACTTAATTGCCGCTATTGTAAACTCTTTATTGTCCGTAATAGGCATACACCACGATTTTGGAAAGCGTGAATTTTCTTTTTCCTTATCGTCAGTCCAAGCCCTGTGTATCATAGATTTCATGCCTAAGAGACCGAAATTTTTCTCTTTTTTAAGCTTTGCAATCCTTGAGCCAAAACCTTTGGCCATGTCTAGCGCCCAGTTAGTAGGGAACAAAACCGTATCAAAATCATAAAGTTCAAAAGCCCTGAGTGCCGCGTCTTCGCTGTGGCAAGTCACGCCCAAATTTTTGATTACACCCTCTTCTTTAAGCTTCAAGATTTTAGAAAACATCCCGTCTTTCTTAAATGCTTCCTCTAAATCTTCAACACTTTGAAGTGCGTGAAGTTGGTAAACATCAAAATAATCTGTGTGTAAAAGCTTTAAAGATTTTTCAAATTCTTTCATAGCCGGATCAAGTTTTCTTTCTGTCGTCTTGCAGGCAAGGTAAACATCTTTCCTATATGGCTTTAAAGAATTACCAAGTTTTTCCTCTGCGTCGCCATAGCTTGGCGCTACATCAAAGTAGTTAATACCATTTTTAATTGCGTATTCAACATATTTATCAGAATTTTCTTGTCCGTCGTCCATGGACACTATACCGCCGTATAACACCCTTGAAATTTCCATTCCCGTGTTACCAAAATTGATTTTTTGCATAAGTTTTCCTCCTTAAGATTAATTTACTTAATATAAAAATATTTACTTAGCATCTCAAATGTCTTGTCCCCGATGCCGTCAATATTTTTTAACTGCTCAAGTCTTGTAAAACCACCGTTTTCTACTCGATAGTCTATAATTTTCTGTGCCGTAACTTCGCCTATTCCCTCTACCTCCATAAAATCATCAAGGCTAGCCTCATTAATGTCAAGCGCCGTGTCATGCAGTATTATTGTTTCTACATCATCATTTGTATAGCTAATTATCTCAATACTCTGATTGTCAAAGAATGTGTAGGCGACTATCAACACGCAAAAAATGACTGCCGGTATGATTATCGCAAATATGCTCCGTCTTTCCTTATCCATAAGCATCACTCTCTTTGTTTCTTAGGATAAATTTTTGAAATATCTCTTCAGGTTCAGTGGAAAATTCTAAATATTCTTCGGTTTTTGGGTGGATAAAGCCTATTAAATGCGCGTGCAGGCATTGTCCATTTAAAGAGGCGATAAATTTTTTAGGCCCATAAACAGGGTCACCTGCCACAGGGTGGCCTAAATATGCCATATGAACACGAATTTGATGTGTTCTACCCGTTTCAAGCCTTAATTTAAGGTAAGTAAAGCCTTTTAAATGCTCTAGCACCTCGAAGTGTGTCACCGCATTTCGTGATGTAGGCGCTGCTACTACGGCCATTTTTTTGCGGTCTTTTGGGTTTCTTCCTATAGGCGCATCAACCTTGCCGTTATCCTCTTTAACCCTGCCATAAACCACCGCTAGATACTCTCGCTTAAAGCTGTGCTCTTTAATTTGCTGTGCTAAATGTCTATGCGCAAAATCGTTTTTTGCGACTATTAATAGGCCTGAGGTGTCCTTGTCTATTCTATGCACTATTCCAGGCCTTATAACGCCGTTTATGCCCGATAAGGACTCCTTGCAGTGATGCATCAGTGCGTTTACCATGGTGTTTTCATAATTTCCAGGGGCTGGGTGCACCACCATGCCTTTTTTCTTATTTATGACAAGCAAATACTCGTCTTCATACACTATGTCAAGCTTTATGTCCTGCGCTAAAATCTGCGGCTCTAATAAATCCGGAACAGAAAACTCTACCTCGTCTCCGATTTTTATTTTAGAATTTTTTTCCGCTTTTTTTCCATTTATATAGACCAAGCCGTCTACTGCAAACTTTTGAATTTGTGAACGTGAAAACTCAGGGTGTGTTTCACAAATAATTTTGTCCACACGCCCTGTACTTTTACTTATAATGTTGTAAACAGAACTACTCATATGAATTTATTCTGCCTCTTTCCCTACTATTTCTTCGTTTATTTCTTCTGTTTTTTCTTTTTTATCCTTATTCATAAAAAATAGAATATGAATAGAAATTGAAATTATGCCTGCGACCACACAAGTATCTGCAAAATTGAATATATAATCAAAAAAGCTAAAATGAATAAAGTCTATTACATATCCAAAAATTATTCTGTCAATTACATTTCCAATTCCGCCTGCAACCACGGCTATACAGCCAAAGTAGGTGAAAAAGTCATGGTCTTTATACTTAAAAAGTACAACTATTATCACAGCGGATAAGAGTATCGAAAAAATCGCAAAGAACCAAGCTGAATTTGGAAACAAACCAAAAGATGTTCCTGTATTTTCAAGGTACCTAAATTCTAAAAAACCGGGTATTAACTCTATATACCCCACAGGTTTTACATTAGTCACAACAAGCATTTTTGTAAACTGATCCACTGCAGTAAGTGCTGCAATTATTATTAATGAAATTACTGCCAATCTATGTCCTCCACATCTAATGCAAATTAATTATTTTTTAATGCTGATATCGTCGCCAAACTCTAAAGTGCTGTAAACTGACTCTTTCTCTTTTTTTATAGTTTCAGGCATACCTACAAAGTCGGTAAAATCTATTGTATTAAACTCTTCCGATTTTTCTGTTGTTTCCACCATGAAATCATCATTTGAAGATAAGTCGATATCGGGCACGAAATTCTCAAAATCGTCTATTGGATCAATCGCCTCGTCAAAGCCTAGATTTGCTTCTTGTGCCATTTTCTCTGCGATTGCCCTTTCGGTTGCCTCTTGAGCCCTTAATTCTTCATTTCTTTTCGCTTCTAACTCTTGTTTTTCTTCAAGCTCTGCGCTATAGTCGGGTATTGCTTCTATAGAGCTTATATGAGTCCTGTACATTTCATAAAGATTAGATCTAAACGCAGAAACCTCAGCCTTAATAGCATCAAGCTCTCTTTGTTTTTCGGCAATTTTAAACTCATAATTATTGATTAAATCTACGGTTTTTTTCCTAGCTTCTTCCATTGCCGCATCTGCTTTTGCATTTGCACTTGCAACTATTTCCTCTGCCTTGACATTTGCTTCTTTTACAGAAGAATTTGCAACTTTTTGTGCGCTTAAAAGTATATCTTTTATGCCGTCTTCGTCTTCTTTATACTCTTCGACTTTATAGGCAAGCACTTCAAGTTTTTCTCTAAGCTCATTATTTTTCTTTGCCAAATCGGCAACTTTTTGCTTATAAGAATGATGCTCTTTTAACAAAGTTGTAAAAGATGCACTCACCTCGTCTATAAACTGATCTACATCTTCAGGCTTATAGCCTGAAAAATTAGACTTTCTAAAACTTATTTCGTTTATTTGCTTTAATGTTAACATAATTCATTCTCCCTTATATATATTCTCGACACCTATATGACAGTCTTCCTTTTTTTGTCACAGGCCCTATAGTATCAACAATAAATTTACCGTGTTTTCTAACACTAATTATATCGTTTTCATCTATTAAATACGAAGTTTGATTTTGCTCTTTATAATTTACAAACACCATATCCGATTTTATTAAGTTTGCCGCCTTTTCACGACTTAAATTACAAATTGCCGAAATTAAACAATCCAGTCTTTTTGAGGCGATTACACCGCTGCGCTCCTTAAATTTGTGAAGCTGTGGCAAAGGCTCTAAGTAGCCTATGCTGGACTTAACGCCTATTCTTCCGATTTTTTCTATGTTTGCCGCCACATAATCTGCAAGCTCAGATTTAATAAAAATCACCGCCCTGCCCTCTTCTAAGAGTATGTCCCCTAAAGAAGACCTTGTTATGCCCTGTGCCATTAAAACACCTAAAAAATCTCTGTGTGAAAGCTTGTCCTGTTTTCTAAAGGTAAAGCTTATTGCCGTTATGGGAAATTCCAAGTCGTCTGCCTCATAATAATCGGGATACACAGCAAGGTATTTTCGGTCGGCGTCCAAATATCCACCAAAAAAGTGAAAATTTGCATCTTTGTTATACTTTGTATATCTAATGCATTCCATCACCTGTCCTGGGTCTAAAAAGCCCAAAAACCTAGCACCGGATTTTGACGCACGCACGGCATCGTCAATTTTTGCATTTAATATAAACTCTTCATTTACCATAATTAAAAATAAACACCATTATTTTCAAATTCGTCAAACAAGTGGTCACCGCTAAGTTCTACATTATTAGGTGTAATCATGTATGTAGACACCGCAACAGGTTTTACCGCACCACCAATTGAAAAAGCAACGCCACTTAAAAAGTCTATTATCCTTTTAAGCTCGTCTCTAGGTGCCCTTTCTAAATTAAGTACCACTGCGCAGTCATCCATAAGGGCCTTCGCAATTTCCCTTGTATCGTCCCTAAAGGATATAGGCTTAAACACAACCACCCTAAGAGGGGCTTTTTGATTTATGCTTACAACCTTGCTGTTATTGCGCTTAAAGAGCGAGGGGCTGTGTTGGTGCTGCTGTTGTGGCTGAGCACTTTGATATGTATCCCTTTGTGTGTATGACGACGAGGAGCTTGCAGTACTACTGTAACCAGAAGAGCTTGTAGTAGTCCCTCTGTCTTTATGAGGTTGCGCTTCTTCCTCCTCATATTCTTGTTCATCATCATAATATTCATCATCATATTCTTCTTCTGGCGCACCGAACATACGCTGAATTTTATCAATAAAACCTGACATGTATTTCCTCCTAAAATTAATAATTTCGCTTACCAAATAACAGTGAGCCTATGCGCACTGCATTTGCGCCGCATTTTATTGCTAATGGGTAATCATCAGACATACCCATCGACAAAACAGATATACTAACATTATCTAATTTTTTGTCCCGTATGTCAATAAAATATTTGTACATATCATTAAAATATGGCAAAAGATTTACTTTTTGTACACAAATTGGCGGAATTGCCATGAGTCCATTGACATTTATTCCCTCAAATTCCGAAATTTCGTGTACAAATTCAAATAAAGCCTCGGGCAAAACGCCCCCTTTATTTTCCTCTCTTCCAATATTTACCTCTACCAAAACATTCATTTTCTTATCAAATTTTTTGCAAAGCCTTGAAAGTTCTTTAATTTGCGACACTTTATCTATAGACTGAATTTGTGATACTTTGTCGATTAAATATTTAATTTTATTTGTTTGAAGTCTTCCTATAAACTGGCAATCACAATTTGATAAATCTAAGCCATCAAATTTATCCATAAGTTCTTGCACCCTGTTTTCGCCTATAGCGGAAAGACCCTTTGAAACCGCAAAATTAATCTTATCAACACTTACCGTTTTTGTTGCGGCAAGCAGGGTGATGTCTTTTTCTTCCCTTTTAAATTCCTGTGCCGATTTAGCAATTTCCTCTTTAATAAATTTGAGATTATCTTCAATATAGCTAAACTGTTTTTCCATCATACAAATTATCTCCATCAATAACTACTTCGTCATAAACTTGTATGCTTGAGTCTGTCACAAGCATTGCTCTTTCTTCTTCGCTTAAATTGAGTTTACACACGGCATATCCATTTACTGTAATGTCGCTAAACACCTGTACAAACTCTATTCTTTCTCCGTATTTAATGAAAACGCCCTTTATGTCTTCATGCACTACTTCTTGAACGTTTCCGTTCTCATCGGTCACTTCCTCGATAACGTCTTCAAAGTAAATTGCACTTTCACGCACAAGCACACCGGAGTGCTCTTCTACAATAATATTTATGTTTTCATTTCTAATAAGCGCTATTTCAGAATCCATGTACGTGCACCTTAAGACGAGTGCATAGTCACCGCTTGTTTCATCACGATTTGCAGCCACTATTTCTACAGGAAGTCTTTCTTTTACAGCAAACGAGCCCTCTATTTCCACATAAGTCCTTTGTTGCAGTTTTGCATACTCGTTTTGGTCTATAATTGCAAGCGCATACCAACTAAAATCCTCTAAAATCTTCCCGTTTGTCCCCTCTGTGCCTATTTTTTGCACATTTGCAATATCAGACACGCTAACATTTTCGATATCTTCGGTGCTAATCGCATTTTCGTATCCATCGGTATATAGTGCAAAGTAACCTGAGTGGGTAGAATAAATTGTGCCTATTTTTGATTGACCCGAATTTTCAAGCCTCTCTTTTTCTAATTTTAACTCTTCTATTTCATCCGTATAATCCTCAATTTGCTCCTCACCCAGTATAATTTTTTTCTGATTAATTGCAAATTGCAAATTATCTCCGCCTTCTTTTGCTAAAAGGAAATCGTTGTTGTTTATAGAATTGAAAATATTTGCTATTTCATCATTAATTTGTGTGTCTATAAGGCCTAGTCCCGAAATAAAATACTCCTCTGATGTTTTTAAGGACTCAAGACCCTCTATCTGCGCATCAATTTTCACTATCTGACTTTGTATTTGTGCGCTTTCCTCAGAAGGGTACATGTCGGCAATTACCTCGCCTTTTGCAACTTTTTGGCCGTCTTCAACCAAATAATTTAAAACGTCCCCCGTTGCAGTTTCAAGCAAAGTTTCCTCTCTGGTAATAAAGACCGCCGTCTCTATAACGTCTGAGCTTTGCGCATAAAGCGCCGTCTCTGTCTTTATATCCTCGTAATTTATTAGTATTGCCTGATATGCAATGTACACTAATACAATAATTGCAAAAAGTGACGTGCACACTGTTTTAAAATTAAGTTTACCTTTACTCATAAATCTTATCCTCTAAAAATTTTTCGCATTTCCCATACGCATATGCATATAAATCATCAAAACTATCAAATTCATCTACATAAATAAACTGTATATCCTCTTCTTTTTTAAACCAGGTCATCTGCCTTTTGGCATAACGCCTGCTCTCTCTTTTAATGCTCTCCACCGCTTCCAAAAAGCTAATATCGCCATCAAAAAAAGAAAAAAGCTCTTTGTACCCTATTGCCTGCATCGAGGTTTTTTTCCGAAATTCTTTGTCTTCATAAAAACGTTTTGCCTCATCACACAAACCTTGGTCTATCATGATATCGACTCGTCTGTTTATCCTGTCATAAAGTTTTTGCCTGTCCTTAAAAGCCAGACAAAGCATGAGAAAGTCGTATTTTTTATCTCTCTCCGCCCTCGGTGACTGCTGTGAAAATTTTTCACCTGTCACCATACAGTATTCAAGCGCCCTTATTAGCCTCACGCTGTTGTTTACATGTATTGCCTCGCACGCCTTTTCATCAAGTGTAAGCAGTCTATCGTAAAGTTCTGCCGCATTGCCTTTTTCGTACTCCGCTTTAAGCTCTTCTCTAATTTTTTCATCTCTTGAATTATCGCTAAACTCCACATCGTATAAAAGCGACCTTGCATAAAGGCCTGTGCCGCCTGTAAGCAGCGGAAGTTTGCCCCTTTTGTGTATATCAAAAATTGCCGCATTTGCGCCTAAAACATAGTCTGCAACAGAGAAATTTTCTCCGTAATCTATGATGTCAAGCATGTGATGTGGCACATTTCTCATTTCTTCTTTTGTAATTTTTGCGGTGCCTATATCCATTTTTTTATAAACCTGCATCGAATCGCAAGACACAATTTCTCCCGAAAACCTAAGCGCTAGCTCTACCGATAAAGCGCTTTTGCCGGATGCAGTAGGGCCTAAAAGTGCCAGCATAGGATAATTACTTTTCAAAGGCTCACCTCAAATCCTGTTAAACTGTTTTTCCAAATCTTTCTTTTTAATGAGAACCGATATCGGCCTTCCATGAGGGCAAAACCTTACCTGTTCATTTTCCTCTAAGAGTTTTGCAAGTGCAATAAGCTCTTCATCACTGCTCTTATTTCCACCTTTTATCGCAGCCCTACACGCAATGTTGTGATAAATCCAGTTCATATGCTCTGTGTTAATATCCACTCTTTTTTGTGCAATATATGCCGCTATTTCAATTATTGCGTCCTCTATTTCTTCGTCTAAATCTATAGGGCACGCCCTTACAAGCACTGTGCTAGCGCCGAAATCTTCTATTTCAAATCCCATTTGCGACAGTTTGTCTGCATTTGTAAGCAGTGCATTATAGGAGTTTGTGTCAAGCACCACGCTCACAGGACTTAGTAAAGTTTGTGCAAAAGTTTTTTCTGCACGCTCTTTTAAATTTTCGTAAATAAGTCTTTCATGGGCCGCGTGTTTATCTATTATGAGCAGACTATCTGCGCCGTACTGCGCTATGATATAGGTATTAAATGCCTCGCCGATAAACCTTGTAAAAATGTCATCCACAACATTTTCGACACTATCTTTTATCTCTATAATTTCTTCTACTTTTACCGCTTCTTCTATTTTTACCGGTTCTTCTTTTTTAATTATTGGGGTATCGATTATTTTTTCCACATTAGAATATGGAAGTTCATATTTCCTTTCCACTTCACGCTCATTTAAGGTAAGTGGTTTGAATTCTTCTTTTTTCGGTTTGTATTCTACCGTCATTTGCGGTTTTGTTTGTGATATTACTGTCTGTATCGGTGTTTTTACTTCCTGTGGAGAAGCAGTTTCCACCTTTTTTTGTGGGAATTTAAATTCTTTCTTGTCTGTGTCTTTTTCTATAGCGGTCTTGACTGCATGATAAACGGCGTCAAATATGGGCTTTTCATTTGTAAACCTTACTTCAAGCTTTGCAGGATGCACATTTACATCGACGCTTTCAAAATTCATCTTGATATGAAGCACACAGGCAGGGAATTTCCCCACTGCTATGCTGCCTTTAAACGCCTCGTTAATCGCGACAGCCGCCGTCATTGTTTTTACATATCTTCCATTTATAAAGAAGTTTTGCATTGCCCTATTTGGCCTTGCATTCATGGGTTTTGAGACAAACCCGTATATTTTTATGCCATTTAACTCATAATCTACCGGTATCAAAGTTTCGGTAAATTCCTTGCCAAAAACCGAATAAATTGCCGAGCGCATTTTGTTGTCTCCGGGAGAATGAAGCGTCACCTTGCCCTCTCTAATGAGCTTTATAGAAACTTCTGGATGAGAAAGCGCAATTTTGTCGAGTATTCCCGACACTGCATTGGCTTCACTCACGTCTTTTTTTAAAAATTTCATCCTCGCCGGAACATTGTAAAATAAATCTCTTACAACAAAGGTAGTTCCCATAGGGCAACCGGCATCTTCTATTTCCTCTATTTCACCTGCCGATAGCTCCGCCCTTGTGCCTATTTGCTGTGAAGGTGTCTTTGTTAAAAGCTGTAAATGGGACACCGCAGAGATTGAGGCAAGCGCCTCGCCCCTAAAGCCTAGGGAGGCTATATTCTCTAAATCTTTAATTTCAGACACCTTACTTGTCGCATGACGAAGAAAGGCAACAGGCACGTCATCTCGAGCTATGCCGTGTCCGTTGTCTGTCACACGCAAATAACTTACTCCGCCGTTTCTAATCTCCACAGTTACCTGTGAAGCCCCTGCATCAATCGAATTTTCAACGAGTTCCTTTACTATTGATGCAGGACGCTCAACGACTTCGCCTGCTGCTATAAGTTCTGCCATATGTTTGTCTAAAACCTTAATTTTTGCCATATAATCCCCTTTATTTTAGCATGTTTGAAAGTTCAAAAAGTGTATTCATGCACTCCATCGGTGTAAGCGTGTTCACATCGAGCGCACGTATTTTTCCTATAACTGCATTGTCCACCGTGTCTAAGGTAAATTGAAGCGGTATATCTTTAGTTTTACTGCCCTTATTTGGGTCAACTATCACGCCGTCTTCAAGGCCCTTTAAAATGTCTTTTGCCCTGTCTATTACCTTATTTGGAACACCTGCAAGCTTTGCAACCTGTATACCGTAGCTGTCATCACAGCCACCCCTTATTATTTTCCTTAAAAATGTAATGTCGTCGCCTCTTCTTTTTACCGCAACATTATAATTTTTAATTCCGTCAAGCTCATTTTCCAAGTCTGTCATCTCATGATAATGAGTGGCAAACAAAGTTTTTGCGCCTATTTTTTTCTTATTATGTATATATTCAAGCACGGAGCGTGCAATGCTCATTCCGTCAAATGTCGAAGTGCCTCGTCCTATCTCGTCTAAAATGATAAGGCTGTCCTTTGTTGCATTTTTTAATATATCTGCAAGCTCTGTCATTTCTATCATAAAAGTAGATTGTCCTGCCGCTAGGTCATCAGACGCACCCACCCTTGTAAAAATATTGTCAATTATGCTAATAGATGCAGACTGCGCCGGCACAAAACAACCCATTTGAGCCATTATTACTATGACCGCCACCTGTCTCATAAACGTCGACTTACCTGCCATGTTAGGGCCTGTTATGACGGAAATTCGACTGTCCGCCATGTCCATATCAGTATCATTAGGCACAAACTGGCTGTCTTTTAACAAGGCTTCTACCACGGGATGCCTTCCGTCTTTTATATAAAGTCTTCCATTTAAGAGTATATTTGGCCTTACATAAGAATTTTGATAAGACACTGTCGCAAACGAGTTTAACACGTCTAGTTTTGATATTGCATTTGCGGTAGCTTGCACTCTTTCAAGCTGAGCCGCAATTTGCTTTCTTATCTGCTCAAATAAAATCCCTTCAAGGCTTATCGACCTTTCTTGCGCACCCAAAATTCTGCCCTCAAGCTGTTTAAGCTCTTCTGTTATGTACCTTTCGCAGTTTGTAAGGGTTTGCTTTCTTATATAATGGTCAGGGACAAGATTTTTGTACGAGTTTGAGACTTCTAGATAATAGCCGAATACTCGATTATAAGAAATTTTAAGTTTTGTTATGCCTGTCTTTTCTTTCTCGCTGTTTTCTATCTCGGCTATTATGTTTTTTCCGCCCTTCATGTCTCGGCGAATTTCATCAAGTTCCTCATTGTATCCATCTCTAATTACTCCGCCCTCACGTATGCTAAAGGGAGGCTCGTCCACTATTGAGCGCTCTATAAGCTCGCATAAATCTTCAAGCTCATCAATATTTTGGTAAATTTGTTTTAATAAAGACGCACGAGACTGCGAAATTTGCGTGCGAAGATTTGGCAGTAGTCTTGCGACACTGCATAAAAATCTAAGTTCTCGCCCGTTTGCACTGCCGTAAACTATCCTTGTCATAATTCTTTCTATATCATAAATATCGCTTAAAAGCTCAGATATATTATCAGACAAAATTTTATCATTAAAAAGCTCTTCAACCGCATTGTGCCTTTGTGCAATTTCGGCAGGGTTTAAAAGTGGCTGTTCTATCCAGCTTCTTATAAGTCTCTTGCCCATTGCAGTCTTGGTTTTATCAAGCACCCAAAGCAGTGAGCCTCTTTTTTCCTTATTCCTCATCGTTTCCGAAAGCTCTAAATTGCGCCTTGTGTTTATGTCTATTCCAACGGTCTTCTTTTCAGAATAAATTTGAAGTTTTGTAATTCTTTCAAGGCCTATCATCTGTGTTTTTTTCAAATAGTCAAAAAGCGAGGCTAAAGACACCGTTATGTGCTCATAATTAAAAAGCTGTGCTTCTTCTAAATACTCGGGCAAAAACTGCTCTTTTACCTTGTTATTTGCCGTGTCAAGCTCCATTTCGTCTACACACTCGACGCTTGCAAAAAGTCTTTCCTTTATAAATAGGTCTAAACCCTTAAGGCTAAGTGCCTCAGGGTTTAAAAGTATTTCCTTTGGAGAAAATCTTGACAGCTCGTTTATGACAAACTGGTAAAGATTTTCTCTTTTACTAAATGAATTTTGCGTGCACAAAAGCTCGCCCGTTGTAATGTCTGAAAAAGTAAGTCCAACGCTGTCGTCATCATAATAAAGCGAGCAGATAAAGTTATTTTTGCCTTCGTCAAGCATACTACTTTCAAGCACCGTGCCCGGCGTGATAACCCTTACCACTTCTCTTTTTACTATGCCTTTTCCCTTTGTCGGCTCCTCGGTTTGCTCACAAATTGCAACTTTGTATCCTTTTGCGACAAGCCTTGCTATATATGATTCTGCGCTATGGAAAGGGACACCACACATGGGTGCCCTGTCCTCTTGCCCGCAGTCTCTACCTGTAAGGGTTAATTCAAGTTCTTTCGATGCAATTTTTGCATCTGTGAAAAAAAGTTCGTAAAAATCTCCAAGCCTAAAAAAGAGTAGCGTGTTAGGATACCCTTCTTTAATGTCAAAATATTGACGCATCATCGGTGAAAAATCTGCCATATTCATCACTCCTTAATTTGGGTTTGATAAATTAGCAACCTGCGCAGCTTGAACAGCTACCACCGCAAGAAGCAGGTGTGTGTTCGCAAGTTTCTGGGTCTTCACCCTCTGCGCATAATGTAATGATTCCTATCGCCCTTTGAACAAGCGTATCAAGCTCTGTTTTAGCATTGTTATATGCTGTCATGTTCTCATTTTGCATGATATTTCCATAAATTTCACGTAGCTCCATGTTTAGCGCTTGAAGTTTATCTTCGTCTCTATTTTCTTTTTGAGCCTCGTTGTTTATCGCCATTCTCTTTAGGTTAAATTCGCCTATAGCCTCTTGTAGCGCCTTGTCTTCGTCGCTGTTTTGTTGAGCTATTTGTAGATTTAAATATCTTTCTTCTTTTTGTAGGCTTTTTCCAAGCTCTCTTGCTAGTTCTATTGTTGTCATTGTTAATTGCTCCTTTTAATATATATATTTAATTTTTTATTTGACCTTCAAGTATCCAATTTTTTGCGTTTGTAATTTCTACATCGCAAAATTCATCAATGAGAGAGGCATCGCCCTCAAATTCTACTATGATATTATTTTCTGTCCTGCCACAAAGTTTATTCTTCTTTTCATTTTTTTCTTCGACAAGCACACGCTTAACGCTCCCTACCATAGAGGCACAGCGCTTTGCCGCAATTTTTTCTTGCACGCTTAAAAGCTCTGTAAACCATTTTGATTTTTCTTCTGCGCTTATCGGGTCGTCCATTTCATCTGCCTTAGTCCCTTTTCTTTTTGAGAAAATAAACGTAAAGAGCGAGGTAAACTCCACTTCTTTAATAAGCGATAAAGTGTCTTTAAACTCCTCATATGTTTCACCGGGAAAACCCACTATAACATCGGAGGTAAGCGACAAGTCAGGCATTACAGATTTTGCATAAGATATTAAACTTAAATACCTTTCTCTGTCATATTTTCTGTTCATAGTATCAAGCACCCTATCATTTCCCGATTGAAACGGAAGATGAATATGGTGGCAAATATGCTTAGATTTTGCAATTACATCAAAAAGCTCTTTTGATGCATCTTTTGGGTGGGAGGTCATAAACCTTATCCTAAAGTCACCCTCTATCGCATCAATTTTTTCAAGAAGTTTAGAAAAATTAATGTCTTCTTCTAAACCCTTGCCATAAGAATTTACATTTTGTCCAAGCAAGGTAATTTCCTTATATCCGTCTTTTACAAGCGACTTACATTCTTCTATGATATTTTTAGAGGCACGACTTTTCTCTCGTCCTCTTACATATGGGACTATACAGTAAGAGCAAAAATTGTCACAGCCATACATAACAGTGACCCAAGCCTTAGATTTTCCGTCTCTTCTTATTGGAAGTCCTTCAAAAATTTCTTTTTGCTCTTGCCCTCTTATAAATACCCTTTTAGAATTTGTAACGCAGTCGTACATCATCTCGGGAAGTTTATGGATTACATGTGTGCCAAAAACAATATTTACAAAAGGAAAACTTTTCTTAATCCGCTCTGCCACATGTTCTTGCTCCATCATACAGCCACAAACGGCAATAATAAGCGAAGGATTTCTTCTTTTAACATTTTTAAGTGCACCAATATTTCCAAAAACCCTGTCCTCTGCGTGTTCTCTTATGGCACAGGTATTAAAAATAATAAAATCGGCAAGGTCTTCATCTTCGGTAAACCCAAATCCCATTTTTTGTAGCATACCCTTTATTTTTTCACCGTCAGCCACATTTTGCTGACAGCCATAAGTCCTTACAAAGGCAAGCGGTGTAGCACCAGATGCCCGAACTTTCATTATTTCCGCCATGTCAAGCGAAAACAACTCTTGTTTTGATAATTCTTCTAAAAGTATTTTTTCTTTCAAAACGCATAATCTCCTAAAATAACATTATTGTTAATTATACCACAAACTTTTTTCATAATCAAGTCATTTAAGGCTAATTGCAAAGCAGGGGACGATATGGGCATCGTCCCCTACAATATCCGATATTATCTCACTAAGCTCGTTGCAGTAAAAAATGAGTTTTCGCACAATAAATTGCTCATTTAACTCCTAAAATCAATCCATGATTTCCTGCACCTAAAATACTTTTTTCTCTACAAGTCATATATTGATATTCACACCAAGTATTGAATTCCTCATCACTGAATTTATCAACCAAATTTTTATGAAATGGTGTAATTCCATCAGGAGATAAATGATCAATCACTTTGTAGTTTAGTTTGTTAAAGATTTCTTCTATTTCCTGTGGGGTATGATAATAGGTATCTGTCCAGAAACACAGTTCATCATCAGATTTTAGTACACCAGTTTCTACTAATTGCTTTCCCAAAGATATATCCATATACTTTGTGTCTTGAAACGAAACATACGGAAACGCACTAAATCTATTTATATAGGAGACAACAAGAATACCGCCTTTTTTGAGCACCCTGTTACACTCATTTATGCATTTTTCTCTTATAGCAGTATCTATAATATGATAAAGTGGACCCATACATAGCACAATATCAAAGGTTTCATCTTCATATTGTTTCAAATTAGAAGCATCATTAACGCCTGTGTTTATGTTGCTTCCTACTTCATTTTTGTGCTTATTAATGAGCTCTATATGTCGAGGAGTGATGTCCAAAGCAGTAACGTCGTAACCTTTTTCATCTAAAAGGAATGAATAAATACCAGTTCCGGCTGCTACATCAAGAATTTGACCTTTTTTAGGGAAATGCTCTTCAAATACACGTTTGGTGATAATGAATTCAATTTTACGAGCATTATTTGTTGTTAATCTATCTTCCTCACGATAGTTTTGATAACTTTTTACTACTTCATTCATTTGTCATTTCTCCAATCATTATACAAATAATAAACTAAAACATCTCGATACCTATCACAAATTTTTAGACTCAATAGGGCACTAGCTGCCAATTTGCACTCCATGTCCTATTATGTCCCATGGAGTAATCATGCACAAAAGCTCCTCGTCCATAGAGCCTGACTTAGCTACTTATTTTAACGAGTTATTTTTACAGCTCTTTTATAAGCGATTTCAAGAAATTCTATTGGGCTCATATTTTCATAGCCCCTATTAGTAACTTCTAGTGATGTGCATCCACTATATTCTATATCCATTAACTTATT
>CAYJJU010000015.1:0-57597 GCA_964370635.1 uncultured Eubacteriales bacterium | reverse complement strand
AAGGGGCTGTCGCATTAAAGACATAATGCACAAATGATATGGCAGATTTGTAGGGCAAGGGCTCTGCTCTTGCCGTGGTTATAATATAAATCTGCATTTCGGCAAGAGCAGAGCCCTTGCCCTACACCATAACATTGTTCATATTCACCACTGAACGTCTTAATGCGACAGTCCCTTGGTTATTTATTAGTTTTCATCGAGTTTAAAGTCAGATACAAGCTCACTCATATTTGTAGCGTAAGCGTTTAGTTTTTTGCTGATTTGTGTACTTTCACTGCTATTAGATTTATTAGACTCAACAACCATAGAAATTTGATTGACTTCTTTTTGTATGTCTTCAATGGACATGATTTGCTTTTGAGTGGAGTCGTTTATGTATTGTATGGAATTAATTATATCACCGGTACTTGAAGTTACGGTAGTTAGAGCCTGTGCAACGCTGTTTGCAATTTTTTCACCGCTTAAGATAGAGGCAACAGAATCCTCAATGAGGGTAGCCGTTTGTTTTGCTGCAACACTGCTCTTATTTGCAAGGTTTCTAACCTCGTCGGCAACAACAGAGAAGCTTTTACCTGCTTCGCCTGCCCTTGCGGCCTCGACCGCTGCATTAAGTGCTAAAACATTTGTTTGGAATGAAATATCATCGATTGTTGTGATAATTCTGCCTATTTCATGAGAGAATGATGTGATTTCGGCCATCGCCTTTATCATTTCTTGAATTCTACTGTCTATAGTATCGACATCGGCAGACACCTTGTCCGCTACCTCAACAGAGGATTTAGCATTCTTTGCATTTCTTTCAATCTCTGAGGACATGGTATCAAGCAAACTAGAAAGCTCGCTTATTGAATTTGCTTGTTGAGAAACACCGTTTTCTAAAGTTTGAGCATTTGTGAAAATTTCTTCTGACTCAGAGGATACGCTTATTGCAGAGTTTCTAATGTCTTTCATAAACTCATTGCTTGAATTTATCATGCTGTTAAAACTTATAGACAAGACGTCTAAATCGGATTTAACAGGCACTTGAACCCTATAATCTTTGTTTGAGATAGAATTTGCAATGTTTGAATACTCTATCATCATCTCTTTAAGCCTTAACATTTCATTTGCTATAAGACCCACTTCGTCTTTTGTGAATAAATCTTGAGGGATTTCAACATCGGTATTACCTGTTGTAACTATTTCAGACACCGTGCCTTGAAGCGATACCAGTTTTTTATACATCATTTTTTCAAAACTGCCGATAAAGCTAAATAGTATGATTATGATTGCAATTGCAAAAATAGCCACGGCGGCAACAACCACTAGTAATATGTTATCATTATACTCTAAATTTGCAACGATAAGCGCTTTTTCTTCTTCAAGCAAGGTGTTAATTGCACCGAAAAATTCATTTGCAACCGGAGTAACGCTTTGAAGAGCAATAAGAGCCGCATCGTCGTCATCAAGCTGTATTTTAATGTCAGAAGACTCTATCATAGCAAGTTTATATTCATTTTTAAATTCAATGACTTGTGTAAATTCGGCAGCCTTTGCAGGGCTTAACTCGGCAGAGTACTCATCCATTAAGGTGTCAAGCTCATCAAAATATGCTATGTATTTATCATAAAGCTCAAGCCTTACATCATCATCTTGCTGTAAAAGAATATCACGGCCTGTTACACGACACATATACATGGTGTCGACAATTTTATTAAGCCTTTCTGTATGCCCGACATTTTCTGTAAAAACTTGATTAGAAAGTGAGTTTACAATAAACAATGAGCCTATCGAAATCATTGCAATTAGCAATAGTAAAATCAAAGTAATAACTTGAGTAGGAAGCAGCTTCTTACTCATCGGTGCGTTCTGTATCCATTTTTTATAAGCGCCCATAAAAACCTCCAAAAAATTCATCTAACTATTTAATTCAATGATACCATAATTATACATGTTTTGCAATAACTACTTTTATACTTTATGCCTTACATTTTTGTCTGCTTTGTGGTATAATCATATTTGTATAAAATAAATTAAATTTGATTGGAGAATCAGTATGAAAATTTTAGTGGTTGACGATGAAAAAGACATTAGAAATTTAATTAAAATTTTTCTTCAAAATGAAAATTTTGATATAATAGAGGCCGAAAACGGGGAAGAGGCGCTTAAAAAAATTGATGATAGCATAGACCTTATTTTGCTTGATTCTATGATGCCAAAACTAAACGGTATTGATACCTGTATAGAGATAAGAAAAACTCATACTACACCTATTATTTTTCTTACTGCAAAATCTGATGATATGGACAAATTCACAGGTTTTTCTTCAGGTGCAGACGATTATATCACAAAGCCGTTTAACCCAATAGATTTAACCTCAAGAATAAAGGCGCAAATTAGGCGCTCTAAGGTTTACTCGCAGGCGCATACCGTAAATAATGACGAGATTATTTTAGGCGATTTAGTCATTAATTTAGCAGGTAAGACCCTACTAAAAAAAGGCGAACCCGTAAAACTTACAAAGATTGAACTTTCAATTTTAGAGCTCTTTTTAAAAAATAGAAATAGGGTTTTTAGTTTAGAGCAAATATATACAAGCGTTTGGGGCGAAGAAAGCATACTAAACGCTGAAAGCACCGTGTCTGTCCATATTAGAAATTTAAGGGGTAAGATAGAAGACGACCTTTCAAATCCGAAATATATTAAAACCGTATGGGGGAGTGGTTACCGTGTCGATTAAAAAAGCTGCTTATTCTTTGAATACGTCAATACTTTTAAGAATGATAATTGCAATTGCCGTTAGCGGTTTAATTTTCATTTTGCTCTTTAACCTATCCGACACCGTGGCCGCCCATCAAAATTCAAACTTCCATCAAACCAGAAAAGATGAAATCGCCACCATAGTAGATGATATAAAATCTAAGGTTTCAAAAGATAATTTGACATTAGAGCAGGCAAGAAATATAGAATTTGTCGAGGACAATTCTATTTACTCTATCTATTTATTCAGCAGTACTCAAAACGAAACCTATAACGACTTTGAAAGTTCGGACGCATTCAAGTTTTTAGACGACCAAGACGTCTTTGAAATAAACTTCTCAGATGTTTCAGGTTTTATCATAGTAAATTCAAACGACATAGAATTTACAGCGGTGGTATATTATATAATTTCAGGCGTAATAGCGGTTTTTGTGTTTTTTTGCCTATCGCTCTACCTTGTTTTTGATGAGCTTTACTATATAAAAACGATAGAAAAAGGCGTTGAAAAAATTGCAGAAGGGGATATACTTCACAAAATACCTGTTTTGGGCAGAAATGAGCTTGCAAGGCTTGCAAAAAGCATAAATTTTATGGGCAGTAGCATGCATGACAGGATAATTCGTGAAAGAGAAGACGAGATAAGTCAGCGGATTTTAATTACAAACCTTTCTCACGACCTTAGGACACCTTTGACCTCTATAAACGGATATTTAGAGCTTACCAAAAGCAAACTTGATAAAAATGATGAGATTTATCAGTATATAAACACGGCAAAGGAAAATAGTTTAAGACTTGAAAAACTTATCAATGATTTATTTTTATATAGCAAACTAATAAGTGGTGACATACCTGTGAATTTACAGCTGATGGATATTAATGTTGTGTTGCGACAAATTATAGAAATTAGGGTCGAAGAAATTAAAACTAATTTCACTAAACTTCCTATCAAGGCAAAAATTGATACAGAAAAATTTCATCGCATCATTGATAACTTGCTAAGCAATGCACAAAAACACTCCAAAAACCCTGAAAGCACGCAAATTATTACCCAGATAATCGATAAAAATGTAGTGATTAAAATTGTTAATAAGACCGAAAATGAATTAAAAGACAAAACCCAACTGCTTACAAAGCGCATGTATGTATCGCCGACAAACAATGATAAAAACTCCTCAGGACTTGGCCTTTCAATAGTCTCAGAGCTTGTAAAGGCCATGGATGGAAAATTTGAAATTGAATATCAAGATAAAACCTTCACAGCTATTGTAATGTTTAAACAAGAATAGTTTTTCTTTCATTTTTCTTTCAATTTTCTTTTGTTTTTCTTTTAGAATATTTAAGCATAACTTAAAATTAAAATTATATAATGATACTGCACAAAATTTTATTAAACATTTTGGAGGATAACATGAAATATATTACATTTGCAGTACCCAGCTATAATTCACAAGATTATTTAAGAAGATGCATAGATTCACTACTTCCAGGCGGTGACGATGTTGAAATTATCATCGTAAACGACGGCTCAAGCGATAACACGGCTCAAATTGCCGACGGTTATGCCGTTGCATATCCAAATATAGTAAGGGTAATTCACAAAGAAAACGGCGGACATGGCTCGGGCGTAAATGCCGGAATCAGAGAGGCTACAGGAGTTTACTATAAAGTTGTCGACTCTGATGACTGGGTTGATAAAACTGCATATTTAAAACTTCTTGATAGAATTAAAAAAGCGGTAAATAACAACGAAGAAATCGACTTATTTTTGACAAATTACGTCTACAACAGACTTAACGAAGGCCTTAAAAACGTCATAAATTACACAAATGTTATAGACTCTGACATAGCGACAAATTGGGAAAGTTTAAGAAATTTTAAAGTTTCTCAGTATTTCATGATGCACTCACTGACATATAAATTATCCGTTTTAAAAGAAGCCAAGTTAGTGCTTCCAGAGCATACTTTTTACGTTGATAATATTTACTCAATTCAGCCTTTGCCGTATGTTAAGAAAATGATGTATTTAAATCTTGATTTTTATCAGTACTACATCGGCCGTGAAGACCAATCTGTAAACGAGAAATCAATGGTTAAAAGAATAGACCAACAATTTTTGGTGACAAGGCTTACCATCAATTGCCATGATATGGAAAAAATCAGAAAAGAACAGCCAAGACTTGCAAAATATATGACAAGATACATGTCAATTTTGGTATGTATAACCTCAATATTATGCGACTTGTCAAACAAGCCCGAGCATAGACTTGAACGCAAAAAGCTTTGGAAAGAAGTCAATTCTAAGGATAAAGCATTTCGCACTCAGGTTAAATATTTCTCGCTAAACTTTGCAAGGGTGCTTCCAGACCCTGTTTCAAGACCTCTTTATATTTTTTGCTATCGTTATGCAAAGAAAAAATACATGTTTGCTTAAAAGAAAAATAGGTGTAAAATAAATGAAATTTATAAAAAGACATAAAATGCTATTTAATGTGCTGTTTTTCCTACTAATTGCAGGCCTTACCGCTTACGCTTTGTTTTGGGGAAATGACATTAACGCCCTTATAAACGGCCTTAAGCAGACTTCTCCTTTTTGGATTTTGGCCTGCGTGGCCGCCGCGGTGCTTTTTATTGGCATAGAAAGTGTCATACTGGCAACCATGCTAAAAAAAGAAAACAGAGCGCTTCCTATTGCATCATGCGTGAAATATGCACTCATAGGCTATTTTTACTCATCGATTACCCCGTCTGCAACAGGCGGACAGCCGGCACAGCTTTATTATATGGTAAAAGACGGTCACAAATCATCAAGAGGAACAGTGGCCCTGCTTGCAATGGCATTTTATTATAAACTTGTCATGGTAGGTTTTGGTGTGTTATTAATGATTTTCTGGCTGCCTGAAATACAAAGACTTTTTGGAAACTATATTTGGGTGTATTATTTAGGACTTTTCTTAAACACCTGTGTGCTTGCAGCAATACTTTGCTTTATGTTCATACCAAGGCCCACAAGATGGATAATTGTCAAGTGCGAGCGACTATTAATTAAACTAAGAATTCTAAAAGAGAGTGCCGAAAGACCAGAAAAAATTGATGCCTTTTTAGAGCAGTATAAAAAAGCTGTGGAACATTTGTTTGACAACAAACTTCAGGTTTTGCTTTTAACTTTGCTCACATTCATACAGCGTTCTCTTCTTATGATTATGCCTGTGTTTATCTACTTTGGCCTACCGCTTGACCACAGCGACGCACTTTCAATTTTCTTTATTCAGGCTGCAATGTATGTTGCGGTTGATATGCTACCCGTGCCCGGCGCACAAGGTGTTACCGAAATTATTTTCGTGCAAACCTTAGGCACAATATTTACCACGGCTTATACAACAGCATCTATGGTTTTAACCAGAGGAATCAGTTTTTACATCATCCTACTTGCAGGTTTGGTTGCAGTTGTGCTTTGCAGTGGCTTAGTTAAATCAAAACACAAAAAAGGGGAAATAGTAAATGAAGCAGTATGATTATCTCATAGTCGGAGCAGGACTTTACGGCTGTGTGTTTGCCCATGAAATGAAAAAAGCAGGCAAAACCTGCCTTGTTATAGACAAAAGAGAGCATATAGGCGGAAACATTTATACAAAAAATTTGGAAGGCATAAATGTGCATACCTATGGAGCGCATATTTTTCATACCTCAAATAAAAAAATATGGGATTATGTAAACCAATTTGCCGAATTTAACAATTACATTAATTCTCCTATTGCAAATTATAAGGGAGAAATTTATAATTTGCCTTTTAATATGAACACATTTAATAAAATGTGGGGAGTAATTACGCCTAAAGAGGCGCAGGAGAAAATTGCCTCACAAAAGTCGAATTTAAATCACGAGCCAAAAAATTTGGAGGAGCAGGCAATTTCACTTGTCGGCACCGATATTTACGAAAAGCTCATTAAAGGGTACACACAAAAACAGTGGGGAAGACAGTGCAGTGATTTACCGTCTTTCATAATAAAGCGTTTGCCTGTAAGATTTACTTATGATAACAATTATTTTAACGACACCTACCAAGGAATACCCATAGGTGGTTACACAAAAATTTGTGAAAAACTGCTTGACGGCGTTGATGTAAAGCTCGGTGACGATTATCTTTTAAAAAGAGAGCTCTATGATAATTTGGCAGAAACTGTAGTTTACACAGGCTGTATCGACGCATATTTCGGCTATTGCTACGGCCCGCTTGAGTATAGAAGTGTAAGATTTGATACAAAAATTTTAGACTGTGAAAATTTCCAAGGAAATGCAGTCGTTAACTACACAGACTCAAATCCTTTATACACAAGGGTAATAGAGCATAAACATTTTGAATTTACAAAGTCTGATAAAACGGTAGTAAGTTACGAGTACAGCGACGAATGGACCACAGAAAAAGAGCCATATTATCCTGTAAACGACGAAAAAAATGCAGAGCTATTTGAAAAATACTTAGCACTTGCAAATGAAAAACAAAATGTAATTTTCGGCGGAAGACTTGGCAATTATAAATATTACGACATGGATAAAGTAATAGAAGCGGCACTTTTAAAAATTGATAGCTTATAAAAAATGGGCAAATGCGAATTAGATTTTTCGCATTTGCCCTAAATTTATTTTAAACTTTTAACTTTGGCTTCTTTTTTAAATTTTTTCATAATAAAAATATAAACAGGAATTAGGAAAGAAACTGCGCTTATCCATGCTATGGGGTTTGCAAAAACGGCGCCCATAAAACCAAAGCTTTGCACAAGGGTGATAGACACAACTACCCTTGCAACTAGCTCAAACACTCCTGTAAGCATTGCAAGCGTTGCATAGCCTAGAGCCTGAACAGAGTTTCTGAAAATGTGTAGTAAGAGAAGGAAAATATATCCCACTGCACTTACAAATAAATATGTATAAGTAGCGTCTAAAGTAGCGGATTCGGTGGGGGATATAAACAGCATTGCTATATATCTGCTTGATGTTGCAAGTAAGATAAAGCTTGCTACCCAGTACACGACACCTATAAAAAAGCTGTGCTTAATTCCAACTGAAATTCTGTCATATTCTTTTGCTCCCAAGTTTTGTCCACAAAACGACGCCATGGAAACACCTATTGCCTCAAAGCCTTTTAATATAACGGCATGTATTCTGCCGCCGGCCGCAACCGCCGCTATTGACACTGTACCCAAAGAATTAACCGCCGCTTGAAGCACTACTGAGCCTATGGCAGTTATTGAAAACTGAAGCCCCATAGGGAAAGATGTTGCAACAAGTTTAATCACGTCTTTAAATTTAACTTTTAAGTCTTTAACGCTTATTTTTAATATATCATATTTTTTAAGTATCAAAATTATACAAAGAAGTGCCGAAAATGACTGAGAAATAACCGTCGCAAGTGATGCGCCAAACACGCCTAAATTAAACACCAAGATAAACAGTAAATCCAGCGCTATATTTAAAACAGAGGATAAAATAAGAAAATAAAGTGGGGTCTTGCTGTTTCCTACCGCTCTAAGTGCCGCGGCCAAGAAATTATACACAAACATTCCTATGAGTCCTGCAAAAAAGGTGAAAATATAATCCCTTGAATGTTGTGCGGCCGATTGTGGAATTTGAAGTACCGAGAGTATTGGATCTATGAATACGAGTAAAAAGAAAGTAAGCAAAGAGCCTGTCACCAGTATTATCCACATGGCGGCACCAAAAATTTTCTTTATATTTCCGTACTCTTTTGCACCAAAACTTCTTGATATCGGTATACCAAGTCCCGTAGAGGTGCCAAAGACAAATCCTAAAATTAAGAAATTAAGTGACGACACCGCACCGACACCTGCCAACGCATCTAGGCCTATAAACTGTCCGATAATTGCCATGTCACACACATTATAGAGTTGTTGGAGTAATCCTCCTAAAAAAATAGGTATGCCAAATTTTAAAATAACTTTAAAGGGCGTACCCACCGTAAGATTGTTTGTCATAGTATCCTCCTGCTTTAAATTGATAAACTATATAATACCACTAATTTAAAATTTTAGCAATATATTTAAAAAAATAAATTTGAACTTGTATATTTTTGTGTTTTATAGTATAATTTAAGGAATTTATATTTAGGAGGAGAACAAAATGACAAAAAACAAATCACCAAACCGAATTCTAACTCTAATTTCGGTAATTGTAATACAGCTTTGTGTTGGTATTGCGTATATTTGGAGTGTGTTTCAGTCCGGCATAGCGCAGTCACTCTTTGGAGGAAATAACGCAAGTGCCAGCCTTCCATACTCAATATTACTTGCAATCCTTTCAGCGGGCAGTATAATAGGCGGAATACTTGCCTCAAAAATTTCTATAAAATACGTGGTAATGATAGGCGGTTTTATCATTTCCTTAGGTTTTTTCCTTGCATCCTTTACTACACCGCAGTTTCCTGAGGCTTTGTGGCTTACTTACGGTGTCTTAGGCGGTATAGGCATGGGCTTTGTTTACTCGCCGTCTATTGCCTGTGTTCAAAAATGCTTCCCCGATAAAAAAGGCTTGGTCACGGGTCTTGTAGTTGCAGGTCTAGGACTTGGTGGAGTAGTTTTTACTCCCATAGTAGAATCTATAATTACATATTATGGCGGAGTTGGCAATGGCGAATTAATGGCGTTTCGCATAATTGCAGTTATTTTTCTGGTAGTGTGCACAGTGGGTTCTTTATTTTTAAGCACTCCAAAAGTTGCCGCAACCAGTGCAGTGTCTGCCAATATTAAAGATTTAAGACCCACGCAAGTGTTAAAATCACCTATGTTTTACTTAATTACACTATCTATGATGCTAGCCTGCATGAGTGGCCTTATGATGATAGGCTTTGCAAAACCTATCGCAATAGGCAGAGGAATGGTAGAAACCGCTAGTATCGGTGTCCTAATGATTTCTCTATCAAACGCCGCAGGTAGACTTGTATGGGGCATGGTGTCCGATAAAATAGGCAGAATAAATACCCTTGTCATATTAATGCTTGGCGCTGCTACCATGTCACTGCTTGTAAATTTTGCTCAGGGAGCCTTAATATTCGTGCTAATTGCCTTTGTCGGCTTTTTCTATGGCGGCTTCTTGTCTACCTTCCCATCACTTACTGCAGAGGCTTTCGGCCCTAAAAATGTTGCAATAAATTATGGAATGGTATTAATTGGTTTTGGTTTTGCGGCAATAATAGCTTCATATATTGCAGGAGTATTTTTAAACCTTGCAGATGGCGATATGGATAAAATGTTTCCGGCATTTGCAATAGCGGCAACCTGTGCTTTAATTGGGGTTGGAATAATACTCATTGTTAAGAAAATGCTAAATAATAAAAAAATTGATTAATTGCAAATGATAAAATGGCTCAAACCTTCAGCTTGGTTTGAGCCTTCATTAATTTAAATTATAATCTTGACTTTTAAAATTATTTATGCTACTATGAAAAAAATTAATGAGATGAGGTAGAGCATGTTAGTAAAGTAATTAAGTTTTAAAACAAATTAACTATTTTTGAATTTACAGGATTAGTGCGTTTTGTTGTTAAAATTTGGTGCTTTTAAACTTGCTTTGCTATTTTTTTGCCTTGCATTTAGTTGCCATTTTTTACATCAAAAGTGGCAACTTTTTTTATTGGAGGTAAACTATCATGGCTCAAATTAATGTAAGCAATTTAACATTTGCGTATGACGGCGCATACGAAAATGTGTTTGAAAACACGTCGTTTTCTATAGATACAAACTGGAAACTTGGGTTTTGCGGAAGAAACGGACGGGGAAAAACTACGTTTTTAAATTTACTTATGGGAAAATACGACTATAAAGGGAACATAAGCAGTAGCGTAATTTTTGATTATTTTCCGTTTCACATTGAAGATAAATCTCAAATGACCATAGACATAGTGTCAGATGATTGGAGAATTTTTAAGGAGCTCTCGCTATTGTCGGTCGATGCAGACGTCTTGTATCGCCCATTTAACACCTTGTCAAACGGAGAGCAGACGAAGGTGCTTCTTGCCAGTTTGTTTATCAAGGAGAATAATTTTCTGCTAATAGACGAACCCACAAATCATTTGGACGTAGAAGCCCGTGAAATTGTGGCAAATTATTTAAAATCAAAATCCGGATTTATATTAGTGTCGCACGATAGGGCGTTTTTGGACATTTGCACAGACCATATTTTATCAATTAATAAGGCGAGCATTTCTATTACTAGGGGAAATTTTTCCACTTGGTACGAAAACAAAGTAAAGCAGGATAATTTTGAATTAGACGAGAATGAAAAGCTTAAAAAAGACATAAAAAGGCTTAAAGAAAGTGCCCGACAAAAGGCACAGTGGGCAGATAAATCAGAGTCTGCAAAAATTGGTTTTGACCCAAGGAAAACAGAAAAAAGCATGGGCAGGCGCGCATATGAGGGGGCAAAATCAAAGGCTTCTATGAAAAGAATGAAATCTATGGAAAAAAGACAAAATTCTATGATAGAAGAAAAAGAATCCTTGCTGCAAAATATAGAAACAAGTTTTAGTTTAAAATTAGAGCCCTTGAAATTTCATACAAAAAGGCTGATTGAATGCAAGGATTTGTCCATAAATTACGGTGAAAAAACCGTCTTTGAGCATCTTGGCTTTACATTCTTAAGCGGCGATAGACTTGCCGTATCAGGCAAAAACGGCTGTGGTAAGTCAAGCCTTATAAAACTTATTTGTGGTCAAAGCATTGAGTTTAGCGGAAACTTCTATATCGCTAAGGGACTTGAAATATCTTATGTAAACCAAAATACGGAACATTTAACAGGACTGCTTACAGATTATGAGCAAGAAAACAACATTGATGTATCGCTTTTTAGGGCGATTTTAAGAAAGCTTGATTTTTCCCGAACTCATTTTGACATGAGTCTAAATAATTTTAGTATGGGTCAAAAAAAGAAAGTACTTTTAGCACACTCACTTAGCACAAAAGCGCATATTTACGTATGGGACGAACCCTTAAATTACATTGATATTTTATCAAGAATACAAATTGAAAATTTAATAAATGAGTATAATCCTACCTTGATATTTGTCGAGCACGACAAGACTTTTACACAAAATATTGCTACTAAAACTTTAAAATTATGAGGAGATAAAATGTATTCTATAATTAAAAGAGATAAAAAATACTTAGATAAGCTTATTGCAAGCGTATTGGCAAATTTCGCCTTAGAGATTGACGATATAAAACCTGCAAACCGAGGATTTTACGGGGAAACTTGGCGACTTTTTTCGGGCACAAAGTCATATTTTTTAAAATATAATTTTTCAAATACTAAAAATGATTTTGCGAAAAGTTTATATGTTAATGACTATTTAACTAAATGTGGTCTTGATTTTGCACCTAAGATAATCAAGACAAAGTCACACAAACTTTATGAAAGCTTTGAAGAAGGCATTTATGCAGTTTTTGAGTGGATTGACGGTGAAAATTTAGAAACCGATGAAACAAAGCTGTTTGAATACGACATGTTAGCAAGAGTCTATTCGCTTAAAAAATTCGAGGGAGAAATTAAGGTCGAAAATTTTGAAATAAGTGTAATTGATGAATTTTACAAGTTGCTAAATAGACTGAAAACTTCAAGTGATGCAAATAAAAATTTCTTATATGAAGAAATAAATAAAAAAGCCGACTTAATCAATTTTAGAGAAAGTCAGCTTAGAAAATATCATGAATTATGTAAACTTAACACGGATGATTTTCATTTAACTCACGGCGATGCAGGTGGTAATTTAATGGTAAATGGCAATCAAAACTACATAATAGACTGGGACACAGCCATGATTGCACCGCCTGAGAGAGACGCATGGTTTGTGTGTATTAACAAATTATGGGGAAGAGACTTGTTTAATTCTACCTTAAAAAAACATGGCATAAATTACGAGTTAAAGTACGAAAGGCTTGCATTTTACGCATATTTTTCATATTTTTACTATTTTACAGAATATTTAACCGCAGTCTTTGACATCAAGCACGCCGGAGACGAGCTTATAAATGACGTCATATCATACATGGACTGCTGGATAGAAAATCAGTTATCTTTTGCGGATAAAATAGTATAATTTTTTACAGCTCTAGCACCATAAGTGCCTGTAAAAATGGGTGGGCATCGTCCGTGATTTTTTCCACCACTTTAAACCCACAGCTTTGATAAAAATACTTAAGCTTCTCATTTTTATCGACCATAATTAGGCTAAGGCTAGTGCCTCCTAAAGATTTTACCTTTGATTTGCAAAAATCTATAAGCGCTCGCCCTATGCCTGTCTGTTGATGCTCGGGCAAAACTGCAAATTTTTGGAAATAAAACACACCGTTTTCGCCTTTTAAAAGTTGCACATATGCAACCACATCTTCATCAATAAAAGCTGCGTACATTTTTGTGCCGGCTTTTTTATTTTCCATAAGTTTCTCTGTTGTTATGAAAGCACCCGAGGATGGGTAGTTTTCTTTTGTAAAGCCATATTCTAAAGCGCTTTCTTTAAATGCACATCTTATGACCTTGGAACACATATCTAAATCAGTGTCTTGTACCGATAAAATTTTATAATGTGACAATTTTTCTACCTCCGATTTATAATTGTATTTATTATACTAAAAATGGAAGTAAATTGCAAATTAAAAAATATTATAAAAACTTGGAGTTTGTGAAATTAACAAATGATAGGCGCAAACTATAATTTCGTCTAAAATTATATAGGACATCTCGAAGTTTTCAAGATTTACATGTGTCTTTAATGAGGCAATAGAAATTTCCAAACGCTCTAAATGGTCGTGTCCTATATATGAGCTTAAAATTTTATAATTTTCTTCCCACTCATCGTTTAATGTTTCGGATATCTCCTGTGCCTTGTCAAAATTTTCATCGACTATATAATTTTGCATTTCTTTACAGTATTCCACTATGCCGTGTGAAATATTATTGGTGCTTAGCAGTGATAGTATCGGCAAGCTTATGGAAAAAATTATTAATATTACCGCAATTTTTACTCGCATTAAGTTTTGCCCTCCTTTAAGATTATATTGTAATCACCGCCGGTATTTGCGGTCATAATATATATATCCTCTACATTCTTTTTTTCAAAATTTAGTATGGATATAAGTTTTTTTATGTCCATTTTTAGGACATTTAAAGAACTTAAACAAATATCGCCATCGCTAATTACCACCACCTCTAAAAAAGAGTTTTGGCTGTTTATTTTCAAATCAGACTTATTAGCTTCACAAAATTCATCTTTTTTAATAACACTTAATGCACCATTAGTTTCGACAATCGCAAACTTTACTTCCGATATAGAAAAAACATCTTTTTGCCTTAACTCTTCAAACAAGTCTTCCGTACTCATTCTAAGCTCTTTCATATCCTTTTGCAAAACTACTCCGTCATTTATTACCACCACGGGTCGACCGCAAAGCAGCCTTCTGAATTTACTGCTTTTTAGCATGAAGACAGTAAGCAAAATTTCAAAACCTATAAGAAAAAATATAGGTATCAAGCCACTTGTAAGCGGTTGTCCACTGTCTTGCATCGGTATTACGGCCAAGTCTGATATCAACAGTGTCACGACAAGTTCTGTGGTTTGCAACTGGCTTATCTGCCGTTTCCCCATAAGCCTTACTGCGGTTATTATTATGACATAAATCAATAAAGTTCTTATTAATGAAATTAACAAAGCTCTCACTCCTTTTATATTAAAGTTTTTCCAAAAAGTATAAGAGTATTAAAAATGGAGAAGATAAATTTATAATTTTCAAAAAAAGGTGAGGCTATGATTAAGATTTCTAAAAAACTTGATGAAGTTATGACACATATGGACAAGCTGTTTGAAAATGCAGTAGACTACACTAAACTTAATATAAAAATCGGTGGACATAGCTCGGTTTTGTACTCGCTTGAAGGACAGATTAACAAGGACTACACAGCGCTTAGCGTGCTTACTCCGCTGATGAAAGTAGACACCCAGCTTAGCGCTGTAAAAACGCTTGCATACGTAAAAACAGAAATTATCGCATCTGTCGACCAAGCGGATATTTACGACATAGACGACATAGCCTTAAAAATGATGCTGGGTTTTGCCGTTTTGGTAATTGACGGCTGTGACACTGCGGTAGGCTTTAGCGTGCAAGGCTTTAAGCTGCGTGGAATAAATCAACCCGACAACGAAACCATGCTAAGAGGCGCTAAAGAAGGCTTTATAGAGTCGGTACAAATTAACATGTCCTTAATCCGAAAGAGGATGAAAAGTACTAATCTAAAATTCGAGCGCATGTATGTAGGGGAAGAAAGCAATACGCCTATTTTACTTTGTTATATGGAAAATAGGGTATCAAAGAACATATTAAATCGGCTAAGGCTTGAAATATCGGAAATAAATCTAAAAACTGTAATGGCGGCAGGATATTTAAGGGGGTATTTTAAAAATCGTGGCTTTTTTAGCAATGTCGGCATGACAGAAAGGCCTGACACGGTGTGTGGTAAAATCGAAGAGGGTAGAATTGCAATTATAGTAGACGGAACACCGACGGTTTTAATCGTGCCGTATCTATTTTCAGAAAATTTTCAAACACTTGATGACTATGCAAACACCGCATTATATGGAAGTTTTATAAGAATAATTAAATATATAGCCTTATTCATCTCTGTTTTTTTGCCCTCAATTTATGTTGCAATAGTCACCCACAGGCCGGAGCTTGTCCATGATGAACTTCTTTTAAAGATAGCGCAAGCAGAGGCAAGCACGCCTTTTAATATATTTTGGGAGCTCATGCTAGTAAACTTTCTTTACGAAATCATGAGAGAGGCAGGACTGAGAGCGCCTAAAGTTTTAAGCCAGAGTGTAAGTATAGTGGGTGCACTTGTAGTAGGTGATATGGCGGTATCGGCAGGCCTTATAGGCGCACCTTCAATAATAATAATCGCAGCGGCGGCAATTTCAGATTATGCGATACCAAAGCTTTATGAGCAGGTTTCTCTTTTGCGCCTAGTTTTTATTATTATTGGTGCACTGCTTAGCACATGGGGAATAATGATAGCCTTTATGTTTTTACTGTTTAACCTCTGCGCTCAAACCAGTTTCGGAATACCGATAAGCGCGCCAGTTTCGCCTTTTTCTAAAACAGTGTTTAAAGATGTATTTATAAGAGCGCCGTGGAAACTGCTTAACAAAAACAGAAACAAGGTTCAAGAAATGCCCGGAATGGAGGATTGATTATGCAAAAAATTACATCAGGTCAATTCTTTGTTTTAATGTATTTGTCGTCAATAACCTATGTTTCAACCTTAAACAGCAGTACATTAAACAACAATTTTACAGACAGTTTGTTATCGGTAATAGCGTCGAGTTTATTGTCTATAATTTTAAGCCTTCCAGTATTTTTTTTGCACGATAAATACGAAGAATTTAATGCGCAAAAACTCATCAAAAGCAAAGCAAAAAGCTTTTGTGTCGTTATATTTTCTTTATATATTATCTATTTTCTTATTTGCGATGTAATAATGCTAAGTTTGCTGATAGATTTACTGGTGAGCACAATTTTTCCTTCTATACAGCCAATTTACATTGCGTTTATGGTGCTAATAGTGTCTGCTTACGGAGCGTTTAAGGGTATAGAATCCATAGCTCGGGCAGGACTTATAATCTTGGTCCTTGCGGTAATTGGCATGCTACTTGTAATATTGGGGCTTTTTAATCTATACGATAGCGACAATAGGCAAGTAGTTTTATACAATGGCTTTTCCGACATGCTTTCAAATACCGTAGTGATTTTTATAAGAAGCAGTTTTTTGCCTCAGGCATTATTTTTACTGTCGTTTGTAAAAGGAAGGACTGTAAAAAACTCTATCATAACAAACAGCTTCACAGGAGTTTTCACCTATATTGTTATATTTTTCATCATCCACTGCCTAGGTTTATTTGCAACAATTGAATTGTTTCCCGTACACACCTTAAGCTCGGTATCAAAACTTTTGCCAATTCAGCGCCTTGACATAGTCTTTGTCATGCTGTGGTTTGCAATTTTAGTAATAAAAATTTCGACAGATTTTATTGCGATAGGCTCTTGTATAAAAAATAGTTTTATTAGAAAACATAGAAAGCTATTTTTTATCTCTTGCGCCGCAGTAGTGTTGATTTTCACCTTCCTATTATCACAAAACAACAGCTTTAAAATGATTTTAGTTGACCCTATAATAACCGGAAGTCTAATTTTATTATTAGGCCTGATTCTTCCTATAATTTTATTAATGATTAAGCGAGGACAAAATGATTAAAAAATACATTGCTATACTAATTTTTTCGATAATATGCCTTGCTTTTACTTCCTGCACCACAGAGCTTTATGAGAAAAATATGATAAAGGCCGTGGGCATAGATAAAGGCGAGGATGGTTATGAAATCACGGTAAGATATTATCCGCTCGACAGCGATTTAAGTGAAGAAAAAAACGCAAGCGCACAAGGTGCAAGTGTGTATGAAGCCTTAAATAAACTCACCTTAACAACAGGAAAAGAGCAAATGTACTCTAAAACAAGCTTTATCATAATCGAGGACGAAGTCGCAAAAGAGGGCATTGACGACGTAATCGACTTTTTTATAAGGTATTTCAGGTCACGTCCTACGGTTAATGTATATATTTCAACACCAAGTGCGAGTGAAATTTTAAACACTGAAATTGACGGAAAACTAATTCCTTCCGACATGATAAATTCCTATACGGAAAATCCTGAAAATGTCGGTAAAACGGTAAGCTCCACAATAATGGAGTTGATATCTGAAAATCTTGGCGCAAATGAAAACTCAATTTTACCCCTGCTTGATAAAACCGATGGCGAAATAATTTGCAGTAGAAGTCTTGCGCTAAAAGATTATAAAACGGTGCTTGAGCTTTCAGAGGAAGAAACAAAAGGTTTTTTAATGTCTGCGGGTGAGTATATTAAAGGAAGCATGGACGTAAGCGACACAAACGATAATAAAATTAGTGTAGAGCTGTATGTGAACAGTTCTACACTAAAAAGCGTGAGTGTTGGCGATAATTTAGAGCTTGATTTAAATGTTTTTGCAGAAATTGCCGTGGTCTCGGTGCCTTTACTCGACATAGATTTAAGCTATAACGAAATCGAGGAGGCCGTAAATGTAGAGATACAAAATCTTATAAAAAGTACTATAGATAAGTCCCACAAAAACAATGTGGATATCTTGGATTTGTCGTATTATCTTTACATGAACGAAACAGATTATTATAGAGAAAATAGTGAAAATTTGATGGATGAATTAAAAACCGCAAAAATAAATATAAATGTCCAATCAAAAATCACAAGAATAGGAGAAGAAGAAAATCCTACCGTTTACTAATCTTTTATATTAAATATCTAGATAAATATTATATTTAATTAGCCAGTAGTTTATTTGAATTAAATATGCAAGCAGCTGCGGCCCTGCCATAAGCTGACCAAACCATGGCTTGCCATAGTCAAACTCTTCTTTTAAAAGGGCATTTACCGTGTCTTTTGATAAAATTTTTAATATGGGCTGGAGTGGGTCTTTTAAGATGCACTTCAGTTTATTTTTAAGCATTTTTTCGTATACCGGATTATGTGTTTTTGGGAAAGGGCTTTTCTTTCTATCGATTATATTATCGGGCAAAATTCCCCTTGCCGCATCACGTAAAATTGACTTTTGCACGCCATTTTTGCACTTGTAATTCCATGGCATATTATAGACATACTCTAAAAGCCTGTGGTCAGCATACGGCACCCTTACCTCCAAACCGCTGTACATGCTGCATCTGTCTTTTCGATTTAGCAAAGTCTGCATAAACCAAATTATATTAAGGTAAGACATTTTCCTCATTTTAAGCATTGCATCATTGTCTTTGTAATATGTAGGAGTCTTAAGCAGTGTTTCTTCTAATTTTTGATTTACATAATTTCCCATGTTCATCTCGTGCGATATATCGGGATTTAAAACAGAATTTCTATATTCTAAATTTCTAGACCAAGGAAAGGCGCTGTAATCCATGCTGTTAAACCATGGATATCCGCCAAAAATCTCGTCGGCACATTCGCCACACAAGACTACTGTGTGATTTTTTTTAACTTCTTTACAAAAATACAGCAAGGAGCTGTCAATATCCGCCATTCCCGGCAAGTCTTTTGCAATAACCGCATCAAATAAATTAGAAAACAAGTCATCGTTTGAACAAACTAAAGTTTTATGCTCTGTACTTAAAATCTCGCTCACTTTTTTTGCCCATGGCTCGTCTTGAGTAGGTTGAAATGATGTTGGAGAAAAATATGTGTTATTTTCTTCAAAATCAAAAGAATAAGTGCTAAGCGTATCTATTTTTTGTGCCGCAAGTGCAGTTATTATGCTAGAATCCAATCCGCCTGATAAAAAAGTGCATAATGGTACGTCTGATACCAGCTGTCTGTCGGCTATGTCAAACAGCAATTCTCTTACATAATCCACCGATTTTTCATAACTGTCTTCGTGTTCATAGCACTCTATAGTATAGTATTTCTTTTTGTGAAGCCCGTTTTTATCAAACACGGCGTAAAATCCTGCTTCCAGCTCCAAAATATTTTTAAAAACTCCGCTTCCCGGCGACCTCGCAGGGCCTACGCCAAATATTTCGCAAAGCCCGTTTTTATCAATTATCGGCTTCACCTTTGGGTACTCAAAAAGAGATTTAATTTCAGACGCAAAGACTAAGCCGTCGTCCGAAAATGTGTAAAACAAAGGCTTTACGCCAAATCTGTCCCTGCAAAGGAAAAGACGCTCGTTTAAATTGTCATGGACTGCAAATGCGAAAATTCCATTTAAATAATCCGCCACTTTTTCACCAAACTCTATGTATGCTTTAAGCACGACCTCGGTGTCACAATTTGTATCAAATACATATCCTTTTGCCATGAGTAGAGCCTTAAGCTCTTTGGTGTTGTATATCTCTCCGTTATAGGCTATTGTATAGTCTTTGCCTTTGGCATAAGCTGTCATGGGTTGCTTTCCGTAAAGGGGGTCCATGACGGCAAGCCTTGTGTGGGATAGGACTGAATTTTTTGAAATATATACTCCGCTATCGTCGGGGCCCCTGTGGGATATACGCATACCCATTCTTTTACCTAGGTCGTAATAATAGTTCTTTTTATCTGTAAAATCTAAATTGAAATTTGAAAAGCCTGCAAAACCGCACATAAAATACTCCATTCTTGCCAATCTCATATTATCAACTTCTTATTATATGAGCTAGGCTATTTAATATTTCATAATATGCACGGGATTTTAAGTTTAAAACAAAATCTCATAAATATTAATTGAATTATATTAAGATTTATTGTAAAATGATATTTAGTCACTTTTAAAGGAGTTATTTTATGTTTAGTATAAAAAAAGAAGAATTTTTAGAGCTTAGGAAAGCTTTTATGTCAAAATATTTTGAAAAAATGAATGAAATGCAAAAGAAAGCCGTGTTTAAAGTTGACGGACCTGTGCTCATTTTGGCAGGTGCCGGAAGCGGTAAAACTACCGTTGTAATAAATAGAATTGCAAATATAATTAGATTTGGAAATGCTTATGAGAGCACATTTGTGCAAGACAGCGTTTGCGATGACGATATTTTGCTTATGAAAGACTATATAAAAAATGGCGGAGAATGCAGTGAAGAGCTTTGTAGAAAACTCTCCGTATCCGCCTTAAACCCATGGAGAGTTATGGCAATCACCTTTACAAACAAGGCAGCGGCCGAGCTTAAGGAAAGGCTTATTGCAATGCTAGGTTCACAAGGTAACGACATTTGGGCATCAACCTTTCACTCGACTTGTGCAAGGATTTTAAGAAGAGATGCCGAAAGACTTGGCTACAGTAAAAATTTCACAATCTATGACACAGACGACAGCAAGCGCACCATGAAACAGTGCTTAAAGCAACTAGATTTATCAGAAAAAAACTTCCCTATAAGGGCAGTGTTAAGTGAAATATCACGTGCAAAAGACTCACTTACACAGCCCTCAGAATTTTCTGCACAAGTTGGTGAGGACTACAGGCTTAAAAATATTGCAAAGGCCTATGCTCTTTACCAAAAAACCTTAAAAGAAAACAATGCAATGGATTTTGACGACCTCATTGTCAACACGGTGAATTTATTTATAAGCTGTGAGGATATTTTGGAGTATTATCAAGAGCGCTTTAAATACTTAATGGTAGACGAGTATCAAGACACAAACCATGCGCAGTATATGCTTGTAAAACTTTTGGCTCAAAAGCGTGGCAATTTATGCGTCGTGGGCGACGATGACCAGAGTATATATAAATTTAGAGGTGCGACAATCGAGAATATCATGAATTTTGAAACGCATTTCCCAAATGCCGTTACAATAAGGCTTGAGCAAAATTACCGCTCGACTCAAAACATATTAAATGCCGCAAACACGGTCATTGAAAATAACAAAGGGAGAAAAGGTAAGACTCTTTGGACAAATAACGGCGACGGCAACATGATTTCAGTCCACACCGCACAAAACGAGCAAGACGAGGCGGATAAAGTAGCCGATGAAATTTTAAAAAGAGTGGGTGAGGGCAGAAAGTTTTCTGACTTTGCCGTACTTTACCGCATGAATGCCCAGTCCCTAAGTTTTGAGCGTATGTTTGCAAAGCAGGGAATACCTCACAGAATTTTAGGCGGCATCAGGTTCTTTGACAGGGCAGAGGTCAAGGACATGCTTGCATATTTACAGATAATAAACAATCCAAACGACGCACTTAGGCTTAGAAGAATTATAAATCAGCCCAAAAGGGGAATTGGCGACAGGACTGTTGATAATATAATAGCAATTTCAGAGCAACTTGGTATTACCGCACTAGAGGTAATCCTAAACTGCAAAGAATACGCACTGCTCTCCCGTGCCGCCAAAAATTTAGTTCCTTTTGGCAAAATGATTAAGGAATTTATAGAGTTTAACGAAAGCGGAGAAAATTCGCTGAGTGATTTATATTTAAAAATACTTGAAGACACAAATTACATAGCATATATAAAAGAAAGCGACCCCGAAAAAGCGGCTGACAGAGAAGAAAACATAAAAGAGCTTGCCTCAAATATACAAAGGTTTGAAAACGAGCTTTTAAGCGAGGGCATGGAGGCGCCACTTTCGACATATCTTGAAGAAATTGCGCTTATCACCGACATGGACAATTACGACCGCTCGGCAGATGCCGTGGTGCTTATGACGGTGCACTCTGCAAAAGGACTTGAATTTCCCGTAGTCTTTCTTCCAGGGCTTGAAGAGAATATTTTCCCGGGAATGTCGTCAATTTATATAGAGAGCGAAGTCGAGGAAGAGCGCAGACTTGCCTATGTTGCAATTACAAGGGCAAAGGAAGAACTGTTTATCTACCACGCAGAAAGCCGTATGGTATTTGGCTCTACCACAAGAAACAGGGTATCGAGATTTGTAGAAGAAATACCGGAGCATTTAGTAGAAAAAAGTGCTACAAATAAGTTTTATACTCCTATAAAAAGCGATTATAGCCAAAAAGCCTCAGGCTCTGTAATGTCCGCCGGCGGATTTAAACCACAAGCACCAAAACCAAAGGCAAAACAAAGCTATAAAGAGGGCGACACGGTAATGCATAAAACATTCGGACAAGGCATAGTGCTGTCATGCCGAGCAATGGGCAACGACACCCTACTAGAAATAGCCTTTGAAGCAGGAACAAAACACCTAGGCGCAAACTTTGCAAAACTTACAATAGTTTAATAGCGAGGTGCTGTTGCAGTAGGGGACGATGCCCACATCGTCCCTTACAACGACACAATTAATATCACAACAAATAAGGTATTCAATAATAATAGGAGGTGGGGCATCTGTGATACTACCAATAAATAATGAGTTGAGAATACAAGTTAATCAATTAGTAACAGATGAGTGGGCAGGTCCGATTGTAGTTACCAAAGGAATTTCGCACGATACCTCAAACGCTGATGGGTTTGTTTTTATTATCGACGGAAAGTTAATGGGTTATATTCTCTATGTTATAAAAGACCAACAATGCGAAGTTCTTGTGCTTCAAAGCATGGCAGAAAATCACGGTATAGGTTCAGCCTTAATAAATTCTGTTATTGGTGCCGCTAAAAGTAATTATTGTAAACGGGTTTGGCTGATAACTACCAATGATAATATTCATGCTATACGTTATTACCAAAAATTTGGATTTGAATTAAAAAATGTTTTTATTAACGCAATCAACAACGCTAGAAGGATAAAGCCTTCTATTCCACTACTTGGCAATGAAGGTATCCCGATAAAGCATGAATTTGAGTTTGAGTACATATTATAAGCACTAGACTAAGTAGTTTTGTAGACATATAATTGATGACAAGGGTTATTTATAATAATGGGAGGTTTGATATGCCTATAGGATTAAAACAGAAAACCGTAGTATTATGTCCACATGAAAATGAATGGGATGAAAATGCTAAAGTTACAATTAAAGAATTATATGGATTGTTTGGTGATATTGCAAAAGATATTCAACATATTGGAAGCACAGCAATTCCTACAATTTCAGCAAAACCTATTATAGATATTGTTGTTGGAATTTTTAATTTTGACTTGTTAGATGAAATAATGGATCATCTAACAACGAATAAATTAATACATCGCCCAAACAACGATTTACCAGAATATAGAATGTTTGTTATATGTAAAGAAAACACTGAAATACGCACCCACCATATACATGTAGTTGCTTATAATGGAGAAGAATGGAATAACCAATTGAATTTTAGAGATTATCTTATTCAAAATCCGTTAGTAGCCTCTGAATATGAAAAGCTTAAAGTTAAATTACAAAAGGAATATTTTAACAACAGAGCTTTATATACAAAAAGCAAAGATGAGTTTATTCAAAATGTATTTTTACAGGCAAAAAAATGGAGATGTAGTTCGTAACTACACATACATTATTGGCATTTGACGAATCAATGTCATAAAATTAGCAAAATAATAAGATGGGTGGAATTTTCCACCCGTTTTATTTATAATTGAAACTTTTTCTGTGTTTAGCGTGTATATATAAGTGAACAGAAATTATGCATAAATAAGTTTCAAAAATTTTAGAAAGGAGCTCTTGCTATGACCGATAAAAGTGTACAATCTATATTAAAAAGCATCATTGACGGCGACGAAACCGCAATGCCGTTACTTATGGATAAATATATTAAGTACGTACTAAAAATTGTCACTTCACTAAGCGGTAAATTACTGAGAAAAGAAGATGTTGAAGAGGTAATTTCAGATGTTTTTTATGCTGTGTGGAAAAACAAGGGTACAATACAGCTAGACTCCGACTTCACGCCGTTTTTGGCACAAATAAGCAGAAATATGACAAAAAATAAACTTAGACAATTATCAAGTTTTTCCGCTTATGACGAAAACACAATAGAGGGACTTAGTGACGATGAAGACTTTTTCAATCAAATTGCAAACCAGGAGAATATTGAATTCATTCAATCCACAATAAATAAGTTTAATAGCCCAGAAAAAGAAATATTATATGGTTTTTATTTCTATGAGTATAAATTATCTGAACTTGCGAGTATTTTAAATCTGCCACTTTCAACCGTTAAGTCAAAACTGTATCGCTCTCGTGAAAAATTGAAACAAAAATTATTAGAAGGAGAATATTTATGAAAAATTTATTTATAGACATAAGCTATGAAAATATAAATATAGGAAATGATGAAATTGATGTGGATATAGAAAAAATCAAGAGCACGACTATGCTTAAAGTCCGAAATTATAATAAAGACGCCGAGAAAGATAAAAAAGTAAAGCTATTTTCTTTTAAAAGGAGTTTTGCTTTTGTAGCAAGCTTTATTTTACTTTTTTGTGGAATTACGGCTTTTGCGGTCACAAATCAAAATATTAGAAATTACTTTACAGAGCTTTTTGGATTTAACTCTGAGGACGTGCTGAATATCGGTCAAAGTGTAGAAAGTGATGATTATAAACTCACTCTTGAAAACATGATTTATGACGGCATTAACTGCACTATTATTTACTCAGTAGTCGGCACTTCAGATTATGGAGTGCAAAGTATTGCAGATTTTAATTCACATCAAGACTTTGAAAATTCAGAAATTAAAGACTTAATTTCACCGAATTTAGTATCATATACAATAAGTACAGGTAGTTATTTTGAAGAAAGTATTAATGAAAAATTAATTTTAAGCTTAAGTTTTGTAAATCCAGTAAACGAAGACTTCCATTATACTACTCTAGATAATAGGGCGCTGATGACGATTTCAGGCTATAACACAAATGACCCAATTTATTCATATAATATAAAGCGAGTTGATGAGCTATTAATTAAATTTGATAATACCCAAAATGATATTAAGATACCTTTATCACAAACTATTAATTCTACTCAAAAAGAAATATCTGTAAATACAAGCGACAAATACCCAGTAAATTATACTTCATTAATTTATTCAAGCTCCTCATTTACTCTAATCGGCGAAATTGAAGAAATAAACGATTATTATGAGAATAATAAAATCGAAATCATATACCCTGATAATACTGTAGTGTTACTAAACTCATATTTTTCAAAGGACAGTAATGACCATATTTATAAAATGGGAGATAATTTTAATACAGATTCATATATGCAGTATTTTGATTCCGATAAATTAATAGTCGAAAGCAATTTTGTATTTAATACAGCTGTAAATTGGAGAGATGTAGAGGCATTAGTAATTAACGGTACAAGAATTGATTTAAATTGAAAAACGGGTGGAATTTTCCACCCGTTTTCACTATCAACTATCAACTACCTCGTTACCGACCTTATCCATTTATCTCCTGCAAGCCTTATCCAGCACAGTATCGCTTTTACAAGCTCGTCTGATTTAAACAGTAGGAACACTACTATTATTGGAAGTTGGAATACCAGTCCTGCAAGATAACCCAGTGGCACGGAAAATCCCCATAAAGCTATAAGCTCTATCAGAAGGGAATATTTTGCATCTCCGCCGCCTCGCAAAATACCTACTATGGCTATTGCCGTCGTCGACACAAAGAATATTACAATTGATGCTATTAAAAGCATTTCTTTTGCCAAAATTTTTGTTGCTTCTTCAACATTATAAAAGTCTACCATTACATCTCTAAATATGAGTATTACGCCCGCTGCGGCCACTCCTAATACAAGTGCGAATATCTCAAGCGTGCGACCTCTTTGCTTTGCAAGCTCAATTTTGCCCTCACCAATGGTTTTTCCTATAATAACGCCTGTTGCATTTGCAATACCGAAAATTACAAGGGTTGCTAAATTTTGCACCACTGATATAATGGTGTTTGCCGACACAGCCGTAGTGCTCATATGTCCAAAAAGTGCCGTCTGTAAGGTTATTCCTATAGACCAAATTATTTCGTTAATAACAACTGGTGTGCAGTATTTTTTTAAATCTGCATTTAGTAGTTTATCTTTTTTAAATATGCATTTAAGTGAAAATTTAAGCTTTTTATCAATTTTAAACACATAAATAAGCACCACAGACATCTCTATAAATCTTGCAATTAGTGTTGCATATGCCGCACCTTTAAGACCAAGTGCCGGTGCGCCAAAGTGGCCGAAAATAAGTATGTAATTTAAACTTGCATTTACTATAAGTGTAGATAAGTTTGCAACTACCGCAATTTTTACTATCTCTATGCTTCTAAAAAGACTTGTAAGTATGCAAGATATGCCAAAAAACACATAAATCGGTGCTACAATAAGTAAATAATCACGCCCTGCCGAAATTACCGCTGCATCTGATGAAAACAAGGACATAATTTGTGTTGGAAAAATAAATATTACGGCGGCAAGCAAAACCGCAACAACACTCACTATCCTTAAAATTGTAGCAATGACTATTTTTATGGGTTCAAGTTCTTTTTTGCCCCAGTACTGAGCGGTAAGAATAGATGCACCACCACTCATACCAAAAATAAAAAGTGCAAAGATAAAAAACGGCTGGTTAGCAAGGGACGACGCCGTAAGGGGGATATCTCCAAGTTCTCCAAGCATTATGGTATCAAGCATTTGGGTAAGTGTTGAAATTAAGTTTTGCAGCGCTATGGGTATTGCTATTGTAAGTATCATTTTAAATAAAGCTTTATCGTTTCTTATAGCCTTTAGCATTTTTTCCTCCATTTTGTTTGACAAGATAACAAATTTCCTGTAATATGTATTATAACTTCAGTAATTATAGCATTAAAGCAGATTAAAGTAAAGAAAATTATTTTATTATTATTTTGATATTTGCTATTGACAAAATGAATATACTGTTATATAATATTTTGGTAAAACAAAGCGGAATCTTAAAAGATTCTCACCAGTGCAGTGAAAATATCTGACACCGGTCAATATTACTAAGGCTTAGGCTTTATGTTTTTGTTGATTAACGGGCAGATTTTCTGTCCGTTTTTAATTTCTGCTTTGAAAAAATTAAACAACTAATATTTTTATGGAGGTGCTTAACCATTAGCAACAAAGAACTACAGATAAACGAGGAAATTAGAGATAAAGAACTTCGTGTTATCGATCAAGACGGCTCACAACTTGGAATTATGTCTTTAGAAAAAGCAATGAATTTAGCGTTTGAGAAGAATTTGGACCTTGTTAAAATTGCGCCACAAGCCACACCGCCTGTGTGCAAAATTATAAACTACGGCAAATATAAATTCGAGCTTGCAAAACGTGAAAAAGAAGCAAGAAAAAACCAAAAAGTAGTTGAACTTAAAGAAATTCGTCTTTCTTTAAACATTGACACACATGACTTTAACACAAAAGCAAATCAAGCAAAAAAATTCATCAAAGATGGTAACAAAGTTAAAGTTTCCATTCGTTTTAGGGGAAGAGAGATGGGTCACCCAGAACTTGGCCTAAAAACAATGACAGAATTTTCAGAGACGATGGCTGAGGTTGCTAATGTTGAAAAAGGCGCAAAACTTGAGGGAAGAAGCATGCTTATGTTCCTTGCCCCAAAGCCTTCAAAATAATAAATAACAATGTTGTTTTAAAGTGTAGTGATAGGAGGATATAAAAATGCCAAAAATGAAAACACATAGCGGTGCTAAAAAGCGCTTTAAACTTACTAAAAAAGGAAAAGTAGTCCGTGGTCACGCTTATACAAGCCATCTTTTAAACGGTCATGGAAAAACAAGCAAAAGTAAACGTCATGCAAGAGGCACAACAATAGCGGATAAAACAAACGTAGCCGCTGTTAAAAGAATGCTTCCATACGCATAATATTATTAGATAATTAACGGAGGAAAAGATAAATGGCACGTATTAAAGGCACGATTGCGACTCGTAAAAGAAGAAAAAAGATACTGAAACTCGCTAAAGGTTATTGGGGTTCAAAAAGCAGACATTTTAAAATGGCTAAACAAGCCGTTATGAAATCAGGCAACTATGCCTACATTGGACGTAAACACAGAAAAAGAGATTTCCGTCGTCTTTGGATAACAAGAATTTCTGCCGCTTGCAAATTAAATGGAATGAACTATTCTACATTTATGAACGGGCTAAAAAAAGCTGGTGTTACACTAAACCGCAAAATGCTTTCAGAAATAGCTATTTCTGATGCTTCAGCATTTGCAGGCTTAGTTGCACAAGCAAAGGCAGCATTATAATTTAAGCTATATTTTTGCGCCCGAGTCATGCTCGGGCGCTGATTTTATGAAAAGGAAATAGATGTGAATTATATTAAAAGCAGAAAAAATGAAACCGTAAAACAAGCCGCCGCCTTGCTTAAAAACACTCAAAAAAGGCATGAATGTGGACTGTTTATCATAGAGGGCGCAAGGCTTTCCTTAGATGCCTTTATAAGCGGTATCAACATTAAATCATTGTTTTATACTCAAAAAGCTTATGAAAAATATAGAGAGTACATAGACGCTATCAAGGCTTGTGAAACCTATATACTAGACGAACATGTGTTCTCGCTTTTATCAAGCACCAAAAATTCGCAAGGCATTTGCTGTGTGTGTGAAATTCCAAACACAAAGTTTGATGCAAGCGGTAAGGTGCTAATACTTGAAGAAGTGCAAGACCCGTCAAATTTGGGCACTGTAATGCGCTGTGCAGAGGCTTTAGGAATTAAGGCGATAGTGCTTTGTCAAAACTGCTGTGACCCTTACTCGCCAAAAGTTACAAGGGGAAGCATGGGCGCTGTGTTTAGAGTGCCTATCATATTTTACGAAAACATACAAAGTGCTGTATCTTTTCTTAAAAGTCATGATTATAAAATTTTCACATCACTTGTAACAAATGCAAACAAGCTTATCACACAGGTGAAATTTCCGGAAAACTCTGCTGTAGTTATAGGAAATGAGGGAAACGGTGCATCGCAAGACGCCGTAAATCTATGTGATGACACACTTACTATTCCGATGCTAGGCAGGGCGGAGTCATTAAATGCTTCGACAGCCGCATCAATTATCATGTGGGAAATGGTAAAATAATATTATAGGGGTGGATAAAATTATGGAAGCAGATATTTATTGGATGTGGCTTCAAAGAGCCTTTGGCCCAGGCAGTCCAAAACCTTTTTATATTTATAACAGATTTAAAAATTTAGAGGAATTTTATAAAGAGGGCATAGCCCTTTGGTCGAGCATGAGTTTTATTAACGGTAAAGAACTTGCCGTGCTAAAGACTTTTTCGCCACAAAACGCCGAAGACGAGATTGAATACACCGAAAAATTAGGACACTATATAATTACACCGTATAGCAGAAATTATCCTGAACTACTAATGAATATAGAAAATCCTCCTGCCGTTTTATACGTAAAGGGTGAGCTGCCAAATTTTGAAGAGAGTGTTGGCATAACGATAGTAGGGACGAGAAAACCTTCAAAAGAGGCAGAAATTTTTACAAAATCTATAGCCTATGAATTATCGCTTGAAGGTGTGAATGTAATAAGTGGTGGAGCGCTTGGAGTCGATGCGGCGGCACATAGGGGCGCAATAAACGGCACAACTCCCACCGTATGCGTCTTAGCCTGCGGCATAGATTACCCGTATCTTATGGAAAATCAAATGCTAAGAGAGCGCATAGTGGCTCAGGGCGGAGCACTAATTAGCGAGTATCCCGTAAACACAGCGGTAAACAAGGGCTCATTTCTCATAAGAAACAGGCTTATGTCTGGGTTTTCAAGAGGCACCTTAGTTGTCGAGTGCTCCCTAAAAAGCGGTACGATGATTACCGTAAAACATGCTACAGCACAAAACAGAGACGTATTTGCAGTGCCGGGAGACGAAAATAATTTAATGGCAAGTGGCCCTAATTCTTTAATTTCAGACGGAGCAAAACCCGTAAACTGCGCCCGTGATATTTTAGAAGAATATGAGCATATTATTAAAAATAAGCGAAGAGTTGCAGCAGCACCCGTCTTAAAAGACAAGGACTCTCATGTGTTTAATATCCAAAGCGAGATAAAGGATAAACTTTCGGTAGACGCTATAAATGTTTTAAGCTTTTTAGAGCGTGAACCCATGCATATTTCCATTTTAGCAGAAAGTACAAATTTAAGACCATCAAAAATTTTAGCTGTGGTGACAGAGCTTGAAATTTACGGTCTTATTAAAACTTATTCAGGGCAAAGATATTCCCTAAAATGATGTATTTCTAATTTAGAATTATAAGTTTAACTTTATATAGTAATATAAGAAAATAATTTGTGAAAGGTGGCCGTATATCGGTCAACAGGTAAAATAATGTCAAAACTTGTTATTGTTGAGTCACCGACCAAGGTAAAAACGGTTAAAAAATATTTAGGCTCGGATTATAATGTAGTAGCTACAGTAGGTCATATCAGAGATTTGCCCAAGGCAAGGCTCAGTGTTGACGTTAAAGATGATTTCAAGCCAACATACAGTATAATTAAAGGAAAAGAAAAGGTAGTAAGTGCGCTTAAAGAGGCAGCATCTGAGGCAAGTCAAATCTTACTTGCGACCGACCCCGATAGAGAGGGAGAGGCCATTTCGTGGCATTTATCGCACATTTTAGGATTAGACCCCGAAAACTGCGAGCGTGTAACCTTTAATGAAATGACAAAAAATGGCATAAACGAGGGCATGAAAAACCCCAGAGCCATAGATTTAGACTTAGTAAACGCACAGCAAGCGAGAAGAATTCTTGACAGGCTTGTGGGTTACACTTTAAGCCCTTTGCTTGCAAAGGTTATAAGACGTGGACTTTCTGCAGGCAGGGTGCAATCTGTTGCGGTTAGAATAATAGTAGACCGTGAAGAGGCCATACTTGCCTTTGTTCCAAAAGAATACTGGACAATAGAGGCGAAACTTCAACCAAAGGGAAGCACCTCAAATTTTGTTGCGAATTTTTACGGCGATAAAAAAGGTGAGATTGAAATTGAGTCAAAAGAGCAGTCTGATGAAATTTTAGCAAAGCTTCAAAATGCAGACTTTGTGGTGGACACGCTTAAAAAAGGCAAGAGAAATAAAAAACCTGCTCCGCCTTTTATCACTTCAACCTTACAACAAGAAGCCGCAAGAAAGCTGGGTTTTCAAGCCAGAAGAACAATGAAAACAGCGCAAGAGCTTTACGAGGGTGTAGAAATTTCAGGCCAAGGTGCTGTGGGTCTTATTACCTATATGAGAACAGACTCGCTTAGAATTTCAGGCGAAGCAATAAGCGAAGCCGTTTCTTTTATAGAAAATAAATGGGGAAGCAAATACCTTCCAAGCAGCCCAAGAGTATTTAAATCAAGGTCAAAGGCGCAAGACGGGCATGAGGCGATACGTCCTACAAGTATTGCACTTACACCGCAAATGGCAGAAAAATCGCTTACTAAAGACCAATATAAACTATATAAACTAATTTGGGAACGCTTCATAGCCTGCCAAATGGCAAACTGTGTCTTAAACACAAGCCAAGCGACTATAAGCGCCGATGAATACATCTTTAAAGCCTCAGGATTTAACGTAGCCTTCGACGGTTACACCGTTCTTTACGAAGAGGGCAGGGACGAGGAAGAGAAAAAAGAAAAAGACCTGCCTGTGCTTTCAGAAGGTCTACCGCTTAAGGTTAAAGACATTTTAGGAAACCAGCACTTTACTCAGCCTCCACCAAGATTTACCGAGGCATCTTTAATAAAAACACTTGAAGAAAACGGAATAGGCAGGCCGTCGACCTATGCTGCAACAATTTCGACCATAACAGCAAGGGAGTATGTGACCCGTGAGGCAAAAGCCTTTAAGCCGACAGAACTTGGAATAGTTATGACAAAGCTCATGAAAGAGCGCTTCCCTGAAATAGTAAATGTTAAATTTACAGCCGAGGTAGAAACCGAGCTTGACAAGGTGCAAAGCGGTGATGTCGACTGGATTAAGACCCTGCACGATTTTTACGACCCATTTAAAGACACCGTGGCAAAGGCAAAAGAAGACTTAAACGGCGTTAAAATCAAACTTGAAGAAGACCAAACAGACATAGTTTGCGACAAGTGCGGTAAAATGATGGTTGTAAAAGTTGGAAGATACGGAAAATTCATAGCTTGCCCTGGATACCCAGAGTGCAAGAATATCAAAAAAATCGTCAACGAAACAGGCAGTCAGTGCCCAAAATGCGACGGAAATGTAATAGAGAAAAAATCCAAAAAAGGCAGAGTTTTCTTTGGTTGCAGCGAGTATCCTAAGTGTGATTTTGTTTCATGGGATCCACCGTCAGCCAAGAAATGCCCCGTTTGCGGCAAGACTCTAATGCAAAAAAAGGGAAAAAACAAGGGTGTTTACTGCGTGACAGAGGGTTGTAGCTTTGAAGACAATGAATAGTATTAATGTTATAGGTGCAGGCCTTGCAGGCTGTGAAGCCGCATGGCAAATTGCAAATAGTGGTATAAAAGTAAAATTATTTGAGATGAAGCCTAAAAAATACACCCCTGCGCATCAAAGTGAGAATTTTTCAGAGCTTATCTGCTCAAACTCATTTAAAGGGGCAAGACTAGAGTCGGCTCCTGGGCTTTTAAAGGAAGAAATGAGGCACTTAAACTCTCTGCTTGTCGCCTGTGCGGACAAGACTAAGGTTCCGGCAGGTGGTGCGCTTGCAGTGGACAGAGATGAATTTTCAAAACTTGTCACGGAAAAAATTAAGGCGCATGAAAATATAGAGATAATTAATGAAGAAATTTTGGATATTCCAAGTGATGAAATCACAGTAATAGCCACAGGCCCGCTCACCTCAGACGCTTTGGCTGAAAAAATTGAGGCTCTGTGCGACGGTAGTCTAAGTTTCTTTGACGCCGCCGCTCCAATAGTATCGGCAAGTAGCCTTGACATGACAAAATGCTTTTTGGCTTCACGATACGACAAAGGGGACGCAGATTATATCAACTGCCCCATGAATAAGGAAGAGTATGAAATTTTTTACGATGCGCTAATAAACGCAAAACGTGCACAAATTAGAGATTTTGACATGAGAAATCCAAAGGTGTACGAGGGCTGTATGCCCGTGGAAATAATGGCTCAAAGAGGCGAGGATACACTGCGTTTCGGCCCTTTAAAACCTGTAGGTCTAAGAGACCCTAAAACAGACAAAAGGCCTTGGGCGGTTGTTCAGCTGCGCACAGAAAACCTTGAAAAAACCATGTATAATTTGGTAGGTTTTCAAACAAATTTGACATTTTCCGAGCAAAAACGAGTGTTTAGCCTTATACCGGGCCTTGAAAATGCAGAGTTTTTAAGGTACGGCGTAATGCATAGAAATACTTTTTTAAATTCGCCTAAACTTTTGAACTCCGATTATTCTCTTAAATCAAATAAAAATCTATTTTTTGCAGGGCAAATCACGGGAGTAGAAGGCTATATGGAGTCTGCCTCCTCAGGGCTTGTCGCAGGAATAAATGCTGTTAGAGCAATAAAAAATGAAACACCGCTCTACTTTCCAAATACAACAATGATAGGCGCACTTTCTCTTCATGCATCAAGCAGTATTTCAAAGGATTTCCAGCCCATGGGCGCAAATTTTGGCGTTTTGCCGACGCTTAATGAAAAAATAAGAGATAAAAAACTTAGATATAATAAACTCGCTTTAAGGGCGCTTGATGACCTTAAGGAATATTTGAAGGAGAATGAATATGAAATTCATTATTGATGCTTTCGGAGGAGATAATGCTCCTTTAGAAATAATAAAGGGTTGTATACTTGCAAAAAACGCAGTAGATGTTCAAATTGCCTTATGTGGTGATGAAAATCTTATAAAAGACTGCGCAAAAAACAACAATCTAGACATAAGTGCTTTTGAAATTATACATGCACCACAACAAATTACCATGCACGATGAGCCTACAGATTTATTAAAAGAAAAATCCGACTCGTCTATGGCAGTCGGCATGAAAATGCTTTCTGAAAACAAGGGTGATGCCTTTGCAAGCGCCGGAAACAGCGGTGCACTTGTTGTGGGAACAACTATGATAGTAAAGAGAATTAAAGGCGTAAAAAGGGTAACTTTTGCCTCTGTAATTCCAAAGAAAAAAGGCTTTTTCATGCTCTCAGACGTTGGCGCAAACACAGAATGCCGACCTGATATGCTGCTTCAATTTGCAATAATGGGCAGTGTGTACATGGAAAAAGTTATGGGTATTAAAAATCCAAGAGTTGGCCTTTTAAACGTTGGAACAGAGGAACATAAAGGCACAAAGCTTTACCAAGACGCCTTCAAACTTTTAAAAGCAGATAATAACATAAACTTTGTAGGAAATGTAGAGGGCAGAGACATGGTAGAAGACGCCGCAGACGTTGTAGTGTGCGACGGCTTTACAGGCAATATTACCTTAAAAGTATTTGAAGGTGTAGCACTTACACTTATGGGAAAAATTAAGGGTGTATTTAAAAAAGGAATACTAAATAAGCTTGCCGCCGCCATGGTTTTAAAGGACATGAAACTACTAAAAAAAGAAATTGATTATAATGAGTACGGCGGTGCGCCTATAATGGGTGCGTCTAAACCCGTGTTTAAAATCCACGGAAGCGCCAAGGCAGAGACTGTGAAATCGGCTTTGCTTTTAATGAAAAAATATGTTGACTCAGGAGTTATTCACGACATTAACAGTGCCGTGAAATCCACAAAAACCACAGACTAGGAGAGGAAAATGAAGCAGATAAAGGCACTAGAATCAAAAATTTCTTATACATTTAAAAATAAAGACCTGCTTTTAACCGCAATAACTCACTCCTCGTATGCCAACGAGCATAAGGTGAATAGTTATGAGCGACTTGAGTTTTTAGGCGACTCTATACTAAATTTTGCGGTTGCAGAATTTCTGTTTCAAAAATTTAACGACTTGCCCGAGGGTAAACTTACTAAGATGAGGGCAAATCTAGTGTGCGAAAAATCTTTGTGTTCTTTTTCAAAACTGCTAGATTTAGGCTCGTTTGTGCGCCTAAGTTATGGAGAAGAAAGAACTGGTGGAAGCACAAGACCCAGCATTTTAGCCGACATGTTTGAATCAATTATTGCGGCTATTTATATAGACTCAGGCAGCATGGATATCACCAAAAATTTCATTATTAAATATATAGAACCTGCCGCAAAAAAGGCAGGAAGCAGTAATTTTAAAGATTATAAGACCTCTTTGCAAGAGATTATCCAGCAAAATCCTGAAGAAAAACTGAGCTACAGACTCATAAGTTCCACAGGGCCCGACCACAGCAAGCATTTTGTGGTAGAAGTTTTACTAAACAGCAATGTGCTTGGAAAAGGCGGCGGAAAAAGTAAAAAAGAAGCAGAACAGCAAGCCGCAAGACTTGCCTTGGAGTTGATGGGATATTAAACATTCAAACATTTCGATATTTGTGCCACACATAGGATGCCCTTGTCTTTGCAGTTTTTGTAATCAAACAAAAATTACTGGAAAAGAGGGCGCTCCGACTGCCGATGAAGTGTACAACACAGTAAAAAACAGTGCGATTCAAGGAAATTTGTCTCCAAATAACACGGAGCTTGCCTTTTTTGGTGGCAGTTTTACTGCAATTGACAAAGATTACATGCTATCGCTTTTAAAGGCAGGTTTCAAGACTGTAAAGGAATTTGGCTTTAAGGGTATTAGGGTTTCTACACGCCCCGACTGCATAAATGATGATATATTAAAAACGCTAAAGGAATTTAAGGTAACAGCAATCGAACTCGGCGCACAGTCTATGTGTGAAGCAGTTTTACTTGCAAACGACAGGGGTCACAGCGCACAAGACGTTATTGATGCCTCAAATTTAATTAAATCTCATGGATTTGAGCTTGGACTGCAAATGATGACAGGCCTTTACACTTCAAACGACAAGAGGGATATATTTACAGCAAAAGAAATTATTAAATTAAGCCCCGATACCGTCCGAATTTACCCGACAATAGTCCTTAAAGGCACAAAGCTTGACAAACTGGTAAAAGAAGCTAGCTATAAGGCTCAATCACTTGACAAAGCCGTGGCTCTTTGCGCAAAAATTTTACCGATGTTTTATGAAAAAAATATAAAGGTAATACGAGTTGGCCTTCACGCAAGTGATATTTTGGAAAAAGATTATGTAGACGGCCCATACCATCCTGCATTTATGGAACTTTGCAAATCTGAAATAAATTACAGGAAAATACTTGAATATTTGATAAAAAACAATATCAAGAATGCAAAAATTTATGTAAACCCAAAACTAATTTCACAGTATCTGGGTCAAAAAAAATCAAACCAAATTAAATTTAATAAACTAGGCTTTAATATAGAGTTTATACAAGACTCAAATGTAACCGATTATTTGATAAAGGAGCAAGACTGATGCTTTTAAAGTCGCTTGAAATACAAGGATTTAAAACATTTCCCGATAAGACAACTTTAAAATTTGAAGACCATATGGTGGCCGTCGTCGGCCCTAACGGAAGCGGTAAAAGCAATGTAAGCGACGCTTTGCGTTGGGTGCTGGGTGAACAGTCAACCAGGGCTTTGCGCTGTTCAAAAATGGAAGACGTCATATTTAAAGGCACGACCTCCCGCAAGGCGCAAGGCTTTGCAGAGGTCACACTGAACATAGATAATTCAGGCGGTGACCTAAATTTTGACGGCGACAACATCGCAATAACCAGGCGATATTATCGCTCGGGAGAAAGTGAATATCTCATAAATAAGGCTACAGTTAGACTTAAGGATATTAACGAACTTTTCATGGATACCGGCCTTGGAAGAGATGGATACTCCATGATAGGACAGGGAAAAATTGACAGTATCGTCTCCGCTAAAAGTGAGGATAGACGTGAAATTTTTGAGGAAGCATCAGGAATTTCTCGATTTAGATATAGAAAAGAAGAGTCTGAGAGAAGGCTCTCAAAAACAGAGGACAACCTCGTAAGACTTCGCGATATTTTATCAGAACTTGAAAGCAGAATAGAGCCTTTAAGGATACAATCTGAAAAAGCGAAACAGTTCATTGAGTTTGATAAAGAGAAAAAAGAGCTTGAAATTGGAATTTGGGTCGAAACCTTAAATCGTTCAGGCAAAATTTTACGAGAACAAGAAAATAAACTCTCGATTTCGCAAAATCAACACGGCGAAATTGAAAACGAAATAGAAAAAATTTCTGTTGAAATTGAAGAGAATTTTAAAAACACAAATAATTTAATTATTTCCATGGAAACTTTACGAGAAGAAGCCTCTGCCTTTGACGAAGACGCCGTCAGGACAGACGGTGAATTTTCTGTTTTAGAAAATGAAATGCTTCATCTTGGAAATAATGTAAACCGTATTCAAAATGAAATTGAAACTGTGATTAAATTTAGTAGCGACATAGACAATCAAATAGCACAGTACAAAACCGATATAGAGAGAAAAAACTCGGAGATTGAGCAAAACAACAAGGATTATGTAAACATGGCCGACAAGCTTGAGGGCATAAGAAAGCACTCTGACTCGGTTTTAAAAGATATAGAAACTGCCCTTTTAAGCATATCAAGCCTTACAGCTTTACTTTCGGAAGAAAAAGTAAAGTACTCCTCCTTTGCATCGACCGTTAATGAAATAAATTCAAGGCTTACAGTGCTTGACGAAGATTTAGCAACTCATGAAAAAAATCATGATAAAATTCTTGATGATTTAGAAAAAACCAAACAATTTAAAAACGATATAGAAGATAAAATTTTGTCCTGTACCAACTCTTTAAAGGGGTATGAGCTCAGATATGAGGCTAGGGCAAAAAAAGTTGAGGACACAAAAAAACTTTTAGACGACACAAATTTAAAATATTCCGAGCAAAGCAGACGTGCAAAACTTTTAGAGGATTTAGAGCGCAATTTTGAGGGCTTTACCCAAAGTGTAAAAACTACTATGAAAGAGGCCGGACGTGGCATTTTAAAGGGCATTCACGGCCCTGTAACAGGCCTTATTAAGACAGAGCCAAAATATTCTGTCGCTATAGAAACTGCCCTTGGCGCCGCAATGCAAAACATAGTTGTAAATACAGAGCAGGACGCAAAATCAGCAATTAACCTGTTGAAACAGCGAAACAGCGGCAGGGCGACATTTTTGCCTTTAAACATAATTAAGGGCAGGTATATAAATGTTTCAAATGTAGAAAAAATGGACGGATTTATAGGCATTGCGTCAAATCTTGTTTCGTGTGAAGAAATATATAACAATATAAAAAGTTCAATTTTAGGCACTACTGTCATTGCAAGCGACTTAAATTCTGCGGTAATAATTGCTAAAAAGGCAGAATATCGTTTTAGGGTGGTAACCCTTGACGGGCAAGTTGTAAACTCAGGCGGTTCGCTGACCGGCGGTTCATTAGCCAAAAATTCGGGACTTTTAAGCCGTAAAAGCGAGATAGAGCGCATAAAAGAGCTTTCAGAAAAGCTGTTGAGCCAAAGTAAGGAGTATGAAGAAGCTTATAAAGTAAGTATCGCAGAGCTTTCTGAAGTTCGTGCACAGATTGACACTATAAAATCCGAGCTTTCGGTCATTACCGAGGATAAAATACATACCACCGCAGAAATTACTCGTTTAGAAAGAGAGTTTGAAAGCATTAAGGCTTTGAAAAGCAGTTTAACTTTAGAAAAAGAATCTGCATTAAAACGTGCGACAAGCTCAAAGGCTTTGATGGAAGAAATCTCCCTTGTCATAGACGAGCACGAAAGTAATTTAACTTTACACAACAGCACAGTCGAAACGCTCAGCGGTGACAGAGATGAAAAACAAAAAGAAAATGATGAGTTTTCAAACTTACTACAGGAAATAAAACTAAGGGGGCTATCTTTCCAAAAGGATAAAGAGTCCATAAAAAGCACAATTTCAGCGCTTGAAAGCAGAAAACTTGAAGGAGTTTCCTCTATTGATAGGCTAAAAAATGAAAGCATAGCGTTAAAAGAAGACCTTGAAAGGCATGAAATTTTATCGGTAGAGCTTAAAGAAAAGGCAGAAAAACTGCGTCTTAGCGCAAATGAAAAACGTGAAGAAGCTGCCGCAATTTTGGCTAAGCGAGATGAGCTTGACAAAAATTCGGCAAAACTAAGACAAGACGAACGTGACAAGTCTTTAGAGAGAGAAAGAGTAGGCCTTGAAATTGCACGCCTAAGAGAGCGATGCGATAACATTCAAAAGGAATATGACACGATAATCTCAAAACTTTGGGACGAGTACGAGCTTACAAGGCGTGAAGCAGAAGAATTTGGCATAGAAGTTGAAGATTTGCAAAAAGCACAGCGAAGACTTGTAGAGCTAAAGAACAAAATTAGGGCCTTAGGCGCTGTTAATGTCGCCGCTGTAGAAGAGTATAAAGAAGTCAGCGAGCGTTATGAATTTTTAAGCGAACAAATTGAAGATGTGGAAAAATCAAAGCTTGAGCTGATAAAATTAATAACCGAACTTACAAAGCATATGCAAGAGCAGTTTGCCATTCGTTTTGCGGAAATCAGCAAACATTTTACGCATATTTTCACAGAGCTCTTCGGCGGAGGAACGGCAAGTCTGTCTTTCTCAGACGAGAGCGATATATTAAATTCGGGCATAGACATCAGGGTTCAGCCTCCGGGTAAAATCGTTGCAAACATAGAAGCACTTTCGGGTGGAGAAAAAGCACTGGTTGCAATTTCAATTTATTTTGCGATTATGAAAGTAAGTCCACCACCATTTTGTATGCTTGACGAGGTTGAAGCCGCACTTGACGATGTAAATGTGCGTCGCTTTGCAGCCTATCTACAAAGAATGAATAAAGAAACGCAGTTTATAGTCGTAACCCACAGACGAGGAACCATGGAGACAGCCGACATGCTTTACGGCGTAACCATGCAAGACGATGGAATTTCAAAGATTTTATCGCTAAAAAGTCACGAAGTAGAGTCAAAACTCGGCATGAAAAGCCAATAATTAATTTTATAAAGAAATGGAGTATAAATAATGGGATTTTTTGACAAGATTAAGGCAGGCCTTAAGAAAACCAGAGAGAGTATAAGCGGCCAAATCACACAAATGCTTAACTCCTTTACAAAGATTGACGAGGAACTTTTTGAAGAGCTTGAAGAGCTTCTCATTATGGGCGACGTTTCAATGCGAACTGCAGAAAAAATTTGTGAAGACGCAAGGCGCACTGTAAAGGAAAGAGGCATTACAGACCCTAATGAAGTTATGGGTGTCCTTGAAGAAATAGTTGCAAATATGCTTGATAACGACGTAGGCTTGCACCTTGATAGCGATGTTAACTTGATTTTAGTGGTAGGTGTAAACGGAGTTGGAAAAACCACAAGCATAGGCAAACTTGCAAATTTATTGAAAAATGACGGCAAAGATGTTGCATTAGTTGCGGCCGATACCTTTAGAGCGGCGGCAATTGAGCAAATTGAAATTTGGTCACAAAGGGTAGATGTTCCACTTATAAAGCAACAAATGGGCACAGACCCCGGATCTGTCGTGTTTGACGGCTTAAAGTATGCTAAGGCAAATAAAAAAGATGTTGTAATCTGCGACACAGCAGGCAGACTTCACAATAAATCAGGCCTTATGGCAGAACTTTCAAAAATTGATAGAATTACCCAAAAGGTGCTGGGTGAAGATGCCGAAAAAGAGGTGCTTCTTGTACTAGATGCCGCAACAGGACAAAATGCAATTAATCAGGCAAGAGAATTTATGGGTGCCGTAAAGGTTACAGGAATTATACTGACAAAACTTGACGGCACTGCAAAGGGTGGCGTAGTGCTTACCATAAATCAAGAACTTGGACTTCCAATTAAATTTATTGGAGTCGGCGAAAAAATTGACGATTTGCAAGAATTTGATGCAAAAGATTTTGCAAAAGCACTTTTCCAGAGGGACGATAAATGACAATAGCTGTTTTGTCAGACATACACAATAATTTAGCGGCGCTAAAAGCCTCCACTGAACATGCAAAAAATTTGGGCGCTACAAAATTTATTTTTTTGGGCGACTACACCACAGACTGTGCCTATCCTCAAAAGACAATGGACTTTTTATATGATTTTAAGGATAGTTATGACTGCGAGTTTATACGTGGCAACAGAGAAGATTATATGCTCGATTATAAAAATAACCCGACTGGCTGGACCTATGGCCGTGAGGGCGGCTCACTTTTATATAACTATGAAAACTTAAGAGGAAAAGATTTTGAGTTTTTTGAAAGTCTTCCAGTGTCAAAAATTGTTCAGTTTAACGGTGCTCCTGAAATAATGTTTTGTCACGGCACGCCACTAAAGACTAACGAAGCGATTTTCAACATAGAGTATCGCATGAATTTATGGGACAGGGCATGTCCTTCAAACTATCTTATAGGTGGGCACACACATTTGCAAAGAGAATTTGTGGGTAAGAGAACCACCATTTTAAATACAGGTGCAATAGGCACACACTGCCACGGCACACAAAAACCTTGTTTTATCACGCTTAAAAGCCATAAAAACAAATGGCTATACAGTTTCCATGAAATAGAGTATAATGTAAATGACACGATAGCCGAGATACACGAAAGTGGGCTGTATAAATGCGGTGGTGCTTGGTCAAAGGCCGTCATAAAATCGCTTGAAACAGGGGAGAACTATCCCATGAAGCTTGCTTGGAACGTCATGCAGGCTGCAAAACCTAAAACATATGAACTTGGACAAGCGCCGAGTGAACTTTGGGAAAAAGCGGCTATAGAGCTTGGATTGTGAGGAAAAAATGAATTATATTATAGCAAGTCATAACAAACATAAAATTAAAGAATTTGACAGAATATTAAAGACTTTAGGCATTAATGCAATTACGGCAGATTTAACCGAAGCCGAGGAAACAGGCAAAACTTTTATGGAAAACGCCCTTTTAAAGGCAGAGCTTGCCTGCAAAGAGACAGGCCTTCCTGCAATTGCCGATGATTCAGGTCTTTGTGTAGACGCCTTAGACGGCAGACCCGGCATATACTCTGCAAGATATGCTCCTGAAGGCACTCGAAAATCGACTGTGCTAAAAGAGCTTGAAAATGTAAAAAAAGGGGATAGGGGCGCTTATTTTGCCTGTGCCATAGCCTGCGTGTTTCCAAATGGAGATAAAGTTTTGGCAGAAGAAAACTGCGTTGGTGAAATCAGTTTTGAGCTTTTAGGCGAGGGCGGATTTGGCTATGATCCCATATTTTTATGTGGTGAAAAAAGTTTTGCTCAGATGAGCGATGAAGAGAAAGATGAAGTAAGTCATAGAGGAAAAGCGCTAAGGCTATTTAAAGAAAAACTAGAGACTTACCTTAAAGAAAGAGAGAAATAAATTATGTTAAACAGCAAACAAAGAGCGTATCTTCGCTCGCTTGCAAACCCACTTGAAACAGTCCTTATGATAGGAAAAGGCGGTATGAGTGAAGAAATCATAACACAGGCAGACGGTGCACTCACCACCCGTGAACTAATAAAATGCAAAGTACTTGTTGAAACCTGCCCTATATCACCAAAAGAGGCTGCACAAGAGGTTTCTACGGCTACAAACAGTGAGGTTGTGCAAGTAATAGGCTCAAAATTTATACTTTACAGAAAAAATGAAAAAGAGCCTAAAATAGTTTTACCAAAAGAGAAAAAATCAAGATATTAAACTTGGAGAGTTGCATGAAAATTGGAATTTGTGGCGGAACCTTCAACCCCATACATCTAGGACACACGCATATAATGTCAGAATTTTATGAAGCTTTACATTTAGACAAATTATTAGTCATTCCAACAAAAAAGCCTCCACACAAAAACGCATCACAGCTTGCAAGTGAAGTTGATAGACTTAATATGTGCAGGCTTGCAGTGGAGGATTTAAGCGGAAACTATGAAGTGTCCGACATAGAAATAAAAAGACAAGGCAAAAGCTTTACAAGCCTTACCATAAAGGAGCTTTTTAATAAATATCCGAGTGCAAATTTTCACTTTATAGTCGGAGAGGACATGTTTTACACCTTGGAAACATGGTTTGAAGCAGATTATATACTAAAAAACGTGACTATTTGCGCCTGCCCTAGAAGCGACGACGGACTTTTAAAAATGGAAGCGTATAAAAAGCATCTCGAAGACACTTTTAATGCGTCTATAGTGATTTTAAATATACGCCATTTTGATGTTTCTTCCACTCAAATAAGAGGCTCGGGCGATTTAGAGCTAATTAATATGGTAGGACAAAAAGTTGCGGATTATATTACAAATAACAATTTATATGAAACAGGTGGCATATGAATATAAGTGACTACAAAAAAATAGTAAAAGAAAAACTGTCCACAAAGCGCTATAAACACTCTGTAAATGTGTCAAAAAAAGCGACCCAACTTTCAAAAATTCATGGTGCAGACAAGAAAAAAGCAGAAATTGCGGGACTTTTACACGACATTATGAAAGAAGAAAATGCCGATAATCAGTTGAAATTAATATTAAACTTTGGTATAATACTTGATGATGTTGAAATAAATTCTAAATCTCTTTGGCACCAAATTGCAGGTGCGGTTTACGTTCATGTTAATCTAGGAATTAAAGATGAAGATATTTTTAATGCTATAAGACATCATACAAGTGGCAGAAAAGATATGTCGGTGCTTGAAAAAGTCATATTTATCGCCGATTATATTTCAGCCGACAGAGATTATGATGGTGTAGAGTACATGAGGGAGCTTGCAAATAACAATTTAGACGCGGCAATGGTTTACGGCTTATCTTTTAGCATATCTGAACTTTTACAAAACGAAGAGGCGGTAACGCCGAAAAGTTTTGAGGCATATAATCAAGCAGTTAAAAAAATAAATGAGTAGGAGAAAAATAATGGAATCATTAAAAATGGCAAAAATCGCAGCTTTCGCACTCGATGACAAGCTGGGAAAAGACATTAAGGTAATAGACATAGAGGAAATTTCAACCCTTGGCGACTATTTCGTCATGGCGACAGGCTCAAGCAGCACTCAGGTGAAAGCTTTGTCAGACAGCGTCGAAATGAAACTAAAAGAGGCAGGAATTATGCCCTCAAGAATAGAGGGTTACCGCTCTAACGGCTGGATATTGCTTGATTATCACACAGTGGTAATACACGTATTCACCGAAGAAGCAAGAGAGTTTTACGACCTTGACAGGCTTTGGAGCGACGGCAAATTTGTAGAATTAGATTTTACTAAAGAGATATAATTTAAGGAGTTAAGTATGAGTAAATATATGCACAGAGATGTCGAGCCTAAATGGCAAGACAAATGGGATGAATTAAAAGTTTTTAACGCAACAAACGGTTCGGATAAACCAAAGTTTTATGCACTTATAGAATTTCCGTATCCATCAGGCGACGGACTTCACGTAGGCCACCCAAGACCATATACAGCTTTAGACGTAGTCGCAAGAAAGAGAAGACTTGACGGCTATAATGTGCTGTATCCTATAGGCTGGGACGCATTCGGACTTCCAACAGAAAACTATGCTATAAAACATAAAATTCACCCCGTAGAAGTCACAAAGAAAAATGTTGCAAGATTTAAAAAGCAAATAAAATCTCTTGGCATGTCTTTTGACTGGGAACGTGAGATTAACACCACCGACCCCAAATACTACAAATGGACTCAGTGGATATTTTTACAACTATTTAAAAAAGGCCTTGCCTATAAACACGAAATGACCGTTAACTGGTGTACCTCTTGTAAATGCGTTTTAGCAAATGAAGAAGTAGTAAACGGCTTTTGCGAGCGCTGCTCTAGCGAAGTCGTAAGAAAAGAAAAATCACAGTGGATGCTAAAAATTACAGAATACGCACAAAGACTTCTAGATGACTTAGACACTGTCGACTACCCAGAAAGAGTTAAGGCTCAACAAAAAAACTGGATAGGCCGCTCAGAGGGTGCAGAGCTTGACTTTACCACAACTTCTGGCGATGTTCTAAGAGTATACACTACAAGACCCGACACGGTTTATGGAGCCACTTACATGGTAGTATCTCCAGAGCATCCTTATCTAAAAAAATGGGAAGATAAACTAAATAATCTTGATGAAGTCAAGGCTTATCAAGAAATGGCATCAAAAAAATCTGATTTTGAGAGAACTGAAGTAGTAAAGGAAAAAACAGGCGTAAAGCTAGATGGTGTCAGCGCCATAAATCCGCTTACGGGAAAAGAAATTCCTATATTTATTTCAGATTATGTACTTGTTTCTTACGGAACGGGTGCTATTATGGCAGTTCCTGCACATGACACAAGGGACTGGGAATTTGCAAAGAAATTTGATTTACCGATTATAGAAGTCGTAAAAGGTGGCGACGTTCAAAACGAAGCATTTACAGATTGCGACACAGGTGTAATGGTAAACTCTGACATACTAAACGGACTATCTGTCGAAGATGCTAAAGTAAAAATTAAATCTTATGTAGAAGAAAAAGGCATAGGCAGTAAGAAAGTAAACTTTAAACTACGTGACTGGGTTTTCGCAAGACAAAGATACTGGGGAGAGCCTATTCCGGTTGTAAACTGCGACTGCTGTGGATTTGTTCCACTCGATGAAAAAGAACTTCCGCTTACTCTACCCATGATTGATACTTATGAGCCTACAGACACAGGCGAGTCGCCACTTTCAAAAGTGACAGATTGGGTTAACACAACTTGCCCAAAATGCGGCAAACCTGCAAAAAGAGAAACAGACACCATGCCACAATGGGCAGGCTCGTCTTGGTATTTCTTAAGATACATGGACCCAAATAACGAAGAAGCACTTGCATCCAAAGAAGCGCTTAATTACTGGTCGCCAATAGACTGGTATAATGGCGGAATGGAGCACACAACGCTTCACCTATTATACAGCCGTTTTTGGCATAAATTCTTATACGATATAGGTGTTGTTCCAACTGCAGAGCCTTATCAAAAACGCACAAGCCACGGCATGATTTTAGGCGAGGGCGGAATTAAGATGAGTAAATCTAAGGGAAATGTTGTAAATCCTGATGAGATAGTGGTAGAGTACGGCGCCGATACATTTAGACTTTACGAGATGTTTATAGGCGACTTTGAAAAATCTGCGCCTTGGAGCGCCGAGGGCATTAAAGGTTGTAGACGTTTTGTAGAACGTTTCTGGGCACTTGGTGACATCTTAACAAATGAGGAAAAAATCAGCAAAGAGCTTGAAACTGCATTCCATAAAACAATTAAAAAAGTAAGCTATGACTGTGAGCATCTAAAATTTAACACAGCAATAGCAAGTTTAATGGCGCTTATAAACGATATAACAAAAAAAGGCTCAATAACACGTGAAGAGCTTAGAATATTCACGCTTTTATTAAATCCATTTGCACCTCATGTGACCGAGGAGATGTGGAGTGTTAAAAAGCTTTCAAACAAAGTTGTAGCAATGGAAAGTTGGCCGACTTACGACGAAGCAAAATGCGTTGAAGCCACAATTGAAATAGTTGTTCAAATAAACGGAAAACTCAAAGTAAAGCTTGAAATCCCAACAGACTCTGACAAAGACAGTGTCATAGCACTTTCAAAATCACAAGAAAAAATCATGGCAGAGCTTGAGGGCAAGAGCATAGTAAAAGAAATTTTTGTCCCAGGAAAACTTGTAAACATAGTTGTAAAATAAGGAATAATTTATGAAGACTTATAAAATTCATCTTATAAGACACGGCACTTGTGAGGGAAATCTTTTGTCAAAATATATAGGAAGAACAGAGTCACCACTGGCACTTGAAGGCATAAAAGAGCTTGCAAAGCTAAAGAGTGATCACGACTTCCCATATGCAAAAGATTTTTACGCAAGCCCCTCCACAAGATGTGTAGACAGTTTAAAAATTTTGTACCCGCACGCAGAGCCTACCGTTATTTTTGAAATGGCGGAATGTGATTTTGGCGACTGGGAGGACAAAAACGCAGACGAGCTTAAAGATGACCCACGATTTATCGAGTGGATAAACGGGGGAAACAGCGTCTCGCCTCCAAACGGTGAAAGCTTTTCTGTGTTTATGCAAAGGGTCTGCAAAGGCTTTGAAATCCTTGTAAACAACATGATGTTTAGCGGTCAAACCGATGTAGCACTTGTAACCCATGGCGGAGTAATTATGACCATACTTGCGGCTTATGGCTTGCCTCAGGCTAAGATGACAGACTGGATTTGCGAAAGCGGTCACGGGTATTCCATTAGGCTAGACACAGGCCTTTGGTCACGCTCTCATGTGTGTGAGGTATATAGCCAAATTCCATCGCTTAGCGATAAAGAACCAAATGATTACAGTATAATTGATATTGCACGTGAAGCGGCAGCAAACTCACTTTATGAAAGTAAGGAGTAGATTTATATGCCATATACTATAAATCCAAAACAAATAATTTCTCTTTGCGCAAAATCATTACAATATTATGATAACAGACTTGTCGACCACGGTTTAAGGGTTTCTTATATTACAGACAAAATGCTTGATATTTTAAACGATGAGAGCATAGACCGTAAAGCGATGTTTTTACTGTCTTTATTTCATGATATTGGGGCCTATAAAACCGAAGAAATAGACAATATGATAGAGTTTGAAACTAGATATGTAAAGCCTCATTCAATTTACGGTTATCTTTTCTTAAAATATCTATCACCCTTAAAAGATTTATCGGAAGTTTTGCTTTATCACCACACACCTTATAAATCGCTTTTAAATGTCGATGAAACTATAGCAAAATATGCCCAAATTATTTTTACCGCAGATAGGGCGGATATAGCACTTGCCTCAAACATACCCGTATGTGACATCGTTTCTACAATGCAAAATACGGATTACTTTGATGAAAAATATCTTAACGCACTAGATAAGGCGATTAATGAGAATAATATTTTTAGTGAAAATTGGCATGAAACAGCAGTCACTTGGTTTGATAATGAAATAGATTTTTTACATATTTGCGAGAAAGAAGCAAGACTATATTTAAAAATGATTATCCAAACCATTGAATTTAAAAGCAATGTAACCATGATACACTCAATAAACACCATGACAATAAGTGTGTTTTTGGCTCAAAAGCTAGGGCTTAGTCAAAAAGAAATTGACATGATTTATTACGGCGCCTTAGTTCACGACATCGGTAAAATTGCCATAGACAGTGAAATTTTAGAGTTTACCGGAATTTATAATGATTTCCAAATGTCACAGATGCAAAAGCATGTAAATTTCACCGAGGAGATACTTAGGGATACATTTAATGAAAATATAGTAAAAATTGCAGTAAGCCATCACGAAAAGCTTAATGGAAGCGGTTATCCTTTTCACACACTTGAAAAAGATTTATCTTTAAGCGAAAAAATTGTTGTGGTATCAGACATTACAAGCGCCTTAGTCGGTGCGAGAAAATATAAAGAATCTTATTCATGGAGTAGGAGTATTGAAATACTTTACTCTATGTGTGATGAAAATTTAATTGATAGAAAAATTGTAGACGTGATTTCAGAAAACACCGATGTTTTAGAGGAAAAAATTGAAAGAATTTCTACTCCGATACTCAAGACATATATTGATATGCAGATGGAAAATCAAAAACTTTTAAATGAATTTTAAGTATAACTTTCAGTTCTTTGTAAAAAATAATTAATATGCAAAACACATTTTGCAATTAATTTTTGAAAGGACTGACTTATATGACCAGATTGACATGTGGGGTAAACAGTTGCGCAAATAATTTAGATAGCCTATGTTCGCTATCAAACATCAAGGTAGACGGGCCGGCGGCTGTTAAGAAGGACCAAACCTGTTGCACTTCATACTACCCAAAGGCGGCGGCAGGGCAAAATGCAGTAACAAAATATGCAGTAGAAGATACCGAGGTTTTTTGTAAGGCGACAAACTGTAGCTATAATTTGTCAGACAGCTGTAATGCAAAGGCTGTCAGCGTAGAAGGCTGCTGCGCCGTACCAAGCTCCATGAGCGACACAGAGTGCTGTAGTTTTACAGCAAAATAATATTATTGACAAATTAATATTAAAGTGTTATTATTGTAGACCCCAAATTGATTTTTTGGGGTCTATTTTTCTATTTTAAAGGAGGGTAAGCAGATGATAGAGCTTAAAAACATATGCAAAACTTACAAGGTAGCACGTCGTGACAAGGGTTTCAAAAACGCAGTAAAATCTTTAATAAAAAAAGAGTACACAAATATTTTAGCGCTAGATAATATTGATTTTTCTATAAAAGAGGGCGAAATTGTAGGGTATATCGGCCCTAACGGAGCAGGGAAGAGCAGTACTATAAAAATCATGAGCGGAATTTTAACTCCGGACAGCGGTGAATGTTCAATACTTGGCTATACCCCATGGAAAGACCGAAAAGAGTATGTGAAAAATATTGGCGTAGTATTTGGCCAACGCTCTCAGCTTTGGTGGGATATTCCCGTAATTGACTCCTTTGAACTCATAAAAGAGATATATAAAATTGATGACACAGCATATAAAAAATCATTAGACGAACTTTGTGAGCTTTTAAATTTATCTGATTTATTAAAAACTCCTACAAGGCAGTTAAGCCTTGGCCAAAGGATGCGCTGTGAAATTTCCGCCGCATTTTTACATAGTCCCAAAATTTTATTTTTGGACGAGCCCACAATAGGGCTTGACGCAGTTTCAAAAATTGCCGTAAGAGATTTTATTAAAACTTTAAATAAAGAAAAAAAGACCACAATAATTTTAACAACTCACGACATGCAGGACATAGAGGCGCTTTCTCAGCGTGTAATCTTGATAGGAAAAGGCAAAATTTTGCTTGATAATAATCTTGATAATTTAAAGAAAGAAGTAGACAATCGCAAGCTTTTAAGCCTTGTTTACTCAAACGGCAATTTTAGTGAAATAGACGGTGTAAGCCTTGTTAATCAGGAGAAAAACTCGCTAAAACTTTCTATCGACCAAAATAAAATTAAAGTTTCAAAATCCATAGAGCTTTTATCAAAACAGCTAGAAATTGAGGATATTCACATTAGCGATATTTCTGTTGAGGATTTAATTGTGAAGCTATACAAAAAATATGAAATAGCATAGGGGGTGAGAAAATGACCGAAATTAAAAAGTATTTTGCGTTTTTTAAGATAAGATTTTCAAACTCTCTTCAGTACAGAGCGGCGGCACTCGGCGGCCTTGCCACCCAGTTTGTGTGGGGCTTTATGTATATAAACATGTACCTTGCCTTTTACAAAAGCGACCCCTCGGCATTTCCCATGGGAATAAACGAGCTTGTAAGCTATATTTGGCTACAACAGGCCTTTTTTGCCGTTTTAAACTTTTTCAGGTATGATAACACGATAATTGAAGGCATTAAAACAGGCGATGTAGCGCTTGAACTTATACGACCGGTAAATATTTATGGCATGTGGTTTTCAAAGGATATTGCAAGTAGAATAGCGGCAGGCACATTACGCTTTGCACCCGTTATACTAATTGCCGTATTTTTGCCAGCACCTTATAATTTTGCCGCACCACACTCTGTAAGCGCTTTTCTCTTGTTTTTAATAAGTCTATCGCTTGCCGTTATTTTGCTGATTAGCATTAATATGCTAGTATACATCTCGGGTTTTTACACGGTTAATATGGACGGGATACGACTTGCCGTAATGATAGTAGGAGGATTTTTCTCAGGGCTTATACTGCCTCTTGCATTTTTCCCCTCCATGCTTTCAGATATTGCATCGGTTTTACCGTTTGGGCTTTGCGTAAATTTTCCGTTAAACGTATATTCCGGAAATATAATGGCTGAAAGTGCACTTGTTTTTTTAGCTCTTCAAATATTTTGGATAGTGGTTTTGCAGTTTATAGGTAGAACTCTTATTAAACACGCCTTAAAAAAATTAGTTGTGCAAGGGGGTTAATGATGAAACTTTATTTTAAATTTTTATCCATGCACTTTAGGACGCAAATTGAGCATAAGACCTCTTTTTTCATTCTATTTGTGTCACAATTTTTCTTAATTGCCTTTGAATTTTTGGAAATATATTTTCTGTTTTCAAGATTTCACTCGATAAATGGCTTCACTTTTGAGCAAATTCTATTTTCATTTTCTATAATAAACATTTCATCGTCTCTAGCCATATGCTTTATAAGGGGATTCGACATGTTTTCAAACCTTATTTCAAACGGAGAATTTGATAGAATGCTTTTGCGCCCAAAATCCACCATTTTCTTCACTCTCGTTTCAAGATTTGACTTTACAAAGCTTGGAAGATGTCTACAGGCGGTAGTATTCCTTGTAATTGGTCTTATGTTTTCAAACATCGATTTCACTCCTCTTAAAATTTTAGTGGTGATACTCATGATAATTTGCGGCATTGCTTTTTTTGCCGCACTCTACATACTTTACGCCTCGCTATGCTTTTTTACTACCGAGGGACTAGAATTTATCAACATTTTCACAGACGGCGGACGACAATTTGGCGCATATCCACTGTCTGTTTTTGGGGAGGAAATACTTAAATTCTTCACTTTCATCATCCCCTTAGCCTTAGTGCAGTACTACCCACTTTTATATTTATTTGACATAAACACATCAATTTTAAACGCACTCACACCTGTACTCTCGCTGATATTTTTACTTCCCTGCTATCTATTATGGAGACTTGGCATAAGAAAGTATAAATCCACGGGTTCTTGACATAATTTTTCACAATATGTCTTGTTATCTCTTAAAAATTGTGATAGAATAAGTTTATTAATTAGTTTTTTTAGGAGGACAAACATGTCACAAACAAAGTACTGTATGAATTGTTTTAAGTCTTTAAAAGGCAATGAAGAAATTTGCCCTTCTTGCAAAATGTCGGTTAAGGCGGCTCAAGTAGACAATGCTTTAAAGTATAATACCTTGCTGCAAAACAGATATTTAATGGGAAGAAGTTTTTCTTCAAACAGTGAAGGCTTTACATATAACGCTCTTGATAAACTAGACGATGTAAGGGTAACTATACGAGAATTTTTCCCGATAAAACTTGCAGTAAGAGATGCTAAAACAGGTTCAATTACCCCTCACGAGCGTGCAGGCGAAGTGTTTGATAAGTTTTTTAACATGTATCTAAACATGGCTAAGGGTCTAATTTCATTAAAGGACTGCCCTTCAATCATCACCGTAAGGGATATGTTTTGGGAAAATAACACGGCATACATAGTATATGAGTACATAAATGCTCCGACGCTTAGAGAGTATGTAAAGGAAAACGGCGCTAAACTTGAATGGCAAAAAGCCATGAATCTCATGCTAAGCGGAATCGATTCCTTTAGCACCATGCACAGTAAAGGCGTAAAGCATTTGGGGATTTCGCCCGATACTCTTTTAGTAACACAAGACAATAAGCTAGTTTTAACAAGCTTTTGCACCGAGCCCGTCCGCCGAATCAACGCACTGATTACTCCGGACTTAGTGGTAGGAGCCGCTGCGTATGAGCAACATGTAAGAACGCTTGAGTGCAGTGAAATCACCGATGTTTACGGCTTTTGTGCCTGTACAATATTCGCACTCACCGGAGAGCTTCCGCCGGGTGCTGATTATAGGGCAAACGACGGCAAGATGATGATACCAAAAGATTTGATTAAAAACATGCCAAGGCCTATGATTTTGGCACTTGCCACGGGTCTTCAAGTACAGCAAAAAAATAGAACCAGCAGTTTTAAAAGGCTTAAAACGGAGCTTACTTCAAACTCTCCAATTATCGAGCAGTCTATGGAAGTAAGAACCATAAGAGATATTCCACAGGGAAAAAAAGGAGCTTCTGCAAACAATAAGATAGTTTCACCGACAGTTTGGATGATTGCATCTTTTGCTGTTACAGCTGTCGTACTATTCTTTGTGCTTTCCAGTATAATCCAGTCAGGGACGCTGTTTTCAAACGTCACAGACGCAATTGATGATTCACTAAACGATGTATCTGCCGCCGAGTATATTAAAGCGCCCGACATGGTAGGCGATAATTACGAAGATTGGCTTGGTGAAATCGCCATGGACAACGTTTACGACTTCACAATAAACATTGAATCACAAATTTTTAGCGATGAAGTCGGAGATGGAAGAATAGTTAGCCAAAATCCTCTCCCAGACGGTAATGTAGAGCGTGGGGGGACTATTAATGTTGTAGTTAGCCTTGGAAAAGAAATCCGCGCACTTCCGAATATAAGCGGACTAAAATTTAGCGATGCGATTGTAATTTTAGAGGAAGAGGGCTTTGTTGTTCTTCCTGAAGAATCTACCAGCCACGACATTCCTGCAGGAAACGTAATGTGGTACAAAGATTATAACTCCGGAGAAGAGCTCCCGTATGGCACTACTATCACAGTTTATGTAAGCATAGGAACCGGTTAAAATAAAAAAATACTGCCACAAATGTTTTTACGCATTTGTGGCAGTTCTTTTTTTATTAATCCGAAAGTTTAAAATTTGCAATAATTTCGTTTAAAGCCGTTGCTTGATTTGAAAGGTCGGTGCTGGTTGCGGCACTTTCTTGGCTTGTTGATGCGTTTGTATGTACGACATTAGATATTGCCTCAACGCCTGCCATGGCTTCAATAATCGCATGGGATTGCATTTTTGTTTCCTTGGAAATTTCATTAATGAGCAAATTAGTTTCCTGCGCCTTGTCAACAACTCCTAAAAGCTCGTTTGCTGTAACTTTAGAGAGTGACACGCCTTTATTTATCGCTTCTATAGATGCATTTATAAGTGTCGTGGTATTTTGCGCCGCCTCTGTAGATTTTACAGCAAGGCTTCGGACTTCATCGGCTACAACTGCAAAGCTTTTGCCTGCTTCACCGGCTCTCGCGGCCTCTACCGCTGCATTAAGCGCCAAAATATTGGTTTGGAAAGCGATATCTTCGATGGTTTTAATGATTTTGCTTATCTCGTTGGATTTAAGTTCAATTTCTTGCATAGAAAGCATTTGCTCTTGCATTTTTTGATTGCTGTTAGAAACCGCGATTTCTGAGGACTCTGACGCAAGGGATGCGTTTTGAGCATTTGCATCAATTTTATTAATTTGGTTTGATATATCGCTGATGGTATCTTTTAATTTTTCTATAGAAGAGGCTTGGTCTGAAGCGCCTTCTGCAAGTACCTGTGCGGCTTCTGAAACTTGGTTTGAGCTTATCATGATGCTATTTGAAGAATCTGAAACCTGGTGTAGGGTGTTTTCAATATTTTTTGAGAACACATGTACTAAATCGATAATTTTCGCAAAATCGCCTAAGTACAAGTGCTGATTTTCATTGTCCGGTAAAAAGTTTCCGTCTGCAAGTTTTGAAAGCTTTGCGTTTAAATCGTCAACAACATTATAGAAATTCTCTATTGTAAAACGCAAGTTTTCTGCAAGCTCACCAAACTCGTCATTTGACTTATAATCAATATGAGCCTCACTAAAATTACCCTTTGAAAGCTTGTCAAAAGAATTCTTGATTTTAAATAGGGGAGTGGTAAAAGATTTTATTAGCATGTATCCTAAGGCTAAAATCAAAATTGCCGTCACTGTAAGTATGGCGATTAAAAGGCGAGTTTCAAATACATTTCGCTCATCAGTCTCAATAAATGTATTTCCCGCATTAGAATTTGTTATACTTACAATTCCCTCAATATGGGTAAGTGTTTGATCAAAGTTTGTAAAAAACTCTCCGAAATATAGTGCTCTGGCTTCATCAAATAGATTATTTGAGACCAAGTCTGCCACTTGAGTCCTAAAACTTTCAGTAATATTCGCACTTTCCTCTACTTTTGCCAATACTTCATTTACTTCAGCCTTAGTATTCAAGGCTTTTATCGCCTCAAGATTTTCAAAAAAAGATTGAAACTCATCACTACCTTGCTCGTGCGCTGCCAAAATAAGATCCTTATCGTCCGTAGTAATCGGCACAGCAAGCGCCTTTGCCATGTTATCAAAATGTATTCTTGCGCTCGAAATATGTGCATAAGATAAATAACTATTTTCATAGAATTCTTCAAAAGTATCATTAATCCCTCTTGCACTAAAAATTGCAGTTGAACCTGCTCCTAAAGTGAGTATCAAAATAATTCCAAGACACAGATAAAACTTATGTTTGATTTTAAAATTTTTCATAAAAATCCCTCATTTCACCACTGCAATGCAGTCACACAAATGACCTAATCCCTTATAAAAAAATAATAACACAAAATTTTACAATTGTAAACATTATTACACAAATTATTATTTGTGAAATCTCTTTTTTAGCTCAGTTTTAAGCATTTTGTCTGAAAATAAATATAAGCCAAAAGTTATTATTACAGAGCTTATCGCAACACTGAAAAGCCCCCACGGTGTATGGCGAAATCCCAGTATTAAAAACACAAGCGACACAAGTGCTGGTATTAAGCTTATAAACATAGTAATAAGTATATATCCAAAGTACTCCACAAACATTGTTCTATTTCTAAGGGACAAATACATTAAATATAGCGTGGTTGCCAAACTTAAAAACGGAAAAGCGTAGTCAGTGCCCCAATATCTCATACCCGTCACAGCGTCTATTACAATTAAAGTAATAGACAAAAGCAGATAATTTATAATAACTTTTCGCCCAAAATGAATTTTTTTGGAATGTACAAGCCAAATCGTAACATTTATATAAAGCAGTGAAAAAATCACGATTAAGGACCAAAACCTGCTTCCTACTATCAATAAATTTATAAAAAGACATATAAGACCTGCCGATGCCGATATGAATAACGGCAAATTTTTAAGCGGAGTGCGATTTTTTATTATATCTTTATACGAAGGATATTTTACAACTGTGTCTTTAGTGTTTTCAAATTTTTGATGACATAGGGGGCAATGCCTGTGATTTTCATATACATTTACATTACAATTTGTACATCTATTCATCTTCATCATCCTCCCATTCGTTTGAATAAACATTTATTTCAATATTTGTTTTTCTCTCAAGCGTAACAAAAAACTCTCTTATTATTTCGACGTCTTTGATAGAGCGTGTGAAATTTATGCTAAGTTTATCCTCAAAAGAACATATACTGCAGTTTATAGGACTTTTGGGCGTCGGATAAATCAGCAATTCTGCATGCTCGATATGAGGGGTAAGTCCGCTTGGCAAATCAATTTTGCCTATGTTTGATACTGAAATAGTCTTTTTGGTTTCTCCCATTAGGGCAAAACCTATGGGCAGTACCATGTTTTTGATAAATAGGGGAGTGTTCTTTGAAACAACATTTTCAGACATTTTCGTGTTTTGGACAGATTCACTTTCAAGATAATCTTTATCGGTGTAAAGTTTTAACTGCTTAGTTATAGATTCCACAAGTTCAGAAAATTTTGTTTCTTCATTTACATTAAAGCTAATGTTCACCACTCCAAAAAAATTTTTAAGCGTAGTAGAACCGAATATGTTCCTCAAATTAACAGGAACCGCTATGACAATAGGCCTAAGGTCTTTTTCAAATTTTTGCTTTGCATTATAAATTGAAACAAACAAGTTTGCAAGTAAAAATGCAGTTATAGTGCAGTTATTTTCTTTACAGTGTTTCTTGAGAGAATTAATCGATACAATTCCGATTGTGGTGTTATTGCCTTTTTTCTTAAATTTTTCACCATTAATTCTATACGAATTCTTCTGAAGAGCCTTATTCTTAGTTTTAAGCTTACTTTTTTTAACATTAGAAAAATGTTTATTAAAGCTGTCTTCAAAGTCATTCTTATCAAATTCATCAAACAGCAAAATTTTTCCCTCGTCATCAATCTTACCGCTTTTAAGCGAAAGATAATAGAATATAAGCGATTTTAAAAATTCTACAATTCCGCTACCGTCTGTAATTGCATGGAAGGCTTCCACAGAAACTCTGTGCCCAAAATATAGCACTTTTATCATAAAATCTTTGTTTTCTCTTGATGTAATGGTAAAACATGGCGAGTTTATCTCTTTTTCTACTGTAAAGTAAAGTCTGTTTTTATCAAAATAATTCCAAAAAAAGCCTGTCCTAAGGCGCATAAAAAATATAGAAAATCTTTCATAAATCATGTTTACCGCAATTTGCAAGAATTTCTCATCAACCTGCTCTTTAAGAACAATAGAAAACCTAAAAACAGAGGAGTTATTTTTATTTGAAACCGAAGGAAACAGCTTTGCTGCAAGATCGAGTTTATTTACATTATCCATAAGTCAAATCCTATCTTTTATTTCATACTATACACTCATGATAAAGAAAAATACAAATATTGTCAACACAAATATTTTATTAAATAAACGCTTGCAATTATTCTAAAAATGTTATATAATAACTTTTGCGACCGGGTGTGGCGCAGCTGGTAGCGCGCTTGACTGGGGGTCAAGAGGCCGCAGGTTCAAGTCCTGTCACTCG
>CAYJJU010000014.1:0-61140 GCA_964370635.1 uncultured Eubacteriales bacterium | reverse complement strand
CGACCTCTAGCGTGACAGGCTAGCGTTCTAACCAACTGAACTACTGGGCCATAATGGTGGGGACAATAGGACTCGAACCTATGACCCCCTGCTTGTAAGGCAGGTGCTCTAACCAGCTGAGCTATGCCCCCATTTAGCACATCGCTTCGAGTTACTTATGTAAGGTGTATCTCAGCGACGTGTTATATCTTACTACATATAAACGGAAAAGTCAATACCTTTTTTAAAAAAAATTTATTTTTTTATTTTCTTCACCAAATTGCTTATTTCATTTGGCGCAAACAAGTGCTTTTTATTACAGTATGGGCACACTGTTTCGACGAATCCATTTGTAAGCGGCAAGGAGCTTAATTCCTCTGCACCAAGCGTTATAAGTGCTTTTTCATACTTTTGTTTACTGCAAGTACAGGCATAGTGAATTTCAGTCTCGTCAAGTTTATCCATATCGAAACTTTTTAAAACCTTTTGGCAAATTTCTTCAAGCGACATGCCTTTTGCAAGCATAGTTGTCATCGCCTCTACGTCTTTTAAATCATTTTCTAGTCTTTGTATATCACTTTCATACGCACCCGGCAGGACTTGTATTAAAAATCCACCTGCCAAAAGCACTTCTTTTGTAACTTTATCCGTAAGCACACCCAAGGCACACACAGTAGGCACTTGCTCGCTTACAGCATAGTAATTTGTAATATCCTCGGCAATTTCACCACTTACTATCTCTGACTGTCCAATATATGGCTCACCAGCACCGAAATCTCTTATGACACCTACCCTGCCGTCTTTGCCCACAGCCGCTCCTACATCAAGTTTGCCGTCAGGCCTTATAGGAAGCTCGATATGAGGCCTATCGACATAGCCACGCACATTACCCTTGCTGTCTGAAATAGCTATTACATTGCCTATAGGGCCGCCTCCGTTAAATTTCAGCGTGACACTAGAGTCATCTGATTTTAACATACAGCCCATTATAGATGCGCCGGTAAGGGCACGTCCTAAGGCAGCCGATGTAGTAGCCGTCAAACCATGACATTGCTGCGCAACTTTCACGGCGTCTGTGCTATCAATAACAAGCATCATGACACTTCCGTCATGTGCGATATTTCTAATTATTCTATCCATTACTATTCCTCTTACTAAATTTTTTGTGCTATAAACATAGCCTTTTCAGTATTATCTGACACTTCATTAAAGCTCATATCTTCAAATATATCAATAAGTTTAAATCCTGAATTTACAAGCATTTGCTCTACTTCTTTTAATGGAAAAGTTATCTCGCTAAAACTTTCACAGCTTCGCTCATATTTGCCGCTTTCCATTTTAGAGAAAAAATCGAGATAAATTTTAACCTTATCCCCCACTTCTTCGTAAATATTTTGCCAAACGCAGTATACATTCTCCACATCATAGATATATGTGTTGTTTGAAAGCACATGTTTATGCTTATAAACCGTATTAAAATCAAAGATAAAATAGCCACCCGGCTCTAAAAAAAGCGATACTTTGTCAAAGGTTTTTTGCACGTCAAAGCCGGCGGGTAGATGATTTATGCCGTCAAGCATACAAATCACCGTATCCACCGTGCCGTACAAGTCTAAATTTTGCATTTTTTGACATAGGTAAAGCATAGAGACATCCATGTCGTATGCCTTTTCCTTTGCAATAGAAAGCATGGCGGCAGACGCATCTACCCCATATATATCATAGGCTCTATTGTGTAGCTCTAAAGTCAAACTGCCCGTGCCACATGCAAGATCTAGTAATAATTTTGGTTCATGCTTGTATTTTTTAAATAAGCACTCTAAATAGTCGGCTTTATCCTTATAATTAACATTTTTCGTAAGCTCATCATAAAACTCCGAAAAAACATCATAAGACGCCATTACTCTTCACTATCCTTTTCTACTCTTTTAAACAACATAGAGTAACCATCATTTCCGTAAATTAACGACCTGTTCACACGGCTGATTGTAGCCGTAGACGCACCGGTTGCATTTACAATTTCACTGTAAACTTTTTTCTCACTTAGCATTTTGGCAACAACTAGTCTTTGTGACATTGCCTTAAGCTCCGGAACAGTGCATAAGTCTTCAAAGAATTTTGAGCACTCATCTTTATCCTTAAGTGAAAGTATTACCTCAAACAGAAAATGGATATTTTCATCAAAAATTTTAGAATTCATAAAGCATTCTCCTTTACATTCTCATGATTTAAAATTTTACCATATAAAAGCGAAAAAGTAAATAAGTTACACTATAGATTTTTCAATTATTTCTTTAAGCTCGTCTACTCCGTCGCCTTTTGATGAAGAAAATGGCATAAAATCAATTTCTGCTTCAAAAAACATTTCTTTAAACATTTCCATTTGCTTTAAAAACTCTGTCTTGTTTAATTTATCTCTTTTTGTAAGTATCGCCATGAAAGGCAGGTCTTTTTCTATTAAAAAATTAATCATTTGAACATCGTCTTTTGTGGGTTTATGCCTGATATCAAGAATTTGAATTACAAGTCTTATGTTTCTTTCCTGCGCAAAATAGCCCTCTACAAGCTTTGCCCAGCGCTCTTTTTCACTGTGAGACACCTTTGCATACCCATAACCCGGAAGGTCAATAAACCTGCACTCATTAAGTTTATACGAGTTAATTGTGGCAGTTTTGCCGGGCTTTGCACTAACCCTTGCAAGAGATTTTCTGTTTAAAAGCTTATTAATCAGTGAAGATTTTCCTACATTTGATTTACCGGAAAAAACTATCTCCGGTAAATCGCTGTTTGGAAGTTGTTTAGAAAGTCCTGCCGAAAATTCAAAATCTGCTATATTATAATTCACTTTACACCTCTCAATGTGTCATCTGTGCACTGTCTTGTGTATTTGTTTTGACAGCAATATCTATGGCTTTAAATGTTTTGTCCGGCATTTTTACAAGAGCCTTACTTAAAACCTCGTCTATTCGTTTTACAGTTATAAACTCTACGTTATTTTTTACTATATCGTCGACATCGGCTAAGTCGGCTTCATTATCAAACGGGATAAGCACCGTTTTTATTCCGTTTTTATATGCCGCCATAGACTTTTCTTTAAGCCCGCCTATAGGTAAAACCCTGCCTTGTAAAGTGATTTCACCTGTCATAGCAATTTCGTGCCTTACTTCTATATTCGTAAGGGCTGAGCAAATTGCCGTTGCCATTGCAATACCGGCTGAAGGGCCGTCTTTTGGCACTGCACCTTCCGGCGCATGAATGTGTATATCCTTCTTCTCATAAAAATCAGAGGAAATATTAAGTTTTTCTGCCATAGTCCTAATACAGGTAATCGCAGTGTTTGCGGACTCTTTCATGACATTTCCCAAAGAGCCTGTAAGCTGAATTTTACCTTTTCCGTCCATTACTGCAACCTCAATAGGAAGCATTTCGCCGCCAACACTTGTCCATGCAAGTCCGTTTACAAGGCCTATTTCATCTGTTTTATTCCTATTATCTTTATTAAATTTTCTAGGGCCTAATAGCTCTTCCATATCCGCTATTTTTAATGTATAGTTGCCTTTAACTTCATCATTTACGATTTTCATAGCCATTTTTCTGCAAATTGAGGCTATACTGCGCTCTAGGGTTCTTACGCCTGCTTCTTTTGTATAATGCTCTATAAGCTCTTCTATCACCTTTTGTGTAAACTTCAACTGCTTTACGGCTATTCCATGCCTTTTTAGTTGCTTTTTCACCAAATATTTTGTGGCGATTTGCAGTTTTTCCGCATGGGTATAACTTCCAAGGTTGATAACGTCCATTCTATCGTATAAAGGCCCCGGAATAGTCGAGGGATTATTTGCCGTTGTTATAAATAAAACTTCGCTTAAATCAAAGGGTAAGTCTATATAATGGTCGTGAAATTCCTTGTTTTGCTCGGGGTCTAGCACTTCTAAAAGCGACGATGAAGGGTCGCCTTTAAAGCTTTGTCCAAGCTTATCAATTTCATCGAGTAAAATCAGCGGATTTTTAACCCCTGACTGTTTTATTGCTGCAATAATTCTGCCCGGCATAGAGCCTACATAAGTTTTTCTGTGGCCCATTATGTCTGCCTGGTCTTGTATTCCACCCAAAGATACCCTTACGTATTTTCTTCCTGTTGCCTCTGCTATAGACTTGGCAATAGAAGTTTTTCCCACACCCGGAGGGCCTACAAGGCAGATGATTTGGCTTGTAGTGTCGCCATTTAATGTGCGAACCGCAAGTATTTCTAAAAACCTCTCCTTGACTTTTTTAAGCCCAAAATGGTCACGCTCAAGTATTTTTTCGGCCTGTTTTACATTTGTTCTCTCCGTGGTTTTCTCGTTCCAAGGCAAAGATAAACAGGTTTCAATATAGGCGCGCAAAACGCTGCCTTCATGCGAGCTTGACGGCATTCTTGCAAGCTTATCACAGTCATTAAATAGCTTTGCTTGAATTTTTTTATCAAGATTTAAGGCATAAATGCGCTGTTTAAATTCATCGGACTCTTCAAGAGGTGAATTTTCTTCACCAAGTTCAGAGGCGATAATTTTCATTTGCTCACGCAAAATATATTCCCTGTGGTTTTCGTCCATATTTTCCTGCGCCTTACGTGAAATCTCGGTTTCAACCTTTAAAATTGAAATTTCATCTGCTAAAATTTCATTAAGTTTTGTAAGTCTTTTTACAGGGTGGAGTTCCTCAAGAATTATTTGTTTTTGGAAATAACTAATATTCAAGTTAGACGCCATATAGTCTGCAAGATGTCCGCAGTGCTTTTCTTTTGCAATGCCTGCCAAAATATCGGGAGGCACATGCTTAAACCAGTGCAAGTACTCCTCAAACCTGTCTATCGCAACCCTTACGGTGGCTCCGCTTCTTGCACTTTCTCGGTAATTTATCGTGTCAACTTTTGTAATGTCTCCAATTAAATATTTTTCTGTGTTTAAAAGGGAATTAAGCTCTGCCCTGTAAAGGCCTTCTATGTGGATTTTAATTGCCTCGTTAGAATTATGGATTACCTGCTTAATCTTTGCAACCACGCCCATTTTATATATATCGGAAACGGTGGGTTCATTTTCCGAAAAATCGGTTTGTGTGACCAAAAAAATTTTTCTATCGGTTTCAAGTGCCGCCTTAACGGCTAAAATTGACTTTGGGCGACCAACATCAAACTGGATTACCATAGAAGGAAAAACCACCATTCCCCTCATGGCAAGCACAGGCATTATAAAGTTACTATTTTCTTTTTTATTCATATAATTTTACCTCCTGCTTAGGCTAAAAATAGACTGTGCTGACACATAAAGCCAACACAGTCCTTATATACTTAAGACACGCTTGACTTTCTCTGTTTTCTTTTAGGGCTTGCAGCCACTTGAATACTCACAGGAAGTCTTTCAACATTTCTAATAATTTGAGGTTCTTCACTCTTATTTATAGAATTTGCAGTGATTATTACTTTTTCTACCGTATGGTCCTGTGTGACTTCATACATTAAAGGAGTCAATACATTTTCCATGATAGACCTAAGTCCTCTAGCACCTGTTTTGCGCTCTAGCGTAAGTTTTGCAACCTCTACAAGTGCGTCGTCGTTAAATTCTATTTCAATAGTGTCAAGCTCAAATAATTTTCTGTACTGTCTTATCAAACTGTTTTTAGGCTCTGTCAAAATTTTAACCAGTGCCTCTTCGTCTAAGTTTTCCAAAACTGTAATTATCGGCAATCGACCTACAAGCTCCGGAATAATTCCGAACTTAACAAGGTCATGAGGCGCAACATCCTTAAATAGATTTTTCTCCATCTTGCTTGCCTTATCGTTTACTGCACCCGTAAAGCCCAGTGATAAGGACTCAGAACGTTTTTCGATTAGCTTTTCAAGCCCATCAAAGGCACCGCCGCAAATAAATAAAATATTTGTGGTGTCTATAATGATATGGTCTTGTTGAGGATGTTTTCTTCCGCCCTTTGCCGGCACTGCAGCTTCAGTACCCTCAAGAATTTTTAAAAGGGCCTGTTGCACGCCTTCGCCGCTTACATCACGTGTTATAGATGTATTTTCTGATTTTCTTGTTATCTTGTCGATTTCATCAACGTAAATTATTCCACGCTCTGCCTTTTGAATGTCATAATCAGCCGCCTGAATAAGCCTTAGTAAAATATTTTCAACATCGTCTCCCACATAGCCCGCTTCGGTTAGAGTGGTAGCGTCTGCAATTGCAAACGGAACATCTAAAATCCTTGCTAGAGTCTGTGCGATATATGTCTTTCCAACGCCTGTAGGTCCAAGTAAAAGCACATTGCTCTTATTTATTTCCACGTCGTCGTCATTTCCAAAAGCTACTCTTTTATAATGATTGTAAACCGCAACAGAAAGCGCAATTTTAGCATTATCCTGCCCAATTACATATTCATCAAGCAAATTTTTAATTTCATAAGGCTTTAAAAGCGTTTTAAAATGTGCGTCTAAAGCATCGCCTTTTTTATTTACATTATTCTTTTTAATATCGTATTCTTCATCGTCGATTATACTTTGGCACAGAGAAATGCAGGCATCGCAAATATATGCAGATTTTCCTGCTACTATCCTGTTTGCCATTGATTGCGGTTTACCGCAAAAAGAACAATATACTTCATTAGTGAGATTATTTTCCAAAAAAAGTCACTTCCTTAAATTATCTACTGCTGATTATTTTGTCTATAATACCATAATCTTGTGCCTCTTTAGCAGACATAAAATTATCTCTTTCGGTATCATTTTGTATAACTTCTATCGGCTGACCTGTTTTCTCTGAAAGAATTTCATTAAGCGCTTTTTTCTTTGCAATAATTCTCTCTGCTTGAATAGCAATGTCAGTCGCTTGGCCTTGAGCGCCACCGCTTGGCTGGTGAATCATGATTTCACTGTTTGGAAGCGCTATACGCTTGCCTTTTGCGCCTGCGGCTAGTAAGAAAGCACCCATGCTTGCAGCCATGCCTATGCAAATTGTAGACACATCGCATTTAATAAACTGCATAGTATCATAAATTGCCATGCCGGAAGTAATTGAACCTCCGGGGCTGTTTATATAAAGATTTATATCCTTATCGGGGTCTTGGCTTTCAAGATATAAAAGCTGAGCCACAATAAGTCCTGCAGAGGTGTCATTTACCTCTTCATTTAACATGATTATTCTGTCATTTAAAAGTCTTGAGAATATGTCATAAGACCTTTCCCCTCTACTGGTTTGTTCAACAACGTAAGGTACTAAACTCATAAGATTAATTAAACTCCTCTCTTAGCTTACTTACTCTATTATATTACATTTTTTGGTAATTATTAATTATTTTGTTTTAACTACCGCATTTTCACGGATAAATTCAACCGCTTTTTGATTTGTTACATCGCCTTTTAGTTGCTCTGGAAGCACCATAGCCTTAACTTGGTCTACTTCAACATTGTACATTCCTGCAAGTTTTTCATACTCGGCATCAATTTCAGCATCTGTTGCATCGATGTTTTCAAGCTCAACAATTTTTTCAAGTGCTAGTCTTACTTTAACGTTTTTCTCAGCCTGTGCTCTAAATTGCTCACGAAGTGTTTCTGGAGTAAGATTTGTGTACTGCATGTATGTTTCAACATTTAAGCCTTGGCTTTGTAGTCTGTATGCGAAGTTGTTAATGCTTTCATTAATTTCACTCTCATACATTTCGCTTGGAATTTCACCCTCAAGTTTTTCAACTATAGTGTCTATTAGAGTGTTGTCTGCCTGAGCATCAACTTCTGCTTTTTTAGCAGTCTCAAGTTTTTCTTTAACATCTGCTTTATAAGCATCGACTGTGTCGAAATCGCTTATGTCTTTTACAAGCTCATCATCAAGTTCTGGCAGTTCTTTTCTTTTAATTGCATGAAGTTTTACTTTAAACACAACAGCTTTGCCTTTAAGATCTTCTGCGTGGTACTCTTCTGGGAATGTTACGTTTACATCGAATGCATCGCCAATTTCGTGTCCTACTATTTGATCTTCAAATCCAGGAATAAATTGTCCGGCGCCTAGTCCTAATTCATAACCCTCGCCTTTTCCGCCTTCAAACGGAGTGCCGTCTAAGAAGCCTTCAAAGTCGATAGTAGCAGTGTCGCCTGTTAGGGCAGCTCTGTCATCAACACTTACCATTCTTGAATTTCTATCAAGTGTTTTGTTGATTTCAGCGTCAATGTCTTCATCAGTTATATTTACTTCTTCTTTTTCTACCTCTATGCCTTTGTAACCTTCGATTGAAACCTCAGGTTTTACAACGACAGCCACTTTAAATGTAAGGCCGTTTTCTTTGCTTGCCTCAATAATATCCATTTCGCCAACGCTTACAACTTCAAGCTCTGACTCATCAATGGCTTTTGATACTGTAGGACGGTATAAAGCCTCTATAGCTGCATCGAAAAATACTTTTTCGCCATATGTTTTTTCAATTAAATTTTTAGGAGCTTTGCCTTTTCTAAAGCCTGCAATTTGAATATTTTTAACTTCTTTTTTATATGCTGCGTCTATAGCAGTGTTAAAGTCCTGTGCAGATACTTCGATCTCCAATTCATATTTATTTGTTTCAACTTTTGATGTAGATTTTAAACTCATTTTAATTATCCCTTTCAATTTACGATTTTCTTTTGTGCTATTAACGCCTAAAATAGCCATTTTTGCACTATTCGAGTAATTATAGCATATTAGATTTCATTTTTCCAGTGTTAAAACAGAATTTTCATAAAAATTCTCAAAAAATTTATAATTTGATCGTTAACAAATTAATTTAGGCGCAAAACCTAGGTAATCGCCCGAAATTAACCTCATGTTTATACCCAAATACTCTCCGTGAAACGCCTTTTTAAGCGCATGAGGACCGTGTATGTGACCATAATAACAGTCTTTAATCCCCTCATCCTTTAACACCTTTACAATTTCCTCGCAAACGTAGTTATCGTAAATTGGCGGATAGTGCACAAAAACATAAGGTTTTTTGCCTAACTTTTTCGCTTCAAGTATGGAGGTTTTAAGCCTGCCGACTTCTCTGTTTAGGATTTTTAAATCCTCGTCCGACACGGAGTTATGAAGCCAGCTTCTCGTGCCACACACGGCAATATCGCCTATCACAAAGGCGTTATTGTGTATAATAAAAATATCTGTAAACCCGTTATCGGCTAAAAACTCGTCCATTTTCTTTTTTGTGCACCACCAATAGTCGTGATTGCCCTTAATTAAAAGTTTTTTTCCGGGTCTTTCATGTATGAAAGAAAAATCAGCCACAGTCTCTTCAAGCTTCATCGCCCAAGAAATATCGCCTGCAATTACTACAAAGTCATCATCACTTACAAGCTTGTCCCAATTTTCTTTAAGTCTTTGTGTGTAATTTTTCCAACCATCAAAAATATCCATAGGCTTATCGGTGCCCAAAGATAAATGCAGGTCTGCAATAGCAAAAAGTTTCACCTTTTCCTCCTAAAATAAATTAAGTACAAATTCACCGATATTTTCCTTAGTGACCAAATTGTCAAATTTTTCAGACTTTTCTTTTAGCTCTAAAATCGAGCTTGGAATTTCTGTGTTTGATAATTTGCTTATGATGTCGACTATTTCAAATTCATCATCGACTTGCTCACTTGATATTGCACACAAAACGCTTTTACCAAATTTATAGGGCGATGCGGTAGATGCCAAAACAGTGTACCTGTCGTCGCCTGTGTCTTTTATATAGTCCTCATACACCTTTACAGCGACGGCCGTGTGAGTATCCATTAAGTAGTTATATTCTTTAAAATATCGGCCCAAAACTTCTAAGGTAGCATCATCGTCACAGCAAGATGCGTAAAATTCTGTCTTAATTTTATTTAAAATTTCACCGTCGACACTGTACTTTCCGCATTTAGAAAGCTCTGCCATATAGCTTGTAATTTTCTCACTGTCACTTCCTGAAATGTCGTATAAAAATCTCTCTAAATTGCTTGATATAAGTATGTCCATGGAAGGGGTAATTGTTGTGTAAAAATCTCTGCTCTTATCATAAACACCTTCTCTAATAAAATCTGTCAAAACATTGTTAGAATTTGATGCACATATGAATTTATTTATAGGGACACCCATTTTTTTAGCATAGTAGGCCGCCAAAATATTGCCAAAATTACCTGTAGGTACGACAACATTAATTTCGTCACCCTCTTCAAATTTGCCATCTTTTGCAGCACTTACATACGAATACACATAGTATACAATTTGCGGCAACAGCCTTCCCCAGTTTATGGAGTTAGCACTTGATAATACTATGTTTTTATCTGCCAATTCTTCATTTATTTTCCCACTTGCAAATATCTGTTTTACCGCATTTTGGCAGTCATCAAAATTGCCCTTTACGGCACAAACCATAACATTATCGCCCTCTTGAGTGTTCATTTGTAAAAGCTGCATGGGGCTTACTCCACCGCTTGGGTAAAAAACACATACCTTTGTTTTGTCTATATTTTTAAAGCCCTCTAAGGCCGCTTTTCCAGTGTCTCCCGAAGTTGCAACCAAAATGAGTGCCGTTTTTTCTTGACCGGTTTTTTCTAAAGACTTTGTTAAAAAATGCGGAAGAATTTGTAGCGCCATGTCTTTAAATGCACAAGTAGGCCCATGCCAAAGCTCTAAAATTTCAAGATTATCTGAAAGCGTACTAAAGCTTACAGGCTCATCTCCATAAAATTTCTCGTCGCTATACGCCTTTTCGACGCAGTCACTTATTTCCTCATCAGAAAAATCAGTTAAATAGAGCTTGAAAATTTCTTTTGCAAGCGCCTTATAATTTAACTTACTAAAATCCTTTAGCCTATCTTTAATAGACGGAAAGGATACAGGCACAAAAAGACCACCTTCATCTGATATTCCTTTTGCTATTGCCGCGGCTGAATTTATGGCAATTCCCTTGTTTCTTGTACTGTTATACTTCATCATCAAAACTCCTTTAATCTGTAAATTTGTCAATAATAATTAAAAATGCAAAGCATTTCACCATCACTTTTCGCTCCACGTGTTTACACGTGGCTATATCTATCTATAAAAAAATTATATGCATTATTAAAGAAAATTTTATCTACCATATCTCTTTCATAATTCATATCAATTAATTTTTGATATATCTGTGGCACGGTGGCAATACCTTTTATATCCTTTGGCATCAAGGCGCCGTCAAAGTCGCTTCCTATCGCCAAAACGTCCTGTGCTCCAAGTTTTAAAAAATAGTCTATATGTAAAATAACACTGTCGATACTCGGGTTTTCATCGCTTAAAAAGCTCTCATAAAAATTAACTCCTATAAGCCCTTTTCTTAAAATTATCTCTTTAATTTGCTCATCATTTAAATTTCTAATATGCGAACACACCGACCTTGCATTTGAGTGAGAGGCAACTATCGGCGAATTTGTGCTTTTTAGCACATCATAAAACAGATTAACACTTGCATGGCTTATATCTATGACCATGCTCTCTTTTTCCAAAAGTTTTACAAATTCTTTGCCCAAGTCAGTAAGTCCAAAATTTTCACTTCCGCCTACGCCCGAGCCTATCACATTGTCGCCATTCCACGTAAGTGTTAGCATTTTTATGCCGAAATTTTTGAGTTTTTCTATCCTTTTAAAATCTCTTGCAACAAAGTCCGCATCTTCTATTGTGGGAATTATTAGGGTTTTAGCCTTATCCCTTGCATATACTAAATCATCTTTATCCTTGCAAATTCTTATATCATGCATTTCAGCCTGTAAAATTAGCAAGTTTTGCATACTCAAAAAAGTTTGATACGCCATATCCTTTGGTACTTTAGGCGGTATCCATGTTGCAAAACACTGTATGTACGCAGAAAAATTATCGGCATATCTTAAATCAACATGCAAGTCATTATTTGAAAATCCTCTATTTTTGTCAAAACATTCACACAAAGTGTCGCAGTGCAAGTCAAAATAATTCATACTCACTCTCCAAACGCATTTTCTAAGTAGTCATAGCTTGAGATTTTAGAGTCTTTCAGTTCAACGCTTGCAACGTCAAACCTAGGTTGCAGGTCATCAATTTGTTTAAGTGCCAGGTAATGCTTTGCGCTTAAAATAATTTTTCTTTGCTTTTGCCTGTTAACCGCCTCAAAACCCGATACCAAACTTCCTTTTTCTCTAGCCTTGACCTCTACAAATATAATATATTCCTTATTTTTTGCAACTATATCAATTTCGCCAAATCTTGTATGAAAATTAAAATTTAAGATTTCATATCCCATCTTTTTTAGGATTTTACCCACAAATTCCTCTGCAAGTTTACCTGTGTTTTTTGACAAAGTATCACTACCTTATTTCAAAATCTTTTTTAAAAACGTAAGCCTGTGAATTTCACAAGGGCCGTGCTCAAGTAAAGCCTCTACATGCACCTTTGTGCCATAGCCTTTATGCTTCTTAAAATTATACTGCGGGTAAATTTTATCAAGCTCTATCATTTCTCTGTCCCTCGCAACTTTAGCAAGTATGGAGGCCGCCGCAATAGACATACTTTTTGCATCACCTTTTACTATGGCCTCGGCTGGAATTTGAAGCATAGGTGGTACTTTATTTCCGTCAATCAGCGCAAAATCTGCCTCTACCTTTTGGGCACAAATACTCATAGCCTTAAATGTTGCCTGCAAAATATTAATTTCATCAATTTCCTTTGCGCCTACACTCTCTATGTGGTAACTTATTGCTTTTTCTTTTATTATATCAAATAAAAGTTCTCTCTTTTTTTCGCTAAGCTTTTTAGAGTCGTTTATACCGCTGATTTCTACATCTTTTGGCAGTATCACAGCCGCCGCAAACACGCTTCCTGCAAGAGGCCCTCTGCCAGCTTCGTCGACTCCGCAAACGCTTACATAGCCTTTATTATAGGCGTCAAGTTCATAAGTAAAATCCATTTAATCTCTCCAAATTATAATTGGTCTAGTGTAATTCTTCCAAGTTTTCCCGCCCTAAATTCGTCTAAAACGGCAATAGCTGCCCTTAATGTGTCTATTTCTCCGCCTGAAATAAGCATTGAGCGCTTTTTGCCTATCGCTTCTAGCATCTCATAGCCTTTCATCTCACCGACATTTTCAAACTCCACGTTAAATCGGTTTTTTATAGCCGACGGGTACAGTGGCATAAGCTCTTCTAAAAATCTACAGGCAAGTCCCTCTATGTCGATAATATCGTCTTTTACAGCACCCGTAAATGCAAGCCTTTCGCCGACTGTTGGGTCTTCAAATTTTGGCCATAAAACGCCCGGTGTATCCAAAAGCTCAAAACCTTTGCCTATGGTAAACCAGCGGTTTTGCCTTGTAACACCCGGTCTGTCCTGTACGTCTGCCTTACCAATTTTTCCCGACTGGCACATTTTATTTATAAGAGAAGATTTACCGACATTCGGTACACCCACCACCATAATTCTTATGGCTCTTCCGACCATGCCTTTTCTGTTCCAAGCGGCAATTTGTTCTGAAAGAACATTTTTACAAGCAGGTAAAATTTGGTTTAAACCCCTGCCTGTTCGGCAGTCTAAAGCTATTGCCGTGATATTTTTACTCTTATAAAAATCAATCCATTTTTCGGTCTGCCTTGGGTCTGCAACGTCTGCCTTATTTAGTAAAACAATTCTAGCCTTGCTTTGAATTATACTTTTAATTACAGGGTTTTGGCTGCTTAGTGGTATTCTGGCATCCAAAATTTCACCCACAACATCAACCATTTTTAAAGATTTTTCCATCTCTCTCTTGGTTTTTGCCATGTGCCCAGGAAACCACTGTATGTTAACCGCACTGTTATTTTCAAGCGGTGCAAAATCATCCACGCTCTCTCTTCGCTGTTTTCTTTTTTTATGCATGTCCATTACTATTTAACTCCTATAAAGTATTGCTTCATTTTTTATAATCTTGAAATTTTAACTATCACAGATTGTATACATTTTTATTTTATATACCTGTTTCATCATATTTATGCGTTAACTCTATCAATTCTTTTTCTTCTTTAATTATTTTAATTAGTTCTTCTTTAGACGGTAGATATGTTAAATACTTTGACGTATATACATTTTTAACATCATCGCCTAAAGTCATTTCAACAACGGCTTCATCTTTATCGGCACATAAAACAATGCCTATAGGTTCGTTTTCACCATCTATCATTTGTGTTTTTTTATAATAATTAACATACATTTGCATTTGTCCAATGTCTTGATGTGTTAATTTACCTATTTTCAAATCTAAAATCACAAAACATTTTGCTAGTCTATTATAAAATACTAAATCAGGATAATAATATTCACTTCCTATTTTTAACCTTTGTTGTGTTCCAACAAAAGAAAATCCTCTTCCAAGTTCTAGTAAAAACTCTGTCAGATGAGAAAGCAATGCTTTTTCCAAATCAGTTTCGAGATAATTTTTATTTTCTTTTAACCCTGCAAATTCAAATATATATGGGGTTTTAAGTAATTCTTCCGGAGTCTTTTCAAGTTTGTTATTTTTAGATAATTTCATTATCTCTTTTTTATCCGGTGAAATTAAATATCTATCGTATAATTTAGTATTTAACTGTCTTCTTAATTCTCTAACTCCCCAATTAGATGCTATAATTTCATGAATGTAAAATTCTCTTTCTTCTTTTCTATCAATCTTTATAAGTTCTTGAAAATGCGCCCAACTCAATTCAGTCGACACTGTCGCCCATATTGGATAAAACTCATAAAATCTGCGCATTCTTCTTATACTAACAGGCGAAAATCCATTCCCAAACTCTATGCTTAACTTTTCAGATAAATTATCTACAATTTGTTTTCCGTAATTTGACTCATCATTATTTAGTAATTCACTTGTTATCTTTCCAACATACCAATACACTTCAACCATAGTAGTGTCTATATGTTTTAACATTCTAGTTCTTGCTGTTACAATTTTATCTTTAATATCTTTATATACATCATCTATATTCATTAATTTATTATCATCAATTTTATCATCCACGCTCTCTCTTCGCTGTTTTCTTTTTTTATGCATGTCCATTACTATTTACCTCATCATTTTACGGATTCTAAAAAAATTCTTTCCTCAAACCCACCATTTTTATCTCTCTTTTTAGAAGCAAGATTTTTAATTTCTTCTATGTCTATATTTTGTGACTTTAAAATTGACATAAACACTTCATAAATATCGGCAAGCTCTTCGGCGTTTTTATCCACAAGATACTCATTCACTTCTTCTAGTAGCTTTAAATTTAATAAATTTTTATATTCATCATCAACTAATATTTTAATAACCGGCTCTTCGCCATTATTTTTTATTATCTCGGGTATTTTATCTCTAACTAATTTGTTATATACTCTCACAGTTACTCCACAAAGCCAAAATCACTCATAGGAAATATTTTAAAAATTGTTTCTCCTAAAATAATTCTTTCGTCCACCATTCCAATTTCTGTGTATCTGCTGTCTTTTGATACTACCCTGTTATCGCCTAAAACAAAGACATGCCCCTCGGGTACTGTTTGTGGGAACGTTAGTCTATCTTGGCTTTCATAGCCTGTGGTAGTAACACCGGGTTCTATGTTGTACTTTATATCATCAAAAGCTACTCCATCAACCAAAACTACGCCTGACTCATTGTCTATGTCGACCGTTTGCCCTTCGGTTGCAACTATTCTTTTTATCATGGGAACCGTTGGGTCATCAACTATTACCACGACATCTCCGCTATCATATCCTGCGGTAAGCGGGGTGACTAACACCCTGTCGCTTTCGTGAAAATTCGGCTCCATAGAAACGCCGTTTACCGTTACTACTCTAAAAAACAATGTACAGACCAAAACCATTACAACTATTGCAACAGCAAGCTCGCCAAACCACTCATAAACGTTAAATATAAACCTACTTTTTTTCTTTTCCATATATAAACACTCCTTATAAGGTATTAATTATAATCATATATAGTAATAATACCACTAAATACAGTAAAAGTAAAACAAAAAATAAAAAAAGGGCAAAATTGCCCTTTTTTTATACAGGGTGTCGAAAAAGTATAGCTTTTTCAGACAGCATGGTAAACTGTACAAGAGCACACAAGCCAAGGAACAAATGCTTTCAAATTTTCGAGTAATACATTTAGTATGTGAGAAGATTTTAAAGTACTTGTGACGCCGGAAGCAAAAATCACCTAGCGTGATTTTTGCGGTTGTGGGGTTTTGGGCAGTTTAAAATAAAAAAAGGGCAAAATTGCCCTTTTTTCATATGAAATTATTTCATTAGTTGTTTAACTTTTGCTGCTTTACCTACTCTATCACGTAGATAGTATAGTTTAGCTCTTCTTACGCGGCCTTTTCTTACCACTGTAACGTCTTTAACATTGGGTGAGTGAAGTGGGAAAACCCTCTCAACACCAACGCCGTAAGCAACACGACGAACTGTGAATGTTTCACCTACGCCACTGCCTTTTCTGGCAATAACTGTTCCTTCAAAGTTTTGAACTCTTTCTTTTTCGCCTTCACGAATGTTAACGCCGACTTTAACTGTATCGCCGATGTTAAACTGTGGTAATTCAGCTTTAACTGATTCATTTACCATTAATTTTAGTGCATCCATTTTAAATTCCTCCAATAATAATTTCCAGACATTCATGCCGTAATGACAGAGGACTGTCCGCTTCAAATACTCGGTTTATAACCGGGCGTTGAACCCCACAAGCAGCTTTTGAGAACTTGCGGTTTCCAAATGCCTAAATATAATACCATATAAAAGCTATAATTGCAAGTGTTTTTTAAATTTTAGCTTCTAAACTACTTATTTTCTTATTTATCATAAAATAATACACAATACACATGCCAATCTGTATAGCTGTTGCAATTGGGGTTGAAAGCCCTATTGTAAATAGTGACACCGGTGTTATTCCGCTTAACAAAATCGTAAGAGGCAGCCTTATTCCCACGGCACCCACTATTGCCTGTATCATGACAAAAAGAGTTTTACCACAGCCGCTAAAGTAGCCTGTCATGCAAAACATTACGGCAACAAATATAGTATCAAATGCATATGCCTTTAAGTACTGTGTCGCCTCAGTTATTACGGCCTCATCAGAGCTAAAAATTCTTATCAAAACATCTCCTGCAAAGAATGAAAAGAAAAACATGACAGTGCCAAAGGCAAGGGATATAAACATGCCCACAAACATACCTTTTTTGGCTCGTGAAATTTTTGACGCACCGTAGTTTTGCGCAACAAAAACAGACATAGACTGCATAAAGGCAATTGGAATTAGCATAATAATGCCCGTTAATTTTTCTGTAACTCCGACAGATGCGGAAAAAACAACGCCAAACTGATTTACAACAACGGTTATCATTAAAAACGAGATACTTACTATTCCGCTTTGCAGTGCCACGGGTGCGCCTAAAGTTAAAATTCTTTTTATATTTTTTGCGTGTAACTTTAAATCGCTTTTTTCAAATTTAGGTAATAGCGACGTCTTTTTACGAATTATAATTATACATATAATTACACTTAAGGTTTGGGCAAGTACAGTTGCAATTGCAGCACCTCCTGCGCCCATTTTAAATACAGCAACTAAAACCAAATCACCCACTATATTAAAAAAGCACGCAATTCCAACTGCAATTAAAGGGGTTTTAGAGTCGCCAAGCCCTCTGAAAATACTTCCCAAAATATTAAACGAGAAAATCATCACTATGCCTATTGCACAGTAAAGCAAATACTGTGTGGTTTCCTCTATAGCATCGACCGGTGTATTAAGCATAGGAACAATGCTTTGCAAAAAAATGAGTATAGTGACAGTAATTACCACCGCCATTGCCAAAAATATTGCTACCGAATTGAATATAATTGATGCCACATCTCTTTTTTGTCCCTGCCCTATTTTTTGCCCTATGAGTATGGTAGAGCCCATTGCAAAGCCTGTGCAAATTGAGGTTATCGTGTTCATAAGCTGACTGCCGGTTGATACACCGGATACATCTGATACTGTCCCGAAATTTCCTACAATTAGCATATCGACAGAACCATATAAAATCTGCAAAAACAGCGCAAGTAAAATAGGCACAGTAAAACTCACCAGAGACTTCGTTACACTGCCTTTTATCATTAAATTATTTTTCAAAAAGTTCTCTCCTAGTCAAATTCTTTCATATCCTTGTCAAAACAGTTTGTCCTAGTTACCTTAAAATAAAACTCAACACTATATTTTTCCTTTAAGGCTTCAAAAAACAGTCTTGGATTTATTCCTCCGTCATTACTGCTGGGCAGAGTTATTTGAATTACATTACTGTTTTCGCCGTTTTCTCTTATATCCATGTCGACAAAATGCTCTTTAATATCGACTTGTTTCATACCCTTTTTACTTTTTTTGCTTACAAAAATATTTTCTTCCATAAGCATTTCTTTTGCCATTTCCCTTATGTCTAAATCGGTTTCAATTTTGTAGCTTGAAAACCTTATGTCCGAGGGTTTCATAGTGGGTTCTGTCACATCAAAAACCCTTATGTCAAGCGGTAGGCCTTTATTTAGCTTTTCTATAATTTCAGAAAATGAAAAATCCTCTTCTAAAAGCTTTACATCCATGCTCTCTCGAATACCCTCATAACCCAAAGATATTGGCATCGCAACCGTAAAAAACACGTGAGGATTAAAGCCTTCTGTGTACCAAAAGGGAAGTTTTGCCTTGTGTATTGCACGTGAAATACAGCGGCATAAGTCTAGGTGAGAAATATACTTTGCCGTGTCAACTTTTTTAAACCATATTCTTATTGTCTTCATAGCAAATACCTCCGCCATATTTTTTTGCGCCACAATTTGAACAGCCTTCTTTGCAGTTAAGGCTAGTTTTGCTTTCATATGCTTTTTTACATTCTGAAATTAAAAATTCTTTTGTCACACCGTAGTCTAGATGATCCCAAGGCAGGACTTCATCAAAACTTCTGTGCCTGTTTGCATAAAATGCAGGGTCTATGCCCAAGTCTTCAAAAATCTGCATCCACGCTTCAAAGTCAAAGCACTCGCTCCAACCGTCAAAACGGAAACCCCTGTCGGCGGCAAGTTCTAAAACCTTACATAGCTTTCTGTCGCCCCTTGCAAAAACCGCCTCTAAAAAGCTAGTCTTAGCTTCATGATAATTCACTCTAAGTTTTTTAGACTTTACACTGTCCTTAAGTTTAAATTGTTTTTCTCTAAATGTGTCGATATTATCTTGCCCAAACCACTGAAACGGTGTAAAGGGTTTTGGCACGAAAGCCGATGCACTTGCCGTTACTGCAACAGACACACCTTTTTTCTTGTCTGGATTTTGATAATATGCGTCTACAACGTCTTGTCCTAAGGCTACTATCGCCTCTATGTCCTCCATAGTTTCCGTGGGAAGACCTATCATAAAGTAAAGCTTTACCCTGCTCCAACCATTTGAAAATGCAAGATTTACCGCATTCATGACATGCTCTTTTGTCACATTTTTATTTATTACATCACGCATACGCTGAGAACCTGCCTCAGGTGCGAAAGTAAGTCCACTTTTCCTTACGGTTTTTATCTTTTTAGTAAGCTCGTTTGTAAAGCTGTCTGCCCTTAATGACGGAAGCGAAACACTTATGTTGTTAGGCTTTGTCCAGTCGTGTAAAGTATCAAGCAGGCAGTTAAGCTCTTTATAGTCATTTGTGCTTAAAGACGACAGAGAAATTTCGTCATAGCCCGTGGTATCGCACAAGCTTTTTGCCTGTGCATTAATCACCTCTACACTTTTTTCTCTATACGGTCTATAAAGCATGCCGGCTTGACAAAATCTACAGCCACGTATACAGCCTCTTAAAACTTCAACAACTGCCCTGTCATGCACTATATCAAGAAATGGCACTACAAAATCTTTTGGGAAAAACATGTTGTCAACGTCTATGCAGACCCTTTTTTCTACCTTTTTGGGCGCACCGTTTTTCGGTGTATATTCCCTAATAGTTCCGTCATCGTTATAACTTACATCGTAAAGAGATGGAACATACACGCCTTTTATCTGCGACGCCTTTAATAAAAATTCTTCTTTACTCTCGTTATTTTTCTTACACTGTCTGTAAAGCTCAATTACTTCTAAATCCACCTCTTCGCCGTCTCCTAGGCAGAACAAATCAAAGAAATCTGCCAAAGGTTCCGGATTACACGCACAAGGACCTCCGCCTAAAACTATGTTTTTAAGCTCCGTCCTGTCTTTTGCCAAAATCGGAATATTTGCCATCTTTAGCATATTTAAAATATTTGTATAACTCAGCTCATACTGTAAAGTAAAGCCCAGAAAATCAAAGTCAGTTATGGCGTCTCCGCTTTCTAAGGCATAAAGAGGAATATTCCTCTCCCGCATTTTATCCTCCATATCCACCCACGGCGCAAAAACACGCTCACACCAAATATACGGCACTTCATTCATTACAGAATAAAGTATTTTAAGACCCAAGTGCGACATTCCTATTTCATATGTATCAGGAAAACAGAACGCAAACCTTAAGTCAACCTCTTCTTTATTTTTAATAATAGAATTAAGCTCACCGCCGACATAACGTCCGGGTTTTTGCACATCTAAAAGTATTTTTTCAACTTCTTTACTAAACATTAAATTTATACCCTCTATCTTTTAAACTTTGATGTTAATTATAACGTATTTTAAATTTAATTGCAAGAAAACAGTGATATAATTAACAATAAAAAAGCACTCCATGCGGAATGCTTTTAAAACTTTTATTATGCCTCTTGCGGTGTATTTCTTCCGTATAAAAAAGGCTCTGAGAAAAACTTGTTGAAAAATCCTATTGCAGGACCCATGCAAAGTGCTGTTAGTACCGTTCCAACACCTACGACACCGCCTAAGATAAAGCCTAAGATTACAAATGTTACATCGATTACTATTCTGCAAATGCTAAATTTAAACTTTGTTTTTTCGGTTACCATAAAGCTTAATATATCGTAAGGACCCACTCCGAGTTTTGCTGTGAAAAATATAGAGCATGCAAAACAGTGAATTGTAAGTGCTAGTAAAAACATGGTGCTTCTTGTGATTAATGATGTTGGGTCTGCAAAAAGATTGTCAAACACTATAGTGAAAAAGTCTGCTGTAAAGCCTACTCCAACCATATTCATCACTGTGCCTATTCCTATGAAACTTCTGCCTAAAATCAGGCCTGCAAAAATTATTACTAAATTAAGTGCTAGTAGCGTCGTGCCAAAGCCTAGGCCTGTCACCCCTACCATACCCATTACAAATGTGGTAAATGGGTCTGTCCCAAATAACACCTTATTATATATCGACACGCATAAACCCATTAAAATTACGCCTGTTAAACTCATCATAAAACGCTTAATCATTAATCTATCTATCTTCACTATATTTGCTCCTGTCATAATTAATTTACGACTTATTATAGTATTAAAATAGACAAAAAGTCAACGGGTTTTTTGTATATCTTGCAATAATAGCAAGTGCACTAAAAGTGATTACAAACACTAATGTTTTATGTTAACTTTGACAAGCTAAAGTGCTGTATAAGAGCATAAGGCTGACTGCGAGTATAGAAAAATTAAATCTGCTGTTAAGTAAGACTATAAAGCCTAAGACAGCAAGTAAAAAGCAGCACAGTACCGACACTATTTTTAAAGCGTTTATGGAAATATTAAATGACGAAAGCATGGTTTCTCCGTCTAAAGAATTTATCGGCAAAAGTTGGAAACATCCATATGCCAAATTTACTGCCGCAAAGTCGGGAAAAAATTTGTTGAGGCTTATAAATAGTAAAATATTAGCAAAAGGCCCTGAAAATGCAACTATAAATTTCTTTAGCGGCGTGAGAGTGTAAAGCTTTGCTCCTATATTTAAATTAAAGGCAGAAAAACATATTTTCTCAACCCTCTCGCCTACTAATACGATTGCGAGTACATGTGAAGCTTCGTGAATAAACACAGCAGACAGTGCCATGGCCAAATTTAGCTTTTCATCTATTACAAGTAAAAATGCAAACAGGGCAACAAACCAAAAGCTTATTTCAACAAAAAAGAATTTTCTTTTAATTTCAATTTTACTCTTCATTAATTACGGTAATCTCACTTTCGTCAACAAAGGCGTCCTCTATAATATACTCATCATATATTTTTTCAAAATCAGAAAAAACTTTGGGAACAAATTCTTTCATTATAAAGAGAGTTAAAAGCACTAAAATACAAACAACTAACTGCAAAAGCTCTAAATTTATTTTTATATTCAGTGCTTTTTTCTCTTTACTTATATCCATGAAAGGCTCATTTACAGGCTCAGTAGCCACAATTTTTATTATATCTTCTACTTTTTGCATATGAGCTTCTCCTTTAAATTAAATGATAATGCAAATAAGCCCGCTGCATCCCTCGTTTATAACCCTTTCCACGGTTTCACGCACCTTTTCTCTTGCGTCCTCAGGCATTTTATTAAGCTTGTTATGCATGCCTTCGTTGACAAGTTCATGAAGAGATTTTCCGAATATATTAGAGTTCCATATGCCTATGGGGCTTTCTTCAAAATCAGCCATGAGTGACGAAACCAGCTCTTCGGACTGTTGTTCTGAGCCTACAAGCGGAGTAATTTCCGTATAAATATCGGTCTTCATCATATGTATAGACGGCGCTGTCGCCTTGAGTCTTACTCCGTATTTTCCGTTTTGCCTAATTATCTCAGGCTCTTCAAGTGTGAGCTCGTCAATTTCCGGCATTACGACTCCATAGCCGTAATTCATCACATCGTCATACGCCTTTTGCAGTTTTGAAAACTGCTCTTTAATCGTTGCCATTTCCATGAGATGCAGATAAAGTGAGCTTTCGTCTTCAAGCTCTATGCCTGTTTTTTCTCCAAGCACCTTGAAAAACAGTTTAGACTCTAAAGAAATTGAGGCTATAGATTTTCCTGTGCCTAGCTGAATTTCTTCTAGGTTTATCGATGTTATGTACTCACACTCCAGCATGTTTTGCATAGAAGCCTTTACTTCACGCACTTTTTCTATGTTTGAGCACTTTTTAATTTGAGACAAAATTGATGATTTCAACCAGTGGTCACTGTCAAGACCCAGTACCCAAGAGGGAATTTTATAGGCGATTTCTGTGACCGGAAATTCAAAGAGCAAAGTCCCTATAATGTCTTTAATGTCTTCCTGTGTGATATCAACGCAGTTTACCGGAACTACTGGAACATTATATTTTTGTGTCATTTGCTCTGCCAAAAGTTTTGATGACTCTGAATTTGGATAAATGCAGTTTAAAAGAACAATATAAGGCTTTTGGGTTTGATTTAATTCTTCTATAACCCTTTCCTCTGCCTCTTCGTATTCTTCTCTTGGAATGTCTGTGATACTTCCGTCTGTGGTTATCATAAGGCCTATGGTGGAATGTTCTGTTATGACCTTTTTAGTTCCAAGCTCTGCCGCCATGTTAAAGGGTATGGCCTCTTCAAACCATGGAGTTTTAACCATTCTTGGTTGCTCTTCTTCTATATAGCCTATTGCACTTGGCACAATATATCCTACACAGTCTATCATGCGAACCTTAAATGTAGCCGATTCTTCAATCTCGACAGTAACTGCCTGCTCGGGAATAAACTTTGGCTCTGTGGTCATTATTGTTCTTCCCGAAGCAGACTGTGGAAGCTCGTCTTGCGCCCTCTCCTTTACTGCGTCGTCTTCGATGTTCGGAATAACTACCGTGTCCATAAATTTCTTAATAAAGGTAGATTTTCCGCTTCTTACAGGACCTATGACTCCTATATATATCTCACCGTTGGTCCTTGCGTTTATGTCTTTATATATATCCATGTGGGTGCTCCTTCCTTTTTTTACTAAATAATTTCTATTTTGTTTTGTGTTTTAAAAAATTACTAAAGCACCTCCGGCACAAACGCTGTCATCAGATAAGTTATTAATCTCACTTATAGTCTTAAGAGACGCCTTGTATTTTTTTCCTATCTCCCAAAGCTCTTCACCTTTTTGACTAAAATAAACACATACTTTTCCACAAGTGTCTTCGTTTAATTTGTCACTTATAACCGCATCTGTCAGTAATTTCCTGTTTTGTTCGGCAAATATTTTTATCTGGGCATTTGCCTCACAATTTATGTCAATATTATTTGCATCGACTATTCTAAAGTCCCTAATTTCCATTAAAACTAAGGCCTCGGCTTTTCTCTGCGCTATATCGCTAAATTCTCGACTAATGCTAAAATCAAAACTTTTCGTCACAAAAAATGTCTGTTTTGATTTTCCCATATAGATAAGGCTGATGTCATATTTTACTCTAAAGCTTACCTTGTTTTTCTCGTTAAACGGAGTTACACTTATGTTTTCGCACCATATGTCAAGCAGTTTTTCTATCTCGTCATCTGCTAAGAAAATACTCTTCTTTTGCGTGAGTTTTTCTTTAGATTCGTCCTCTAAATTTAAAAAGCTAAGACTTGAAAATTTCATTTGGCTTTCATATGTGGTGGTGTAGGCATCGCTTATAACTGCGATTTCGCTTTTTTTATAGATACAAATATTTGAAAACATTTTAATAAAAAACTGACATATTGTGTATTCGCCTACAGAATCTTCTTTTACCCTGATAATGCACTCGCCCACGTCTAAACTTGCGTGGGCTATGCAGTCGCTTTCGGCACCGCTAACTTCCAAACTTTGAGAAAACGGCATGCTATAGCTTAATTTTTCGACTGATTGCAGCTCGGAAAAGGTTCTGTAAACAATATTTACATCAACGCTTCCCTCTAAAAGCACTTTGCCACCCTGACAGCTTGCCCTTACATTGCTTACATCTACCGACCTTCTCATAATAGATTCTATCGGCGGATTGCCTTGAGACAAGGCCATGTCTTCCTCTAAGACAAACTGTTTTGACACACTGTTAATGGCACTTGTCACCATGAGTGTTTCCATTTTTGTTTCAAGGCCTTGCGCTGCGTAAGCTATCATCTCTGTTTTATGTGCGGTAATTTTCACATTTAGCATTATCGGAACATGTATATCAAGCTTTCTCGCATTTATTGCCCTGCAAACTATATGCCCTGTAGTTGCAGAAATTTTACCTATAAATTTTTCGCCGCTAGTACTTATGTCCTTTGAAACGGAATACTCTTTGTTAATCTCACAAACTCTGATACAACCTGTTTTTTCGTCTATATACTGAATATATAGACAGATGCTACCCTCACAAATCATTTTCTCCTGGGTAAACGAATATGAGCTTACTTGTGCATTTGCATGGCATTTTAGTATTTTTTGAATATCCGGACAGTAATCCGGTAAAGAATACTCTATATCAATGGGGCTCTCAATAGATTCAGAGTAAAGGTCTTCAAAGTAATCGTACTTTGTTTGTTCAAGTTTAGTTTGCATATAATCCTCTCCTTTTATTTCTTGCTTAATTCATATGTAGCAGAGATGGATTTTATACATTGGTAATTAAATTATTAACTTAAAAAAGGTATAGTGTTTAAACACAATGATGATTTTAAAAGTTTTACTAAATTTTTTTCAAAAAATTTCGGGTTCTTAGGGCTGAGCCCTGTAGAGCATTTTTTGCTACAGGGGTTTATTGCATACGCTAAAAGGTCGCCCACGCGGGCGACCTTCAATATGTACTATTCGTCTTTATTCTTTTTAATACCGAATTTTTTTCTAAGTAGAAAAGCCATTAAACCTTTTGCTTTTATCACTACTACTTTCATAAAATAACTGCTCCGTTTCTAAAATAAAATATTATTTTCTTATTACCGCTATGCCAAGTGCCGTTATAATTAGGGCAGAAAAAAACAGGAGTATGCTTTGTGGTATTAAAAAAGCGGAGGTAATACCCATTCCGAAAGCCACGGCAAAATACGCACCTGTACAGCAATTTTTGAATAAACGGCCATTTTTAAATTTACAGAACATAAAATCAACTCCACAGAGTATTTATAAGTTTTTAAGCGCTTACAATATACTATGCAGAGTTTTAATTTTTGTTATTATTTATTATTATATACTATAATTAACGCATAGCCTGCGTTAACTTTAATTTGAGCAGTGTCTGATATAATTTCATTGCTGACGCCCATAAGCACATCTCCTGCGACTAAGTCACCAGAATACATTGGATATTTCAAGCCCTTATATGTGACATTGCAAGAGGCAGAAAAAAACGGAAACACCGACACTAAACAGCCTTTTTGCTCGGTTATTGTAATCATGCTGTCGCTTAGCAAAAATGTCCTTGTGTCGTCGTCTGCCATCACTGCAACTGCGCCTTTTTTCACGGCATAAAGCATTACATTATAGTTTGCTATAGTATGGTCATGTCTTTCGCCACCCGTACAGCCTATATACACAAAGTATTTTAAAGAAAGTTTAAGCCCTAAAAGTGTCGCATACATGGTGTCTGTAAGGTCTTTCTGTTGGGGTAGCACCTTAGTTTGAATACTATCAAACTCCGGATTTCCCTCGATAGAATCAAAATCTCCCACTAAATAATCGGGTGTAATTCCATATTTTCTTGCAGTGTCATATCCACCGTCGGCACAAATAACATAAAATTCTTCGGGATTAAAATCCTTAAAAATTTCACCGTCTTTTATGGGCGAGGCACCTATAATCATGCATTTTTTGAATTCTGCCATGTTTTCACGTCCTTTATACTTTCGTAAATACTAATATAACTTGTAATTCTGGATTTTTGTATTTTCCCCTCATCTACCGCCTCTAATACCGCACAGCCCTTTTCACAGGTATGGGTACAGGAGTTAAATTTACAGGTGAATAAATACGGTTCAAATTCCTTAAAACCGTGTTGTAATAACGATACATCTTTAATATCAAAATCAAGACTTGAAAAACCCGGAGTGTCCGCAACATATCCACCGTCACCGGTTTCAAAAAGCTCCACATGTCTTGTGGTGTGCCTACCACGTCCAAGTTTTTTACTTATTTGTCCTGTTTGCAGATTCAGTTCTTCATACAGGTAATTTAAGAGTGTAGATTTTCCAACACCGCTGTTTCCTGTGAATGCCGATATCGAGGATTTTAAAAGAGGCCTAATCTCGTCTATCCCCTTGCCGGTCTTTCCGCACACCGGAATACATTTAATACCTGTCTGATTATAAATATCAAAAATTTCGGCACTGTCTTTTAAATCCGTCTTATTTATAAGCACTATCGGCTCTATATTTTTCAGCTGCGTCAGCGCGATAGTCTTATCAATAAGGAGTAAATTAGGCGATGGGTCTACAAGTGATACCACTATAAATAGCTTATCAATGTTTGATATAGGGGGTCTTACTAAGGAATTTTTTCTATCAAAAATTTCTGTAATAACACCGTCGTCCATGTTTTCATACATCACAACTACCTTGTCGCCCACAAGGGGGGTAATTTTATCTTTTCTAAATTTACCCCTTGCCTTGCAAGTAATAATTCCGCTATCTGTTTTGACATAGTAAAAACCGGCTATACCCTTTAAAGTGCGTCCTATTTCTGATTTCATGAATAGTCTCCTTAACCTAGTGGGTCTTCGCTTGACTCCGTTGGTGCAGGGGTCGGTGTTGCCGGAGGAGGCTCTGGTGTAGGTGTCACCCATACAAATGGATTTTGCGAAGTTATGCTTACCTCTCCCGTATCAAAATCTATTGTAGCATAGATATAATCTTGGTCTTCAAGCTGAATTACTATATTAGATACACCCGTTTTACCCTCAAATTCTGCATTGTAAGTTCCAGAATATGCAGGGTTGATTGTAGCCGTCTTAATGACTACGCCGTCAAGATAAACTTCAATTAGCAAGTCATCGTTTACCTGTGTAGGCATTGGGAAGGCATAAGTGTAATTTTTTATAGAATTTTTACCCGAGCTCACTTGCAGCATGACTATAGAGCCTTCTGAAATTTTCTCATCGGCTGACGGTGTCGAGCCTAAAACCGTGTCTTTTGGCTTATCGCTTTCGTCGTCATATTCTACTTCTACCTTAAGCCCTGCCGACTCTATGAGCTGTGTTGCATGAGAAAGCGATAGCTCGTCAACATCAGGCACAGATACTTGTATCTCTGATGGTCCCTTACTTACAAAAATAGTAACAACTTCGCCTTTTTTAATCACGGTGCTCGCTACAGGATTTGTCGATATAACGTAGCCTGATGGAGTTTCATCGTCATTTACAGTCTCAATTTCGGGCTTAAATCCTGCTTCTGTAATTAAATTGTAGGCGTCATTTTGATTTTCTCCCGTAACTTCAGGAACAGGCGCATTGTCCTCGTCACCCTCTTCCTTATTTACAACAAGGTCTATCTCCCTGCCAATTTTCACCATAATGTCGGCATCGGGTGATTGTCTAACTACTTCTCCTGGTTCTTTTGTGTCGTCGTTTGTTTCTGTTATGACAAAATCAAAATTTTCTGTATATTCTCTGTTAGTCGCAATGTCGTCATAGTAATTTAGTCCCACAAAGTTTGGAAGCAAAATCTCGTCTTCTATCGGGTCTTCTGATTGTGACATCATGGTAGTTATGAAGTAAATACCCAGCGCAAGTACTGCTACAACGCAGGCAGAAATTACGCCTGTGATAATCATAGAGCCTCTCGCGTGGTTTTTAGATTTTACAAGCTCTTCTTCATACTCATAATTATCATTATATGTTTCAGCTTTTACGGCAGTGCGGGTCGGCACCGGCTTTATTTGCTCATATAAATCCATTTGCTTTGTTTCTTGCAAGCTTTGTTGTCTTGCATACGAGAACACTGTCGACGGATTGCGTCTGAAATATTCAACATCGGCAAGCATTTCTCTTGCAGATAAAAATCTCATTCCGGGTTTTTTCTCCATGGCGTGCATGGTTATCTCTTCAAGGCCTATGGGTATTTCAGGATTAATTTCTCTGGGCTTTACGGGAATTTCTTGAAGCTGCATTATTGCAACAGAAACGGCAGTTTCCGCCTCAAACGGAAGCTGTCCTGTTATCATTTCATAAAGCATTACGCCTAAGGAATAGATGTCTGCCTTATCATTTGTAAAGTCACCCCTAGCCTGCTCGGGCGCAATATAATGCACCGAGCCTAGCGCCTTGTCTGTCATTGTTTGTGTGTCGCCTTGTATAAACCTTGCTATGCCAAAGTCTGTAACCTTTATGGTTCCATCTTGCAAAAGCATGATATTTTGCGGCTTGATGTCCCTGTGAATTATGCCTTTTTCATGTGCATGTTGCAGTGCCCTTAAAATTTGAGAAATAAAAAACGCTGCTTCATTCCATAAAAGAACATTTTTCTTAGAGATATAATCTTTAAGTGTTATGCCGTCTATAAATTCCATTACTATGTACTGAATTTTATCGCCAAAGCTAACATCCAGCACTTTTACGATATTTGGATGTGAAAGCATTGCAATTGCACGAGATTCATTTCTAAATCTGCGCAAAAATTCGCTATTTTCAGAAAATTCTTCCTTTAGAATTTTCACAGCAACCCAAGTCTGTGTTTGATTATCAAACGCCCTATACACATAGGACATTCCGCCTGCACCTATAAGCTCGTGTATTTCATATCTGCCATCTACTCTTTTTCCAATATATTTATCCATTAATACGCCATCCTTTACATTAAGTGTATAGTCGCAACCGTGATATTATCATGTCCACCACAGTTATTTGCAAAATTAACCAGTTCCTGTGCTAAGCGCTCTGGCTCTGTGTTTTCGACAAAGTCAAGCAAAGTGTCCGTGTCTTTAAAATAATTGCTAAGTCCATCTGTACAGCTGATTACTACATCGCCCGGATAAACATTAAAAATATTTATATCACACTGCGCACTTTTTCTGCCTCCGACAGAACGAGTTATTATATTTTTATGCGGATGAGTCAACGCCTCTAAAGGAGTTATCTCCCCGCTATCTATCAAATTTTGAACATAAGAATGGTCTTTTGTAACCTGCTCAATTCCATCTATGGTCTTTAAATAAACTCTACTATCTCCAACATGAGCGGTATAAAGTTTAAATCCAACAAGCACCGAAATTATTACTGTAGTGCCCATCCCCTTAAGCTCAACATCTTCTACAGACTTGTCATAAACTTTTTCATTTGCCATAAAAATTGCCCTATTTAAGATGTCGACTATTTCGTCAGGAAGCAAATCTTCGCTAAACTCATCTTTTAAAACTTGTTTTATCGTTTCACTCGCAATTTCACTTGCAACGCTTCCGCCGTTGACTCCGCCCATGCCATCGCACACTATAGACCATGCACATGCATCGGAAATTTTTGATATCGCAAATTTATCTTGATTGTTGGAGCGAACTGCCCCCGTGTCTGTCAATGCATGAATTTCAATCATAAACTACTCCTATCCGTCACCCTTTGGCGACTAAATTTAAGCCTAATTTCCATTTTCGGCTTTTAACTGTCCACATGAGGCATTGATGTCTGAACCTAAAGTACGCCTCACAGTTGCGGTAAAACCTCTACTTTCAAGAACGCTCACAAAATTTTTAAGCGCCTGCCCCTTGCTTTTTGAAAAGCTTGTACCCTTTACACTGTTTACAGGTATCAAATTTATATGGCATAAAATTCCTTTAAGCTTTACAGCAAGTTCTTTTGCTTGCCTTTCACTGTCATTTACACCATCTATCATAGCATATTCAAAAGAAATTCTTCTTCCTGTATGCTCTACATAATGTTTACATGCCTTAAGCAGACTATCTATGTTATAGCGCTTATTTATAGGCATCATCTCAGCCCTTACCGTATCATCACTTGCATGTAAGGACACAGACAGGGTAAGCTGTAATTTTTCTTCCCTTAATTTATCTATTTTATCGACAAGGCCACAGGTAGACAGCGATATATGCCTCATGCCTATGTTAAGTCCTTGTTCGTTTGAAACTAATTTTAAAAATTTTAATACATTGTCATAATTATCAAGCGGTTCTCCCATACCCATTAAAACTATGTTTGAAATTCTTTCTCCTATATCATTTTGCGCCGTAAGCACTTGAGAAAGCATTTCTGAGGGGAGCAAATCTCTGGTAAAGCCCATCTTGCCGGTAGCACAGAAGGTGCATCCCATTTTACACCCGACTTGACTTGAAATACAAATAGATATGCCGTGCTTGTACCTCATTATAACAGCCTCTATCAAATTGCCATCAAAAAGTTTAAAAAGATATTTTACTGTGCCGTCAATTTCAGACACTCTTTTTGTCTTAATTTCACAACTTGCAATAAAGAATTTTTCATCAAGTGTCGCCCTCAACTGTTTTGACACATCTGTCATTTCGTTAAAATCACAAACGCCTTGATGCAGCCATTTATAAACTTGTCCTGCCCTAAATTTGGGCAAGTTCATTTTACTAAATTCTGTCTGTATTTCCTCTAAATGCATTGATTTTATATCATTTTTACACAAATTGCAATCTCCTTTTAATAAGTTTCGCAAAAATTTAAAAAAATATTACAATTTTCTAAACATTGCCACGAAAAAACCGTCGATATCTGCACAAAAAGGCATTAATGTCTGCTGATAAAGTGGCTCGTCTATAACTCTTTCCACTGTGTCAAGTCTTGGAATACTTACAGGCTCAAAGCCTTTACACTCTCTTAAAAACCGCTCTACAACCTCATCGTTTTCCAAAGGATTTAAGGTACAGGTCGAATAGACAAGTAGTCCACCTTTACTTAAATAATTCGAGGATTTTTTAAGTATGTCAAACTGAATTTCAGGAAGTTCATGAATACTTTCTAAGTCTTTATATCTAATTTCAGGCTTTCTTCTTATGGTTCCAAAACCCGAACACGGCACATCACAAAGCACTTTATCCGCATTGTCCACTTCACATTCTCTATCGCTTGTGGCATCTCTCATGCTGGCAAGCACATTTTTAAGTCCTAGCCTGTATGCGCCCTCGCGAATAAGCTTTACACGCCCCTTGTAAAGGTCATATGCATAAATTTTACCGCTGTTTTCCATTTTTTGTGCCATAGTAAAGGTCTTTCCGCCCGGAGCAGAGCAACAATCTACAACAATTTCTGATGGTTTAGGGTCAATTAGTTTACAGAGATACTGCGACGATAAGTCCTGCACGTGAAACAGTCCATCTTCAAACTGTTTCATGCTTGTAAGGCTGCCCGGTTTTACAAGCGAGCAGGCATTGTCGAGTCCATAATATGGCGTTGGCATGATTTCACTGTCTGTAAAGCTCTCTACAAAAGTTTTTCTGTCAAGCTTTGTAGAATTTACCCTTACATAGGTTTTTGCCCTTTGTGAAAGGCTTTCAAGTATCTTGATGCACACTTCTTTTGAGTAGGCATCACACCACATCTCTATCAAATCATAAGGAACTGAATACCTTATGCTTAAATCTTCAATAGAATTTGATAAAGGCAGAGAAATTTTGTCTTTGTTTCTCAAAAGCTCTCTTAAAACAGCATTTACAAAGCCTGCAAAGTTTTGTTTCTTTATGGCCTTTACGGCGTCTACCGCCTCGTTTACCACGGCATTTTCGGGAATTTTATCAAGATACATTATCTGATACACCGCAATGCGCAAAATTTCTTGCACCTGCCCATTAATTTCCCAATTTGGATTTTTTAGAAATTTAGAAATATAAAAATCTAGTGTAATTCTTTTTTCCAAAACTCCGTAAAAAATCGTGCTGCAAAGCGCTTTGTCCCTTTTGTCCATATCGTATTTTCTAAGTGTTTTGTCCAGCACTATGTTTGAGTAGCCTTCATTTTCACTAACTTGTAAAAGTGCCTCAAGTGCCACATTTCTAGCATTAATTTGCATTTTATTCTCCACTTAGTCGCATTAAAGCAACTCAAAACTTTCTTTGTCCATATCTATCTTGTTACCAAGTAAATATGCTTTACTTGTCATTCTCTTCGCATTTTCTGCCTGTATCTCGCAAAGCATTAAAGCTTTACTTCCACAGTAAACACATAAATATCCATCTTTAATAAATATTTTTCCGGCTTCTCCGCTGTCGTCTAATACTTTTGCCGCATGTATTTTAATTTTCTTCCCACTTACTATCGCCGTGGCGGTAGGCCATGGGTTTAAGCCTCTAATTTTATTATTAACTTCTTTTGCCGTTAATTTAAAATCTACCTGGCACATGTCTTTATTTATCATTGGTGCATGTGTGTAAAGCTCATCATCTTGCTTTTGAGGTGTAATTTCACCTTTTTCGAGCCTCTTTAATGTATTTATCAAAAGCTTGGCACCGACCGACTTTAATTTTTCAAATATAGTGCCCGAAGTGTCGTCTTCTTCAATTTTTATTTCACACTTTTCAAGCATATCGCCTGTGTCCATGCCCTTATCCATAAGCATAGTTGTGACACCTGTCGTTTCATCGCCGTTTAACACTGCCCACTGTATGGGTGCCGCACCTCGGTATTTTGGTAAAAGCGAGCCATGCACGTTTACGCAGCCGTATTTTGGTATGGATAAAACCTCCTCGGGCAAAAGCTTGCCGTAAGCCACAACTACTATACAGTCGGGATTAATGTTTCTAATCTCTTCCATATTGTCACGAAGTTTTAGGGGCTGATACACTTGTATTCCATGATTTAAGGCGACTTGCTTTACAGGCGGCATTTGTATTTTTTTGCCTCTGCCCACCGCCTTATCGGGTTGACAAAACACTGCAAGTATCTCATGACCCTCTTCTATTAATTTTTCAAGCGATTCAACCGCAAAATCGGGTGTGCCCATAAAAATTATTCGCATTACTCTTCTGCTTCTCCTTCTTCTGCCTCTTCTTCATCTTGTCGTCTAAGCTCTTCAAGTTCTTCTGCTGTAAGCATTTTACTTGCCTTTGTGACAAATAAAACTCCGCCTAAATGGTCTATTTCATGGCAAAATGCCCTTGCAAGAAAGCCCTCTGCTTCCATTTCAAAATGCTCGCCTTGTCTGTCCTGTGCTGTCACTTTTACTTTTAGTGGTCTTTCGACAATTCCAAATTCCCCGGGAAATGAAAGGCAACCCTCTATGTCTTCCTGTGTGCCATCTTCCTCTATAATTTTAGGATTTATAAGCTCTATTAAGCCCTCGCCTATGTCTACGATACACACCTGTCTTATTATGCCTACCTGCGGTGCCGCAAGTCCCACGCCATTTTCTAAATCCATGGTTTCTTTCATGTCGTCTAAAAGCTCCCACAGTCTTTCATCAAATTTTTCGACAAGCCTGCTTTGTTTTTCTAAAAGCGGGTCGCCGGTTTTTACCAAGTTTCTTATTGCCATACACTAACACTCCCTTTAAATTATCATATATGGATTAGGGTCTGCAAAGACGCTTACATTTTTTAAGTCTTTTTCTTTGCTAAATTTATGAAGCAAACAGCTAATCATTTCCCTAAATTTTTTTGTGTTTTTATTTTTTATTATTATCTTATACCTGTATTTGTCGCTTATTTTCACAATATTTGCAGGCGATGGCTGTAAAATCCTCAGTGGCAAGTCTTTATATTCATCTTCCCTTGCCATTATGCAAATTTCTCTTAAAAACCACGACGCCGCAAAAGAGGTCTTTTTTTCATCGCTCCCTACAAAACCCATCACAAGTATGTCTACAAAAGGAGGATAAAGCATGGTCATTCTGTACATTATCTCCATTTCGTAAAATGCAAAATAATCTTGTTTTGCCGCAAGCTGCAAGTAAATATTTTCAGGGATAGTGGTTTGAATTATCGCCTGCCCCTCATATTTGCCTCTTCCGGCCCTGCCCACTACCTGAGTGAGAAGGTCAAAGGTTCTCTCATTGCTTCTATAATCATCGCTTAAAAGGCTTTGGTCTGCCGAAATTACGCCTACCAGCGTCACATTTTCAAAATTAAGTCCCTTTGCCACCATTTGAGTGCCTACCATAATATCATATTCACCCCTTGAGAAAGCGTCCATCTTTTTTTCCATGGAATATTTACCCATGGTAGTGTCCGCATCAAGGCGTAAAACCCTGGCACCCGGAACAATTTCCTCTAAATTGACTTCCATTTTCTGTGTGCCAGCACCGGAAAATTCCAGAGTGTCAAGCCCGCAGTTATCGCATTTTTTCGTTGCAGGTTTTGAATATCCACAGTAATGACACATAAATTTGTCGTTTGCACTGTGATAAGTAAGCGAAATACTGCACGATGGACAATTTACCACTGTGCTACAAGTCTTGCATTTCACATAGGCATGATGTCCTCGTCTGTTAAGCAGAATAATTGACTGCTTGCCCTCTTGCAAATTCCTGTTGAGCTCTTTACTAAGTTCAAAGCTCACGCTATTGTAGTTTAAGAATTTTTCTTCCTCATTCATGTCTATGAGTCTTACCGTCGGAAGCACGGAATTTCCGTACCTTGCGCCGAGCTCATAAAAACTGTATACGTCTTTTTTCACCATATAATAGCTCTCCAAAGATGGAGTTGCCGATGATAAAATGCAAAGGCAATTATTATATGCTATCCTAAATTTCGCTATGTCTTTTGCGCTATATCTCGGACTCGTTTCCGATTTATACGTGTGCTCTTGCTCTTCATCAATGACTATGAGCCCTAAGTTTTTAAATGGAGCAAATACGGCAGAGCGTGTGCCTATAACAAGTTTACACTCGCCCCTTTCCACTCTTTTCCACTCATCGAGTCTTTCACCGACGGACAATGCACTGTGAAAAACCGCAATATCGTCTGAAAACTCTCTTCTAAACACCTCTATTGTCTGTGGGGTAAGTGCAATTTCAGGAACCATTAAAATAGCCTGTTTGCCCTTGCCTATCACGTAATCTATAAGTTTTAGAAAAACTGCCGTCTTTCCGCTTCCAGTTACACCATAAAGCAGTGAAATCTCGGCTTTTTCCTCTTCAATTTTTTCTACAAGCTCATCAAAGACAAAACTTTGACTGTCTGATAGCGATATGGACTTATCCGCATATTTTTTATCATAAACATTTACAGGTCTTCTATAAATTTCTTCATCATAAAACTGTGCGGCAGCCTTTTTTTCTAAAGACTTTAAAACGCTTATCCCAACGCCTGTAAAATACAAAAGCTCCTTTACGCTGACTTGCCCTATGTCACACAAAGTATCATACACAAATTGCTGTTTTGGCGATAGATTTCCCTGAAAATTTTCTACCGCCCTCATCATTTTACAAGTGGCATCTGCAAGTTTTCTCTTTGAAAAATCTTCCTTTAAAACATAGTTTTTTTGTATTAATTTTTTGAAAACATTTGAGCTCTCGCTTATGTCTAAATCTTTTTCAATCTCGTCTGAACTTACTGGCTTTTTAGCACTTTTTAAATAAGATAAAACCTTTTTTTCTAAATCAGATAAATCATCTGATTCAAAATCCATTTTTAAAAGCGAATAACTATATAAGATTTTGTAGGAAAGTCCTGCGGGAAGCATTAGCTTTATCGCATCAAAAAAAGTGCAAAAATATCTATCTTTCATGAAATAGACAAGCTTAATCATTTCATGCGATAGCACCGCTGTGTTATCAATCACATTTTTTATTGCCTTAAGTCGACCAACGCTCTTGCTACCTTTTTGCTGGTAACTTAGCACAAGTGCTATCCTTGTGCTGTCGCCCTTACCAAAAGGCACTGTGACTCTTTTTCCCACTAAATCTAAATCACTCAAGCTTTCCGGTACAGAATACGAAAACTCTTTGTCAAAGCTATAATTAGTCTTCTCTACCGCTACCAATACATTCAATTAAGTTCAGCTCCTAAAATTAATAATTTTCGGGATCAGGTTCTGTTATAGAGTATTTTTCCATAACAAAGTCTTTAACCGCTAAATCAACCGGTTTTTCTACCATAATCTCGCCTTGTGTTTCATATTCCGCTGTAATTTCACGGGCTCTTTTTGCAACTGCAATAACAAGCGAATAGTGGCTTTTGTGTGGAGTTTTAATAACATTTTCTGATGGTTTTAACATAATAAATTTTCCTCTCTAAAATAAAAAATTAATTTTCATAATCTGTGGCATCGTTTTCCATGCCGTCTAATCTGTTTTTAATTGTTTCTGGCAAAGTAGCCGATAAGACTACATGCCTGCTGTCTGTAATAATGACCGATTTTGTTTTTCTGCCCTGAGTTGCGTCTATTGCATAACCCTTTTCTTTGGCCTCTTGCACTATCCTTTTTATTGGTGCAGCCTCAGGACTTACGACGGCAATGATTTTGTGTGCCGACACCATATTTCCAAAACCTACATTAATAAGTTTCATATTTTATCTCTCTTTTACTCTATATTTTGAATTTGCTCTCTTATTTTCTCAATTTCGGCCTTGATTTCTACCACTATGTATGAAATGGCAGAATCCGTGCATTTTGAACCTATGGTATTTGCCTCTCTGTTCATCTCCTGAACTAAAAAGTCCATCTTACGCCCGATTGCGCCGTTTGTGCTAAAAAAGCTTTCGAGTTGTTTAAAGTGGCTTTCAAGCCTTACTGTTTCCTCATCGACTGCTACTTTATCTGCAAAAATTGCCACCTCGGTAAGCACCCTTTGCTCGTCTATATTTCTGTCGTTTAAAACCTCTAAAATTCTCGCTTCAAGCCTTGATTTATATGCAGACACCGTGCCTGGTGAAAGCTTTTTAATGTCTTCGACAAGCGAAAGTATGTTTTTACTGCGTGTCCTAATGTCGTCACTCAACCTTTGACCCTCTACTTCACGCATACTTACAAATGCGTCTAAAGCTTTTTGTGCAACCACTTTTACGCAGTCGAAAACAAGCTCTTCGTCTTCTGGTGTCTTTTGTACAGAAAAAATGTCGCCATACTTTGAAAGCAATCCCAAAGATATTTCGCCTGCCACATTAAAATTTTCCTTAATTTCTGTAAATGCCTTGATATATTCCTCGACAAGCGGGCGGTTAACCTCAACTTGAACCTGCGATTCTTCTAAATTATCAATATGGACATATACCTCTACCTTGCCCCTTGACACACGATTTTGGACAAAAGTTTTGATTTTATCCTCTAAGAACGAAAAACCTCGGGAAATTCTTAAGGAAAATTCAAAAAATTTATGATTTACGGATTTAATCTCGACTATAATATGTCGCCCGTTAACATTTTCTTCATAACGGCCAAAGCCTGTCATGCTTTTAATCACTTTATCATCTCAATTCTATGCTAAATTTTGAATACTAAATTATTTTACCACATTATGGTTTACATAAGCAATAAAAAATAACAAAACTGTAACTATTATTATCAAAATATTTAAAAGGGCAAACCTCTACACGTCTGCCCTTTTAGTAAAATTAATTATACTATTTGTATTTTACCACTAAGTCCATTTCGCCAAAGGCGTGGTTTTCGTCGGTGGTAAAACCTTTTTTCTCTAAAAAATTGTTGTACTTATTATCGACCGTGCAAATTTTTGTCGCCCCATTTACTTCACCGAAAGACGCCGCACAGCGCATTAGACTATCCATAAACATATCGCTCATGGCACCGCCTGTAAAATTGGGGTCGGCGTAAATTTCAAAATGCAATAGTCTTAAATACTCGTCCTTTAAATCTAGTGCCACATAGCCTAGCACTTCGCCTTTTTCTGTCATTTCAAGTATCCTTGCACTACTTTCTTTTTGTGCTATTTCGCTTAACAGGCGTGTTTCTTCTTCCCTGTTTTTCATTGGAAGTATTTCTATCATTATTCTTTACCTTTCCTTTTTCTCTGGCTTTTGCAGAAGCTGTCGTCAGCCTTCTTATTTCATCAGGCTTTAAATCTCTGTATTTTCCCGGTTGAAGCATGCCAAGCTTTACAGGGCCTATCGCCACTCTCTTAAGCCTTGCGACTTCTAAATTGAGCGCCTCACACATTTTTCTTATCTGCCTGTTTCTCCCCTCGTTTAGGACTATTTCAAGCACGGTGCGACTCTTTTCTTCGCTTAGGACCCTTACAGAACACGGCGCTGTCTTAACGCCGTCTATGACCATGCCTATAGACATTGTAGTTATTTGATCCTCTGTAATGGCAGGCCTTACAGTTACCCTATAAAGTTTTGATATATGCCCTGAAGGGTGGGAAATTATGTTTGCGAAATTTCCGTCGTTTGTCATAAACAATATACCCTCAGAGTCTTTGTCGAGCCGTCCTATAGGATACACCCTACCCGGCACCTCTTTTACAAGCTCTGCCACGCATTTTCTATCCATTTCATCGTTCATTGTGGTGATAAACCCACGTGGTTTGTGAAGCATTATGTAAACCTTGTCACTCTTAGACGGCGTAATTTTCTCGCCATCTACCGTGACTATGTCTTTTTTTACGTCAACTTTATCGCCGAGTTTTGTCGGTCTTCCATTTACTTTCACACGACCCTTTACTATAAGCTCTTCCGCTTTTCTTCTCGATGCCACGCCACATTCGGCCAGCATTTTTTGCAGTCTGCAATCTCTTGCCATTTTAATGCTCCATTCCGCCGCTTCGCATCGGCACAAAATTCAATAAAATATAGGCTCTTATCATGCGAAGCATAAGGAATGACAAGAGCATTAATCGCACGTTCGGCGAAGTCGAAACTGTGCGGTGCATATAAATTAGTTTAGTTTGAACTTGTTTCAAACTAATACCTTTACTTTCAATATATTATTGTGTCCAAATCAAAAATTTCACCGTCTCTATAATAGACAACACTGCCTATGGTTTCACCTCTTTCATACGAGGCGGAATATATAAATCTTGGTAGAAATATTTTTCTTTCTATTGTTTCATTATTTTTACTTGCCCTTACGCTCTCAAAAATTTGCACCGTAAAATAAGCGCCCGACACGTCTGCTATCTGATAAAACTCCTTTGAAAAATGTGTGGGAGTAAGGCCTACAAAGCCCATATCAAAAAGCTTTGTGTGATCATTCCAGTCGTCTCCTGCATCTAAAGTCACACAAATTAAATCGTAATCGTACTGTCTTGAAAGCGTGACAAGGCATCTTCCGGCCTTGCTTGTATACCCTGTTTTACCACCTATGCAGTGCTCATAGCTGCTTAAAAGCTTGTTGTGATTTTCAAGACTTAAAATAGATGTCCCGTCATTATACTCTACGGTATAATTTTGCATTCCAAAAAAATTTAAGAAAAGCTCGTTTTTTACCGCTTCTTTAGTAAGCAGTGCCATGTCGTAAGCCGTGCTGTAATGCATGCTTCCATCAAGTCCTGACGGTGTTTCAAAATTCGAATTTTCCATGCCTATGCTAGCTGCCTTCTCATTCATCAATTTCAAAAACTCGTCCATACTTCCTGACAAATGTATTGCAATTGCATTGGCGGCATCGTTACCCGATGACAAAAGAAGCCCTGCAAGCAAATCTGATAAAAGCACCTTATCGCCACTTTTAAGCCCCATAGAAGAGCCTTCCACCAGCACCATTTCGTCTGTAACGTTCACAAATTCATCGGAGTTTTCGCTTATATGCTGTGCGCAGATAAGACCCGTCATAATTTTTGTGGTACTCGCAATAGCGAGCTGTTCGTGCGCATTTTTCTCAAAGAGAATTTCATTTGTCTGTGGGTCAAAAAGTATTGCCGAGCGTGCCGACACTGAGACTTCTTGTGCCGACACGACCAAAACGCTTTGAAAAAAAATTAAAGACATCAAGCTTAATATAATTATTTTACTTTTCAAACAAATCACCTGCCCTACATATTACTATGTGAGGGTAAGGATTTTTATTCTGTCACATCTTCTTGCTTGTCGCCTTTAGAAAAGAAAGCGCTAATTTTATCGACTATATCCGGCACGCTTTGCACCACCCTGTCAACAGAGCTTGTAAACGGCTCGATTTGAAGCACTTTTACACTTCCGTTTGATACCACCAAAAAAGCTATGGGGGTCACTGTAACGCCTGCCCCTGCACCGCCTGCAAACAAATCAGAACTCGGCTTGCTTTTTGAGGCTATATCCGACCCACCCGAGGCAAAACCGTAATTTACTTTTGATACAGGAATAATAACCGTGCCGTCGGGCGTCGTTATCGGTGTTCCCATCACGGTATCCACATCAATAATTTCTTTAATCTTTTGCATGGTATTTTCCATTAAATTTTTCACATTACTCTCGCTCATTTTCTTTCCTCCAATATTTAAATTAAGTTAAGCTCTCAGTTTATTTATATAAGGCAAGGCATCTTTTAATAGCCCCAAACCATGTATAACTACAAAAATCGGCACTATACTGCCCTTTACTCTTACATCTATAATATCACTTTCTCGCTTATAGTCAAGTCCTAGCTTTGCATCATACTTTCTACATTTTGTAAGAGAGGTGACAGCCGACACAAAGGGATACACCACAGTGCATGCCTGTCCATACCTAATTGCCGTGTCTGCGGCATTATCCGATGATACATTAATATCTATTCCCATATATTTTATTTTTATCTTCCTAACTATCTTTTTTAAAGTGCCAAACGCTAGTTTAATCAGCTCTTTAAAGATAGACAGTAAGTTCATGAGCCCTTTATTTTTTACAAGCGAAATTATTTTATTTTCTTGTTCCAAAGCTTCCTCTTCTACTATTTCCTCAACACTCTCTTCTCCCTGTGTGGGCTTAAGTATTTCTTTTTTTATAAATAAATACTTAATCGTTAAGTAGACGCCCTCGCTATTATAGCATGCATCAAAACTTACAGGGAAAAGCAAGAGTAAAAATATAAGTAAAGGAATGCCCAGTAAAATACTTAAAATAATTATTAGTACTATCATATTTTTTCCTCGTCGACTTCGGTAGTGGACGCAATCTCATCTTTCTCCTCGACCTCTTCCTCATCATGTGGGATTGGCGGAAGATGTGACAGCGACTCAATTTGAAAGCATCTTAAAAAATTATCGGTAGTGCCGTATAAAAGCGGTCTTCCGGGCAGTTCAAGCCTGCCACGCTCCTCAATTAAGCCTTTTTGTGTAAGGCTTGCCACAACGCCTGAGCAGTCAACGCCCCTTACCTGTTCTATAAAAGCCTTGGTAACGGGCTCGTTATATGCGACCAAAGATAAAACCTCCATCGCCGCCACGGATAGCGGAGTGTTTCTCTTTAAATCCATTATTTCCCTAATTTCTTTAATATATGTAGAATTACTGCAAAGTTGTAAAGAATTATTTAGCCTAAGTAGCTGTATTCCACTGTCCTTAGTATTGTATTTTTTATCGAGTTCACTCACCACAAGCCCAAATTCAATTTCTGTTATCTCTAATACATCTGTAATTCTCGAACACAAAACAGGCTCCGCAGACGAAAACAATATCGCCTCAACAGTACCCGTTAATTTATTCATGTCCATCTGTGTCCCCTCCGTTAATCAGCATTACCGTGCATTCCTCGCCCTCGCCTTGCACTCTTACCCTTCTGCTCTTAACCAGCTCTAAAACCGCAAGAAAGGCTGCAACACGCTCTGATTTATTCTCTTTTTCTTTAAAAAGCTCTGAAAATTTCCTACTGCCTTTTTTCCAAAGTTTTCTAAGTAAATAAATTACCTGCGAACCTACCGACACAAATTCGTGCGCCACTATGCCCGAAAAACGCTGCACGGGAGGCGGAAGAAACCTTTTTCCCCTGCCCACAGCCGACAGATAAAACTTTATAAGCTCATGCGACATATGCAGTCTTTTATAAACCAAGTCGGCAGGAATTTTTTCAGGCTCTCTTGTAAGCCTGTCCATATTTACGTTTTCGGCAAGTTTTTGAGCAATTTCTTTGCATTTTTGATACTCTAAAAGTTGGCCTGTAAGTTCAGCCTTTAGCTCGTCCTCTTCCTCGTGTTTTGGAAGTAGCGACACACTTTTCATGTACACAAGCCTTGCCGCCATCTCCATAAACTCACTTGCTATATCCATGTCATGGTTTTTCATAAGCTCAATTTGTTCTAAATACTGTGCGAGAAGCTCTGATATGTTGATATCATAAATATCAAGCTTATTTTTAGATATAAGCATTAAAAGCATGTCAAGAGGCCCTTCAAAAACCTCGAGTTTATACGAAAGCTTCATCATATATCACCCTAAATTTACGCCGGCAAGCTGGAATGGAAATGCCGCTATATTAAATATAATATCATAGAAAAAGTTTCTTGCCGTGTTTATAGGACCAGATAAATACCCTGAAAACATTACAACAAAGAATATCATAAATAAAATGTTTTGATATCTATAATAGGTGTACATAGCCCTGTCGCTTAAAAATGCGGAAACTACCCTTGAACCGTCAAGCGGTGGAACAGGTATTAAATTAAATACGGCAAGAGATATGTTAATTATTACATATGAGAATAAAAACTGTGACATAAAATGCTGTACTTCAATCAGTCCCCCGACAATTAAGGCAATTCTTATAAACTCGCCAACTATTGCCGCGAGCAAATTTGAAATAGGCCCACAAATTGCAACTATGGCCATGTCTCTTTTAGGCGATTTAAAATTTCTTGGGTTTACCTGTACGGGCTTTGCCCAGCCAAAACCAAACAAAAGCATCGCAAGTGAGCCCATGGGGTCTATGCTTGCAAGTGGGTTTAGGGTAAGCCTCTTGTCATACTTAGGTGTAGGGTCACCAAGTTTTACCGCAACAAAACCATGCGCAAACTCATGAAGCGGTAAAATAAGAGCTATGATGACAAGTACTGAAAGAATTTGTGCTATTACGCTCTCTATATCGACTGGATACCCCATAATTATACTTCTAAATGACTCTATTAACATAAAAAAACAACTCCTTTTCTATAGCAGTATAATACAAAATAATAAAAAAAACAATTACTTTCAAAAAAAACTTGCAATTGGTTCAAAAATCTGTTACAATTAAGTTCGCGAAAAAAAGTAATTCACCCTTTAAGGAGGTGCAGATATGGCTAAGTGTGAAATATGCAGTAAAGAAGTATCTTTTGGTTGCAAAGTATCTCACTCAATGAGACATTCCAATAGAACATGGAAACCCAACATCAAGCGCGTTAAGGCAATTGTAAATGGTACACCAAAACGTGTACACGCCTGCACCCGTTGCTTGCGTTCGGGCAAAGTTCAAAGAGCTATCTAATTTTAGCTTTTTAAAAACTTCAATATGCAAATGCAAAAATCTCCAAATTGGAGATTTTTTTGCATTTAACCGGTTTTTTTATCTAAATCTTTATCTGCGCCCTCTTCAGGGATTTTTTCTGCGCTCTCTTCTACGCTTACAATCTCCTCGGCTTGCTCTTCTCGGCAAAACGGCTCGTTTAGCGTCAGGTTTTCTAGCGGATCTGTTTCAAAGCCATAAATGATGTTAAGCGCCTTGTCACAGCCCATGCTCGCAAGTTCAAAAAAATCTTCCTGTCTTTCACTTCCTTCATAGTCTTTCCACGTCTCTTTTGATACGTTTGCATAGTCTATGTCGTCGTCTTCAATTATTGGCCTAAAGTGCTTTGCGACATCAAATTTTGCAAACTTGCCAACTTTTTCTAAAATATTTCTTTTAAGTCCGGTTTTGTCGTTTAATGCAGAGAAAATTGAAATTGAATCCTTTGTGGACTGAAAAATATTTTCGTAACTTGCATCTTCACCAAACAAATTGAAAATTAAATATTTATACATGTCGGCAATAATTTTTTGCACTTCATTATCTTTTGGAAAATACGACTGAAGCTTTACCTCGCTTGGTATAATTTCCTTTTCATATCTTAAAAACACGGTATCAAGGGTGGACTCTACAATGACATGCCCACTGCCCTTTTCAATTTTCACGTTTTCCTTTTCCATTTTATCGCCTAAAAAATCAACATAAGGGTGCGCCACACTGTCTAGACTGTAGTGGCAGACAAATCCCAAAAAGTACGAGGAGCTTCTTAGCTCTTTTTTCTCTTTTATGTAGGAAATCATGGACGACAAGACCTTATTTGGGTCAGTCCTGTGAATTAGTGAGCCGTAACGTGCAATGCTTTCTCCCCTCATCCACGGTAAAAATCTGTGACAAAACAAGAAGTCAGGTCCTTGACAACCCCATGCAAATGCATTTTCATCAATAACTTTTACAAGTTCTCTTTCCTTTAATTTTTCAAGCACTCTTTGCCCACAAAGATAGTGCGTTATAGCCGACGGCATGTTTCATTCCCCTCTTTCAAATAAATTTTTAAATGCCTCATACATATCATCAGGCGCTTTTACTCTTATTATTTTTTCATTTTCCCATAAACTTGACTTTATAGCAAGCTCTCCGCAGTGCAAAGCCTGCCTGCTTATTATATCAAGTCCCCCTTTATATAAGTCATCACCACAAAGCGGATGCCCTATACTTTGCATATGCACCCTAATTTGATGCGTTCTCCCTGTTTTAATTTTCACCTTAAGCAGAGAATATCTTCCGTCATCGGCTAGTTTTTCATAGCTTGTAAACGCATGCTTTCCAACGCCGGTTCTGCGAATTATAATGCTGTCCTCACAAAGGCTAATCGGGCTGTCAATCTCGCCGCTTTCCTTTGTAACACCCTCGCAAATTGCGGTATAAGTCTTTTCTATGCTAAGACCTGCAATTACATACGAGTTTTTTGCAAGCACCACAAGCCCGCTTGTGTTCATGTCTAGCCTGTAAATCGGTTTAAACCCACCTTTTGGAAGTTTTACACTTTGTATGAGCGTGCCGTGAGTGTGCTTTCCCATGGGATACATGGCCATATACGGCGGTTTATTTACTATGAGCAAATTTTCGTCTTCAAAAATTATGTCAACTAAATTCTCTTGGTTTTCATACTGCACATTCTCTTCTTCTTCAAAGTCAAGCGAAAGCAGGTCTCCGGCGTTTACCGTATCCACCACCCTTGCATGCACTCCATTTACCAAAATTCCAAGCCTTTTATTCTTAAGTTTTTTTACAGCACGTGCCGAAAGTTTCACATTATGCCTTAAATAAGCATTTACCGATTTGCCCGAGTGCTGTTTTTCTATTTTAAAATTAACTGTATTCTTCATTTTATTCTGTCTATAAGAGAAATAGTAAGCTTTTCTAAATTTTCTGTGTTGCCACTGAATTTTTCAAGCTCCTTTACCGCCTGTTTTGAATATTTTTCAACTAGAGTTTCGCACTCTTTAAGGCCTAACACGCTCATAAAGTTGCATTTCTCGTTTTCTAAATCATTTCCCGTATTTTTACCCATTATCTTGCTGTCGCCTATGATGTCGAGCATGTCGTCCCTGATTTGAAAGGCAAGGCCTAGATTTTCGGCGTAACTTTCAGCCCACTCAAGCTCATCGTCAGAAGCTTTAGCGCACAGCGCACCCATAAGGCAAGATGCCTTTATAAGGGCGACGGTTTTTCCCATATACATCGCCTTTAAAACCTCGATACCCCTGTTTTCGCCCTGCGTTTTTAGGTCTATGCACTGCCCTTTAACCATTTCACCTGCATATTTTGACAAAACCCCAGCACATTTTACTGCCGTATCGGCACCCACCTTATCTATCACATTCTTACTCATTATTGTTTCAAAAGCCTTGGTAAGAAGCGCATCTCCTGAAAGTAGCGCAATGTCCTCACCGAAAACCTTGTGGTTTGTGGGTTTTCCTCTTCTTAAATCGTCGTTATCCATGCAAGGCAGGTCGTCGTGTATTAAAGAATAGGTGTGTATAATCTCTACTGCGCAGGCAAAATCTATTGCAGTGTCTTCGTCTGCGCCACAAAGCTTTGCAAATTCAAGCACAAGAAGTGGCCTTATGCGTTTTCCGCCGGCTTTTATGCTGTAAGTCAAAGACTCCCATAAGGTCTCACAGTATTTATATTCCGACAAATCAAAATATCCCATTAAACTTTTTTCAATCAATTCCACTTATTTACTCCTCATTATCGCTTAATAGTTTTTTATCCACAAGCTCAACCTGTGACTGAGCATTTTTTAACGTTTCATAACATTTTGCAGAAAGTCCTGCTCCCTCGCTAAAAAGTTCGAGTGCTTCGTCAATAGAAATGTCACCCTCAATTTTTTTAACAATTTCCTCGAGTCTGTCAAGTGATTTTTCAAAATCAAATTTATTTGCCATTATAAGCCTCCTTTTCTTCTACCAAGACCTTTATTTTTGCACTATGTGTCGTAATGTCCAAACTGTCGCCTACATTAAAATCTTCATAATCGCTTACTTTCTTACCGTCTTTAAAAAGCACTGCATAGCCTCTTGAAAGCACCTTTAAAGGACTTAATGCGTCTAATTTATCGCTTGCACTGCTAAGCCTTGCAAATTTATTTTGAAGATTATTATGCACGGCCTTTTCAAGGGCTGTCTTAAGCATATCAAGCCTTGCCTGCTTTAGGCTAAACATATTATTCATGCTCTTAAACGCCTTTGAGGTGCTGATAAAATCAAGCTTCATGCTCTTATTTTCAAGATTTCTCTTAATTCTTTGATACATAAACCTGTAAAGATTGTCCACCTTTGCCTTGACCTCGTTTATATCAGGTGTCGCAATTTCTGCCGCCGCACTGGGTGTGGGTGCCCTTAAATCGGCAACAAAGTCACAGATTGTAAAATCCGTTTCATGTCCTACTGCCGATATCACGGGTATTGGGCAAGAATAGATAAGCCTTGCAAGTGTTTCGTTGTTAAAGGCCCACAAATCCTCGATAGATCCGCCACCACGTCCTATAATAACCACATCTGCCTCTTTTGTCTCACTTACCTTGTGCAAAGCCTCTGTAAGAGAACTTACGGCAAGCTCACCTTGAACGGACACGGGATAAATTTTCACATCTGCCACAGGCCATCGCCTTTTTAAAATATTGAGTATATCTTGAACTGCTGCACCTGTAGGCGATGTTATCACCGCTATTTTATTTGGGAATTTAGGTATAGGCTTTTTATAAACTTCGGCAAAAAGCCCCTCTTTTTCAAGTTTTTCCTTAAGCTGTTCAAAGGCTAAATTTAATGCGCCCAGGCCGTCGGGCTGTATATCTTCGGCATATAATTGATATCTACCTGCCGCCTCATAGACCGATATTCTGCCTCTTATAATGACTTTCATTCCATCTTTTAAATTAAACTTAAGCCTTTTAACATCCCCCGAAAACATGACTGCATTTATAAGCGATTTCTCGTCTTTTAGCGAAAAATACATATGTCCCGATTTATAGTGATGATTAAAATTAGATATTTCTCCACAAATAAAAAGGCCGTTTAAGACTTCTTCGCCGTCTATAAGCGATTTTATATATGCATTGATTTGACTAACATTTAAAACGGACACCCTCATTTTTCACCCTCCTACCAAGATAAGCTATGCCAGCCGCATTATCGGCCGAAAACTGCGGACTTGCAAAATAACTGTCGAAATTTTTTGAAATATTTTTCCTTATAAAAGCACTTGAAGACACGCCACCTGAGAATATTATCGGCAAATCTCCATAAAGTTTAACCGCCTCCAAAAGGCATTTTTCTATATTATTTAAGATTAAAGACAGGCACATTGCGCTTATCTCCTCTTTATCTACATTTTCTTCTATCATTTTACTGCATTTGTTCTCAATCCCTGAAAGCGAAAAGTCTATGCCTTTTGTGCTGGTTTTGGTATTTATTTTCTTAGAAAACTTAAGCGCAAGCTCGTCTATATATCTTCCACCCGGAAAAGGCAGTCCCATTTTGACAGCCGTCCTGTCTATTGCCTGTCCTGCGTTTAGGTCTAGCGTGTTTCCTATTATCTTAATTTCGGGCAAAGGCTCTCCTTTATTTTCGACAAGTAAAATTTCACTTGTTCCGCCCGATAAATGAAGCGCTATAAACTTATTTGACAAAAGCTCTGTTTTTTTGCACGAAAAGAGCGCTGCCGCTATATGTCCTTCTTGATGAGAAAATTTAAAAAGCGGCACACCCAAGGCAGCGCTTAAGATTTCTCCTGTATTCTCACCCACCAAAAAGCACGGCATGTATGAACCCTCTATGCTTCTGGGTTTATCCGCCACGGCTATGACGTCTATTGCCTTATACTCTAAAAGCAGTGGATTTAAAACCTCTGCAAGTTGTTTTGTGTGAAAAAACACCGCATCGCTTTGTCGCAGTCCCACTTGCCCGTCTTTTACCGGCAAAAGCTTTTTCGACTGAATGATGTCATCCTTAAAATAAACTGCGGCAGAACTTGTATAATTGCTTGTGTCAATGCCTAAAACCGTATATTCACTCACTTTGACTTTCACCGTCTTGGCTTTCATCGTCTTGTGTATCGCCTGAAATTTTCTTTGAAATTGATGATAAGACGCCATTTATATACGCAGGGTCTTTTTCTATGCCATAAGTCTTTGCAATCTCTACTGCTTCGTTTATGCAAATGCTTACAGGTGTTTTTTTATCTATTATCATCTCATAAACTGCAAGTCTTAAAACGGCAAGGGCTGTCTTTGTAATCCTGTTAAATGCCCAACCCCTTATATTTTCCTTAATTTTTTCGTCTATAAATTCTCTATTGTCCGATGCGCCTATCGCAAGACTTTCGGAAAAATCATCAAAATCCGCCTCTCTTAAATCCTTGGCATTTTGGATAATCTCTCTCATCTCTTCATCGATTACAGCCTGTTCAAACAGACAAATAAATGCAAGCTCTCTGGCTTTTCTTCTATTCATACTAATACTCCATTCCTATTCATCATAAAAAAATAAACGAACCCATAAAACAAGGTTCGTTTAAAATCATTATAAACATTTCAAGCTTCACCTTTTTATACATACTATCTATACGTATAAAAATTATATCATATTTTGTATTACTTCGCAAGCTTAAAGCATCTAAATTATTAATTTTTATTCAACTTCTAACAGTTTAATATTTTCTGCGGCTATGCCGGTTTGAGTAGTTATTATATCTTGAATTATAAGTGCGTTTTCACCCACTTTGTCTACTACTACATTGCAGGAATTTCCACTTACAAACACCACTGCTTCTTCAATGCCTTTTGCCTTTAATAAATTCTCTGCCGTGGACTCTTGAAGCATTACCTGTGCGATTTTTGCCGACTCGTCTATCGCCGTTTTCTTAGCTTCTTCGTCCGCATTGACGTCTTCTAAGACATCTTCAAGCATGGATATAGCCTCATCTCTTGCCGTCTGTCTTGTAATCCTTGCCTCGCTTATTGCGTTTGATACAGGGGTTTGGGTGTCTTCAGTCGGTGCTAAGACTTCGTCCTGCACAGTTTCTAAATATGAGTTGTTTACAAGTTGCGCTATTCCTAAATCTTCGTCTTTTATTTGGGACTCTGTATTAATTTCCACTGTGTCGCCTGCAGTTTGCTCTGCTACTGCACTCGGCTGTGTGAATTGCCAGTTTAAGTAAACCGCCGCTCCCAGTGCTAAAATTAAAGCTCCAAGTATTACCTGCCTTTTTGCAAATTTCATTTTTAAGTACCTCTTTCTATGTATATTTTTCGACAACACATACTTCATTTGATGAAATGTTAAGTGCCGTCATGACTGCATGCATTATGCTCTCTTTTATCACCATGTTTTGAGCATATTTCGTGACCACTACCACGCCTTTTACTTCAGGATAAACCTCACTTAGTAAAACTGCGCTTTCATTTCCGTTTTCGTCTTCGGTAATTATATAAGTTATCTCGCTCTCCACCTCCGTTGTATTACTTTGCTCACCGCTGTTTTGTGTGTTGCTTTCTTTGTCCTGTGTTGCGTAAACATAACTTGTGCTTCCTTTTAACGTAAGCATCACCACAGGGTTTGTTTCGCCTGTAATTGCAAAAACAATGTCCGCTATTTTTTCTTCAAGCTCCTTTTCTATATCTACATATATATTCTCTAAAGGCTCAGTTATTTCTTCTTTTTCAAAATTTATATACTGTGAAAGCACAATTATAAAAATCCCCACAACACCAACTATCATGGCTATTCTCATTCTATTTTTTTCGGCAAAAAACTTAGTTAATTTATCCATTTATAACTCTCCCGATATTTCAAAGGGTATGAGGCCTTTAAAAATCTCATCTATAATTATTTTAGCCCTTGTAACATCAAAATTATATTTTATTTTCACCTCCATTTTTTCGACTGCAATTTCGTCATTTTCATTTATACTAAGTATTGCGTCTACTCCTACACATTCAATGTTTACTATGCTAAGTGCTTCACTTATTACTTTTTTTAGCTCTTCTTCTCCGCTTAGTAAGTACATTTCATTTATAAACTCATCAATTTCCTCTTTATATTTACTATCCTCGCCAAAATCAAATTTAATCTCTTCAAACTCAAAGCTAAATACTGCGGAAAATATGAGCACTGTGTATAATAGCGCATAGATATAATCATTTATTTTACTTTTGGGCGTAATGTAGTAAAGAATTTCGCCCGACATTAAAGTTATGGTCGCCGTTAGTATGATGTTGTTTATTTCTTCCATATATATTTATGCTCCCGAAAACAAAGTTATGGCTGAAATTACTATAGAAATAATACAAATTGATAGATTTATTGACAGCACAAGCTTAATTACTGTTTGAACGGCGCTTAAAAAATCCAAAACATTTTTCATTTTAAAAAAATCCGCCACTATCAGTATAGCCTGAGTCACAAAAATCCAGAGTAAAATCTCTATAACAGGTGCTATAAAAATTGATATTGATGCAAGCATGCCAAAGGCCCCCGCACCTGATTTTAGCACCTTTATGCTGTTTTGCACTGCGGCAACGCCGTCGCCAAAGGCGGCGCCCACCACGGGTATTGCAGAGCTTGCAATGAATTTCACAGTTTTAGTCGTTGCGACATCGGTAGCACCCATGACCGCAGCTTGTACCGATATAAGCCCTGAAAAAACGGTGACGCAAAAAATCATAAACCATTTAATTATCTTGTAAACTGACTCACACACGCTTTTAATGCTTAGATGAGAAAAACTAGAGGACAGCGATATTCCTAAAAGTGCCGAAAGTGACGGAATAAACAATATGTTTGTAAGTTGAACCAAGGCATTTGCCCCAAAAATTGATAATGCACCGTAACTGCTTCCTACCGCCGTGTTGCCCGAGGCTATTAAAAGCGTAACATACACAGGTATGGAGGCTATTAAAAAGCTGCCGACAACATGGCTTAGCATGTGAGTGTTTGAGATTAAGTTTACAATATTCGGGACTATCAGTATGCTAATCGACACCGCCGCAGAGATTTGACAGAGTTTCTCGTTTTCGTCCTTAAAAAAGCCGGTAATTGCAATTATCGCAACACTTAGCGCAAGTATATGAAGTGGCTGTATGTACGCATCCCTTAAGACCTCGCCCATCACATAAAACAAATTTTCAAAACTAAATCCACTTATGTCCTCTGCGTCTTCAACACCTAAATCGTAAAGCCTGTCTAAATCTTCCCCACGAAGTCCGTCTTCAAGCTCCTCTAAGCTTTCTTCAGTAAACTCTTCTATGCTTTCACAGTAAACTTTTTGAGAGCATAGGCCTATCAAGGAAAAAACAATGATAAAAATGAATATTTTTCTCATAGGCTAAGCACCGCTCTAACTTGCTCAAGCAGGGTTTCAAAAAGCGGAAGAGCCACCACCATGCTAAACACCTTTACAGCTATAGACGTGCCGTTTGAAAGGCTTTTTTCGCCTGCATCATCACAGACAGATTTTGCAATGCTTCCCAAAATATTAATGCCTGCCACTTTTATAGGGACACCGATAAATTCTTCGTCTATACCCAAGGCATTTATATTCTCAAGCAAATCAAAAAGAGGGGTCAGCAGTAAAAACATGATATAAACCGTGGCACATAGGCTAAAAACTAGCGCAAACTCTGCATTTTTCTTTTTAATAAATGTGCCTATTATCGCACTGATAATCGCAAGTACCAATACAGCGTAAATATTCATAAATTAAATACCGATATTATAGTGTCAAACAAGTCGCTAATTTGTGTCACTATTATCATAAGCACCACAATAAGCCCTGCAAGCGTTGTCATCATTGCCTGTTCTTCCCTGCCTGAGCGTATTAAAAGCTGATTAAGTATTGCCACAATAATGCCTATAGCGGCTATTCTAAAAATTAAATCTACGTCCATATCATTTTTCCTTTATTTTAAATAAATATAATGGCTATCGCTATACCACAAAACGAATATAAGTAAAGATAAAGTTTTGCCTTGCTACTCATATTTTTTACGGCAAGATTATACTGCTCCTTAGAAAGATTTTGACACCTTTCTATTAAATTTATTTGACTTTCCATGTCGCTTTTACCAAATTCACTTGCGAAGATATTTACCGCAGTTTTGTCTGAATTTTGTGTAAAATATGTATCGCCAGACAGTTTAAGTGCTTTTATCGGCGTGTTAAGCTTCAAATGGCAGATTACCTCTTTTGCAAAAGCATTCTCATGCATATCAATAACTATTTCTTCAAAACTTTGGGAGGAAAACATTAGCTTTGACTTAAATTCGGACAAGAAATTTATAAAGCCCTCAAGTTTTTTCACCCTTATGCTATATGCCAGATACTTTAAGCACCCTGCAAGCACCCCCGACAGCAGTATTAGCGCTACTCCCATATATCTCATCAAATTCACCTACAGTATATATTTTATGAATCTTTGTGGGACTTTCTCTGCCTTTTAAGACGACTATATTTGAAAAAGCCCCTGTTTTTACAAGTTCTTTAATTAATGGTCTAAGATTTTTACCCGTGTCGCCGTGCACGCTCGCAACCAAGCCCACACCGCATGACATTGCATTTTCAATAGATATAAAATCACTTATGTCAAGCTCGTCACAAAGTATGATTTTAGCACCCAAATTTCTGATAGCCTGTGCAAAGCCTATGCTTTTTGGATAGCCACAAAGGGTGTCTACCCCAAAATACTCACGATTATTTGTAAGCTCAAACCTTTCATCAAGCACCACAAGTCGCTTGTTTTTGTATATCCTTATCAAGTCTTTTAATATTGTAGTCTTTCCGGAAGATGGCTCTCCAACTATTAAAATGCCTCGCTCTGGCACTAAATTATGCTTCTCAAATTCGCTTGCAGCTCCAAAAACGGTTCTGGGTATTCTAAATATGAGAGAAGTTATGTCACGAATATTTTCAAGCTTCCCAAAAGCGCCCATTACGCCTGTCCCACATACCCCTACTCTAAACTTGTTTTTTGCGCTGATAAACCCGTTTTTTATCTCCTCCATATGCTTATAAACCGAGTAATCGCAAAGAGAAAACACAGTCTCTTCAATTTCATTTTTTGATACAATATCGGATTGAAGTGTAAAAAAACCGCCATTTTTCAGGTAAAGGGATGGTTTTTCATTAAGCCTTAGCGCTATGTCATAAGTATCATCTTTAATAGACTTAGGCAGTGATAAAAGCTCGTCTTTCCTAAATTTAATGAGCATAGAAAGTTCATCAAAAAAATTTTCCAAAGCCTTGTCCTCCTTTCTCTTTTTAATATTTATATTAGATTTATGCAAAATTTAGAACAAGAGCAAAACAAAAAAACACCTAGCCGAGCTCATATAATCCGAACCACGCCTAAAAACGCCCAAATTGCACCTCTAACTTTGTTAGACGAACTTGTAATACGGCAAGTATTACTTCATTCGTCTGCCGTGTTTAAGGCACAATTTGGACGTTTTTAGGTCTAAGGATTTTATGGCAAATGGGTGGGTTTTATAGCAAGGAAAAGCCCCCCTGTAATGCTTTCGCATTGCAGGGGGGCTTTGACACAGATAGAAAGCCTACCCATTTGTCAGAAAACGGGTTCGGATTATATGAACTCGGCTACTCGTAACGAGCGGGGCGCAACTTTCTATTTACCTGAATATTTTATATCTTCGGTGACTTCATAATCAAAATTTAAGCTCTTATCCTTATTTAAACTTATAAATTTCTCAAGCATTTCAACTCTACCGATAAAAGCATTATAAATGGCTAAAACTCTTTTTTCGCCAAGGATTTGAGTTATATGTGGAACAGCAAAAATTTCATCTTTGAGTTTTTTTAACTTACCAATATCTAAAAAGTCAAAAGATGATACAAGTTTTAGCTGTTCCTCATGTTTTGTTTTAAATGGCTTGCATGTTATTTTTGCATTTTGAGAAATATCTGTTTCAAGCCTGTTAAAACAAAGCGAAGTGCCCGTATCAAAAATTGGAGCTTCGCCTATCCATTCTAATGTATTTGAATTTCTTAATGCACCAAAATTATTTTGGTGTCTATCTTCGTTCATCATTAAAAAGTCAAGCACTATCATTTTATTTACTGCATCAACCATATTTGGTATAGATAAACTCTTAGTACAATTTAACAAATGAGCGTGTACAGAGGTATCGTTTTCTTTTTTCGCAGTTTTCATAATATAAAAAGCAGACACAAGTTCCGTGTCTTCTGTCACAAAATTTTCGCACACGCTGTATGGTTCATTATCTATTAAAATAACAGTATAAGGCACATGAAAAATGTTTAAAGCCTTGCATATAATGCTTGCTATCGCTTCATTAAACGGTTCTTGAAAAGCAGGTAAACTCCCGCTTTTTATAAGGCATCTTTTTGTGTCTATAATCTTCCATTTTTTCTTAAGCCAGCCGTCGGAGGTATTATCTGGCGAAATAAAATTCATATTTTCAAAATCTATCTCCATTCCGAAAAGAGCATCCCCTACATCTTCTGAAAAATCATTTTTGAAAAAATTTATATTATTCCAACCCAAATCGGAATTTTCAGGGCAAAGCCAGTAGGCATCAGACAGCGATAACCCAAAACTTTTTTCTATGAGCACATCCGCACTTTTCACATTCATTTTGGATAAAGCTTCTTTTATTCCGTCACGACTTGCAGGTATACTACGGCCTTTTAGCCATTCATTTAGTGTGCTACGAATACTATTTTTCTTTGAGGAAACTCCAACAGGTAAATGGTTTATATTATGTCTTTGCTTCACATGCGATATATTAAGATTTTTCAAGCTAATTTCAATGTCTACAACAGGAATGTCTTTGTGCATTAAAGTATATTTCATTTAAAGCAACTCCTCACATATTTGGATATATGTCTTATTATACCAAAAAGAAGCAATAAATCAAGTAACTTAATTATTACATGAGCAACTATTGTTTTTTTCTCTTTTAGTGTTATAATTAGTATATATAATATAAGGGGGGAAATTAAACTATGCAAGGATATAATGTAATTGTTGTTTATAACGAAAATGCCGACAAACTTTTAATGTGCAAAAGAAAAAAGAACCCATATATCGGGCTCTCAAATCTTGTAGGCGGTAAAATTGAAACAGGCGAAGACAGTGAAAAAGCGGCATACAGAGAACTTTTTGAGGAAACCTCAATTTCTTCAAACGATATTAAGCTCACACATTTAATGGACTTCACATATTATCTCGAGGATTGCTATGTGGAGGTTTATGCAGGAAAACTCAATAAAAACGTCGCTATTTCGGGTGACGAAAACGATTTATACTGGTCAGAGCTCGACTGCGACTTTTTCGACATGTCAAAATACGCAGGCGAGGGAAACATAGGACATATAATTGAACAAATACTAATGTACAAGGATAAGGTACTTTTGTAAAAAGCTTATTTATAAAATGTCGAAAGGATAAATAAAACATGAATTTTGAAGAATTACGCAAAATAGAAGATGAAACAGAACAAATAAAGTGTACTTATAAAATATTTAACGAAGATGTTCGTTTAAATCGTTCTAAAGCAGCAAGAGTAGAGTTCTTAACCAATATTAGGTATATTGAAAAATATATCAAACCTGATAGTAAAATATTAGATATTGGTGCTGGAGCAGGTGAATATAGTCTTTATTTTTCTAAAAAAGGCTATAATGTCAGTGCTTTGGAATTAGCAGATGAAAATATAACTGCTTTTAAGAAAAAAATCACAGCTGAAGATAATATAGATTTAATTCAAGGCAACGCAATTGATTTATCCATCTATCCCGATGACCATTTTGATATCGTCTTGTTGTTTGGCCCATTATATCACCTTCACAATGGAAAAGATAGGCAAAAATGTATAGAGGAAGCAAAAAGGGTTTGTAAACCTTGCGGTGTAATTTTCTTTGCCTTTATCTCAAACGATATGGTCATTGCAACCGAGTTAAATTTCGATTCTAATTGGTTTAATGGAGATAGTTATAATCATGATACTTTTAAGATTGAGGACTTCCCATTTGTGTTTTTCACATTCCAAGAATGTGTGGAAATGTTAGAAACATCAAAGATTAATATTCTCCATAGAGTTGCATCAGATGGTTTGAGTGAGTTGATGGCAGAAAAAATTAATCAACTTGATGAATATGGCTACAAACAGTATCTCAAATATCATTTTTATATTTGCGAAAAAAGCGAAATGATAGGACATAGTAATCATCTTCTATTCATAGGAACAAAATGAACACAACCCATAAAAACACTACGGGCGGTCGATGACCGCCCGTACAAAATATAATCAAAAAATGCGAAGCATTTCACCACAACTCTCAACTCTCAACTACAACCTCTCAATTAGAATGAAAAGCTTTCTCAATCTCTGCTACAAGTATTGGCACTATCGAAAGGCCTATTACTATGCCCCATGAGTGAAGTGAGAGCGCCACTGTTTTAAACGCCACCGAAAGCGGTGGAAATACTATCACGGCTACAAGCATGAGCGAGCATAACACTGCGCTTCTGAATAACCATGGGTTTCTCCTTCTTTGTGGGGAGAAAATGCTGTTTGTGTCCGACACATTGAAGCTGTGCATTAACTGCGATAGGCAAAGCACCGCAAAACACATGGTTCTTCCTATGATAGGGTCTGCTGGGTTTACATCAAAATAATTTCTGCCTATCAAAAATGCAACAAGGGAAATTATGCCTATCAGCGCGCCTTCGAGTATCATCGTTATGCACATATCTTTTGAAAAAATGCCCTTTTTACCCTCTTCAAAGGTGCCGTTCATTATATTTTTTTCCGATTTTCCAGATCCTAGCGCAAGGGCTGGGAATGAGTCTGTCACCAAGTTCACCCATAAAATTTGAGTGGCTATAAGTGGTATTGGTAGGTTTAGTAAAAATGCCGAGAAGATAACCAAAATTTCGCCTATATTACAGGACATTAGAAAGTGTATGGTTTTTTTGATATTTAAGAATATTCCTCTACCCTCTTTTACCGCTTCTACTATGGTTGCAAAGTTGTCGTCCGTCAGCACCATGTCCGCCGCCGATTTTGCCACCTCTGTTCCGTTTTTACCCATGGCACAACCTATGTCCGCAGCCTTTAAGGCAGGAGCGTCGTTTATTCCGTCGCCTGTCATCGCTATGGTTTGGTTATGATACTGAAACGCTCTTACAATTTTCACTTTATCCTCGGGTGATACCCTTGCAAAAACCCTGTATTTATGTATATTTCTTGCAAGCTCTTCGTCTGAAAACCTTGAAAACTCGGTGGCGCTTATCGCCTTTGAGTCACTCTCAAAAATCCCTATGCGCTTTGCAATTGCTATGGCAGTGGGCATTTGGTCGCCTGTAATCATCACGGGGACTATGCCTGCTTTTTTGCACATTTCTACGGCTTTTTTCGCCTCTTTTCTTGGCGGATCTTCAAGCCCTATAAGTCCACAAAATGTAAGCTCGCTCTCTATTTCGTCATCGCCTATGTCTATGTCGTCTATTTCCTTTTTCGCAACCGCTATAACCCTTAAAGAGGCGTCCGCCATTGCCTTATTTATTTTTTCTAGCTTATTTTTGTGCACCGCCGTCATGGGTGTTACATTTCCGTTATAAAGCACGTTTGTGCATTTTTTAAGAATATAGTCGGGGGCTCCCTTTGTTATTATCAAATGCCCGTCACCGCTTACATGCACGGTAGTCATCATTTTTCTAATTGAAGTAAAAGGAATTTCGCCAATTTTTGGAAACTGGCTGTCAAAATCTTTTTTCTCGCTTTCAAATGCCCTTACTATCGCAATTTCTGTCGGCATGCCTTGAAACTCTCCGTTTGCGTTTAACTCGACGTTACTGCATAGACTTGCAAGCCCTAAAACAAGTCTTTTCTCCTCAGAACTCCCCTCGCTTTTTGCCGAAAGACAATTAATTTGCGCCACAGTCATTTTATTTTCTGTTAAAGTGCCTGTTTTATCGGAGCATATAACTCGCACAGAGCCCAAGGTTTCAACGGCAGGCAGTTTTCTAACTATCGCTTTTTTAGTCGCCATTCTCCTTACACCTAAAGATAAAACTATAGTGACCACCGCAGTTAGCCCCTCTGGAATTGCGGCAACTGCAAGACTTATTGCTATCATCATCATTTCGATTATTTCTATGCCCTTAATAAGACCTAGCACAAAAATTATTGCACAAATTATCATTACCGCAAGACCTAGAATTTTTCCCGCCTGATTTAGCTTTTTTTGAAGAGGCGTTTCGGGCGATTTTTCATTTTCTAGCATCCCTGCAATTTTGCCTATTTGTGTGTTCATTCCACAGGCTGTGGCAATTCCTCGCCCATAGCCTGATGTCACAAAACATCCGCTAAAAAGCATGTTCTTTCGCTCTGCAAGCACGACATTTGGCGGATAAATTTCATGCGCTGTCTTGTATACGGGCAAAGATTCGCCTGTAAGAGAGGACTCCTCGCAGGAAAGCTCCGTGCTGTCTATCACCCTTATATCGCAAGGTACTACGTCGCCTGCCTTAACTATTACTACATCTCCCTCTACCAAAAGCCTGCTGTCAATGTTTATTTTTTTACCATCTCTTATGACAAGTGCCGTGGGTGAAGTTATGTTTTTTAGCGCCTCAATCGCCTTTTCTGCCTTGCTTTCCTGAATAGCGCCTATTATTCCATTACACACGACAATGGACACTATAATCACAAAGTCAAAATACTCTCCCTCTCCGCTTAAGTATGACACGGCAAAAGACACGCCTGCCGAAATAAGCAAGATTATTATCATAAAATCTTTAAACTGCGCAAAAAACTTCATCAATAAATTTTTTCTCTTGCCCTCTTTTATTTCATTTTTTCCGTTAGTATTTAGCCTTTTTTCGGCTTCTTTTATGCTAAGCCCAGTGCTTTCATTAGTTGAAACTGTGTCTATACATTCCTTTATTGCTATGCTGTGAAATTCCATACCATAATCCTTTCAAGCTTTATTCATAAATAAATATGAGCAATCTCGTAGCTTTATGATAAGTATCGCTTGCTATAAGGAAAAATTTGTGGTAGCATTAAGTTACTAATTTTTTAAGGAGTTACAATGAATATTTTTGATGAAAGTATTATTAATTTTATAACACAGAATTTTCACAATGCCTTTACCGACACTATTTTCGTGTATATTACATATCTTGGCGAGGTAGGTTTTATTTGGATTTTACTATCACTTTTAATGCTAATTAGCAAAAAATACAGAATTTACGGTTTTTTATCGCTTATGGCTTTACTTTTCACGTTTTTAATAGGCGAAGTTGGACTTAAGAATATTATAGCACGTGAAAGACCGTTTGTTGCAGACCCTAGTATCACCCTGCTCCTTCATGCACCCTCAAGTTTTTCTTTTCCATCAGGCCACAGCGGCTCTTCGTTTACAGCGGCAACAATTATTTATTTTGCAAACAAAAAATTGGGAATTTGCGCATATATACTCGCCTTCTTAATTGCATTTTCAAGAGTTTTTCTGCATGTGCATTACCCCACAGACGTAATTTGTGGCGCAGTACTCGGAATAATAGTGGCGCATATTGTGATTTTTATTTATAAGAAAAAGTTTAAAAGAGTTATTAATTAATTTTAACGATGAAGTAGCAAAAGCTTTACTCGATTTTTCTCGAAAAATCGCGGTTTCCAAAGGCAGAGCCTTGGTCGTTTTTCGCAAAAAACGAAATCTTATCCTAAGAAGAGCATTTTAAAGGTGAAGAGGCTGTGTCGTAATTGTTATAATCTATAAATTTTTGTAGGGGCGAACCTGTGTGTTCGCCCGAAACTAATGGTAAAATCCAAGGTTTCGGGCGGTCACGCCCCTACATTTGCTCGTCAATATGACGAAAATTATTCTATTTCGTCACAGCTCCGAGGAAAGTTTTGCGATAAAAAACTTTCTTATTAAGGGTTTCCAACAATCTAAAAAAACCGCCAGATGGCGGTTTTCAGACTGTCGAAAAACCCGCAACCGCAAAAAAATGAGCCAGCTTGGCTCATT
>CAYJJU010000013.1:10982-63982 GCA_964370635.1 uncultured Eubacteriales bacterium | reverse complement strand
ATCCTTATTATAGTGAAACACTATATCTGAAAAAACCGCCCTTTCAGGCGGTTTTATTTATTATCAGTTTTTATCAATTAATTTAAAATGTGAAACTAGGTTGCTAAGCGTTGTTGCTTGTACGGATAACTCCTCGCTTGCGGCAGCACTTTGTTGGCTGGTAGCGGCGTTTGTTTGAACAACTTCTGAAACCTCTTGTATATTATGCGAAATGCTGTCTACACTCAGTAGCTGTTGCTGTGATACAGTGGAGATTTTATCTATGAGGTCGGCGTATTCTTTTTGTGCATCGCTCACGCTTTCAAAAGAGCTGTTTGCATCTTTTGCGAGTGTAATTCCAGTTTTAACAAGTGAAAGTGTGGCGTTTATATGCGCCGCAGTGCTCTTTGTGGCATCTGCCGATTTTTGAGCAAGGTTTCTAACCTCGTCTGCAACAACCGAGAAACTTTTGCCGGCTTCACCTGCTCTTGCGGCTTCTACTGCTGCATTTAGAGCCAGTATATTTGTTTGGAAAGCTATGTCTTCAATGGTTTTAATAATTTTTCCGATATTTGTCGAGGAGGCCTCAATCTCTGAGATGGCCTTCATCAAGTCATTTATCTTGGTGCGGTTTGTGATTACTATTTGCTCAGAGGATTTTGTAAGCTCTGTTGCCGCAATGGTGTATTCCCCATTTTTGTTAATGTGCTCAGACAAATCTTCTATGGACGATTTTAATACTTCAATATTTGCAGCTTGCTCCGTTGTGCCTTGGGCTAGGGTTTGTGCACCGTAAGCCACTTGTTCTGCACTTTGTGTAACTTCAAATGCGATGTCCTTTATGTCGTTCATTGTAAGGCTTATTTGCTGTGAAATTTTAACAAAAGAAGACTTGATTTCTGCGAGCTCACCCACATAAAGGTCGTTGTCTGAAATTGAAGATAAGTCAAAATCGCTTTGGCTCATTTGATATAGAAGCGACTGAATTTCGGCCACAAGACGCTCTAGATTATCAGACATCTTATTAAACCTATTAGAAAGCACGCCTATTTCATCGGCCGATTTAACACTTAATTTGTTAGTAAAGCTTCCCTTAGTGATATTGTCCGAAACGGTCATTAAGGTCTTAAGTGGAGATAAAAGCCTTGAGGTAATAATTATTGTTAAGAATAATAAAATCACGAATGAAACAAGGCAGGCACCTATTAGCAGATAGGTTAAAAATGTGGTGTCTGCAAATAAATTTACGTCTGAAATACCGCTTTGTGTCCACCATGTTATATCGCCGATAGTTATTGGGTTATAATAAATTGTAAAACCTAAAACATTGTGGGCGAAAGGCTGTTTTTGAGCTATATATGAGTCAAATTCATCCTGTGCCGCTTGATCTGTAAAGTTATTATAATACGAGGTTCCCGTAAGTTCGGGGCTGTCAAGGTCTATAATATAGTTCATGTTTTCGTTAATTACGGAGGTAAATAAAGAATCGAATTCGCCCTCTGCAATGGTAAGTGCAGTAAAGGCATTTAAGTCTATATCTGTTGTAACCACGGCTATTAACATGTCTTGTAAAATAATTGGAGTGGCAACGGTTAAAATGCTTGAGCCTTCATAAATATAGGGTTCTGTAATATAAGTTTTTCCACGCTCGACGGAGGTCGTGTAATAGTCTGCGTTAAAATAATCATCGTCAAAATACACATCACTGCTTTTGATTGCGGCACTTTCCCTGTCGACATAAATTCCAAATTTGTCAAGCCTTTGGTCAAAGGCATATGGGGCGAACATTGCGCCCATTCCGAAAATTAAGTCGTTGTTATTAACCTGCGACCAAAATGTATTTAAAAAATATGACTCGGTTTGGTATGAGGATAAGGATAATACTAAACCGTCTACAACTTCACTGTTTATAGCGGTCTCCATGTCCTCTTCCAGTGGATTTGCAATATAATCCTCAAAACGTTTTGTCAGATAGTCGACAATATTTTGATTGGCAATTTCTGCAGAAGTTAGCATGTCCTGCAGCATAATGGCGTTAGACTGAGCCGTAAGCCTTAAATTGCTGCTTGCCTGCGACTGGACTATTCCACGCATCATAGTCGTTGTGAGTGTTATTAAAATAGTAAACACTAATATTAAAGCTATGCCTATTTGAAGGGCAAGCTTTGTTGTTAATTTTTTTGGTGAAAAAATTTTTAGCATAAGAAAATTAACCTCCCGAGTTCATGATAGAGTTATACACACTTATTCTACCATTAACAGAGAGATTAATCAAGTTAAAATGCTATTTAATTAATAATTTTTGAAGTGAATCCTGCTGTCGTCAAATCGGTCAAGGAAATAATTTGACTTATTTGACGTCGGGTAGCCTAAAGCTATTACGGCAAAGGGAGTGACATGAGAGGGGAGGTCGAAAAATTTGCTTATGAAATTTTCCCTGTCTGCCCCTTTTGCGCCAAGCCATACAGCGCCTAAACCTTGGTTTACCGTTTCTAATAATAAATTTTGAGTGCAGGCACCTAAATCTTGGTCAACGTAGTCAGGGAATTTTAGATATTTGGAATTAGATAAAACAATTATTCCCGATGTAGCGTTTTTCAGGCAACTTGCATAAGGGCTAAAATTTGAGAGTGTAGACAACTTATTTTTATCATCGATTACAATGAATTCCCAAGGCTGTTGATTGCCTGCACTTGGTGCCTGCATTGCGGCAGAAAGTATTTTAATAATTTTTTCTTTTTCAATCTTTTTGTCGGTAAACTGTCTTACACTTCGTCTTGTAAATATAAAATTCATAGTACTCTCCTAAGTTTTTCTTACAAATGCTTTTTTAGGCATGGTGCAAATTGGGCATTTCCACTGCTCTTCAAGCTCGGAAAAGCTAAAGTTTTTATCGTTATAAACATAACCACACACCGAGCAAATAAACGTGTCGCCACTGTTTTTTTGTTGTGTTCTAGGTGGGAAATAAACTGGTGAGTCACCCGAGGGCACGCCCTTTAAGGTATCTTTATAGTAGTCATAAGTCATGGGCGCAAAGCTTGAAATATCGCTGCCTGCTGTGATTTCTCCGACAAAAATATACTGACTGCCGTACTCTGCAACACTTTGTAGATTACACAAAAACCAACAAGAGGTATTTTCCTTTATCACCGGAACACCCTCCATTAAAATTCTGTGTCGTATGTTTTTGAGTTTTTTTACTTTTTTACCGCTAACAAGTCCTAAAGCGCCTATGACGCTTGAAGGTGTTTCTGTTGAAAGCACAGACACTGTGAAAACTCCCTCTTTTTTTATGCACTCGGCAGTGTAAGAAGATTTATTTAGCGATACTAGAAGTGCCGGCTTTTGGCCGCTTGCTATTTGCACAACGGAATTTACAATACAGGCAGATGCCTTAGTCTTGTCTTTAACGCCGATTGCATACATTCCATAACTCAAATTTTTAAGCATTTCATTATTCATAGGTTTGCCCCCTTTCTTAGATATAATATGTTTATTTTCTTATATTTTTCCAGTAGGCTTCAAAGCCTTGTTCGCTCTTGTTGTCGCCGGCTTCATAGTATACTGCATTTACTAAATTGTCGGGTAAATACTGCTGTTTTACCCATCGGTTTTCAAAATCATGCGGATATTTGTAAAATTGACCCTTGTTTTTAACATCATCACCGTCGTAGTGCTTGTTTTGAAGACATCTCGGTATAGGTCCTACAAGGCCGTTTTCTATGTCGGCCATCGCCTTGCTTATAGCCATGTCACCAGAGTTTGATTTTGGTGCCTGCGCCACTAAAATTACGGCATCGGCAAGCGGTATTTTTGCCTCAGGAAGTCCCACCATAAGTGCGGCATCTACCGCCGCTTTTACTATTGGTATGATGTTAGGCCATGCAAGCCCCACGTCCTCACAGGCGCATACCATAAGCCGTCTGCAAGCCGAGGGCAAATCCCCTGCAACCAAAAGTCTTGCAAGATAATGAAGGGCGGCGTTTACGTCAGAGCCTCGCATAGATTTCTGAAATGCAGATAAAATATCGTAATGCTCATCGCCGTCTCTATCATATCTCATGGCACTTTTTTGTGCCAGCATTCTGGCACTTTCCATGCTTATGAACAGCCCGTCGTTTGAAATGCTAGCGGTAAGCGCACAAAGCTCCGCCGCGTTCATAGCCTTTCGGACATCTCCTGCACAGGCGGTGGAGATATATTTTGGAACATTTTCATCAAATGAAATTTTGACACTTTGCTCTTCTTCTAATATTTTGAAAGCCCTAAGCACCGCTTTTTCTATGTCCTCATCATTAACTGCCTTAAATTCAAAGACGGTAGAACGGCTTAAAATAGCCTTATATACATAAAAATAAGGATTTTCTGCGGTGGAGGCAATAAGTGTTATGCTTCCATTTTCAATAAACTCCAAAAGAGTTTGCTGTTGCTTTTTATTAAAATACTGTATCTCGTCAAGATAAAGTAAAACACCATTCATTCCATTTATCGTGTTTGTTTGGGCGACTACGGCCTTTATATCGGCAGTGCTTGCCGTCGTGCCGTTTAGTTTGCAAAGGTATTTATTTGTCTTTTCGGCAATAATGGACGCAATAGTGGTTTTACCCACCCCCGACGGACCGTAAAAAACCATGTTTGGAATACTGCCCGAGTCTATAATTTTTCGCAAAATTTTGTCGTGTCCTAAAATATGTCTTTGACCCACAACATCGTCAAGGGTTTTAGGCCGTATTCTGTCTGCCAAGGGTGAATTCATAATAAATCTCCTTGATTTTAAAAATTATTCGTATAAAGGATATTTTGCGCAAAGTTTTGTTACTTCTTCACGTATGAAATCTGCGCTACTTTCAAAGTCGTTTAATGCAAGGGCGATGCAGTTTGCAATTGTGTCCATGTCTTCTTCTTTTAGTCCCCTTGTGGTGATTGCGGGTGTTCCTATTCTTATGCCGCTTGTCACAAACGGACTTCTTGCTTCGTTTGGAACTGTGTTTTTATTTACTGTAATGTAAACTTCATCTAGTCTTTTTTCAAGCTCTTTACCTGTTACTTCAAGGCCTGATAAATCTATTAGTATTAGGTGGTTATCAGTGCCGCCCGATACCATTTTAATATTTCTTTTTGAAAGTCCTTCTTCTAAGGCTTTTGCATTTTTAACAATTTGCTCACCGTATGCTTTAAAGCTTTGGTCTAAGGCCTCGCCAAAACACACTGCCTTTGCAGCGATTGTGTGCATCAAAGGGCCGCCTTGAGTGCCTGGGAATATTGCCTTATCAATTTGCTTAGAGAACTCCTCACTGCAAAGTATAAGTCCGCCTCTAGGGCCTCTTAAAGTTTTGTGGGTTGTAGTTGTCACAAAATGTGCATAAGGCACGGGGTTTTCGTGAGTTCCTGCTGCAACTAGTCCTGCAATATGAGCCATGTCTACCATAAGATATGCGCCACACTTGTCACATATTTCTCTAAATCTTTTAAAATCTATTGCTCTGGGGTAAGCGCTTGCGCCTACAACCATCATTTTAGGCTTAACTTCCATTGCCTGAGCTTCGACTTTGTCGTAATCTATTTTATGGGTGACTGGGTCGACGCCGTATGCAACAAAGTTATAATATGAGCCTGACATGTTAACAGGTGAACCGTGTGTTAAATGTCCGCCCTCTGCAAGGTTCATGCCCATTACGGTGTCGCCGGGCTTTAAAAATGCAAAGTATACAGCCATATTAGCCTGCGCACCTGAGTGAGGCTGAACATTTGCATGCTCTGCTCCAAAAAGTTCACACGCCCTTTTTCTTGCAATTTCTTCCACAACGTCAACACATTCACAGCCACCGTAGTAGCGTTTTGAAGGGTAACCCTCTGCGTATTTATTAGTCAAAACATTGCCCATGGCAGCCATTACGGCAGGGCTTACAATATTTTCAGAGGCAATAAGCTCTAAGTTTCTTCTTTGTCTTAAAAGTTCCTCATTCATAGCATTAGAAACTTCTTTGTCTGTATTTGCGATAAAGCCTATTGTGTCCATCATATCCTTGTACATTTTTATCAATCCTTTCAAGCTAAAATTATTCCATGTTAATTATACTCTTATTTCGTTAAATTTTCAAATTTATTTTGTAAAATAATTAAAAACAAAATTTGCTGATGTCCCTACAAATCATTTCAAGCCATTGTTTGTCGGTGCTATCAAAACGACTTTTAATTGGGCTGTCAATGTCTAAAACCGCTACAACTTCGCCATTTTTATTTGTAAGGGGAACGACAATTTCTGAGTTTGACTCGCTGTCGCAGGCGATATGTCCCGAAAAAGCGTGGACGTCATCGACAAGTACAGTAGCAGTGTTTTCCACCGCTTTTTGGCAGACTCCCTTGCCTTTTTGAAGCCTTACACAGGCAGGTTTGCCTTGAAAAGGACCTAATACAAGGTCCTCTCCGTCGAGTAGATAAAATCCCACCCAGTTTATATTTTCAAGCGCTAAGTTCATTACTGCGCTCAAATTTGATAATTTAGAAACAAGGCCTTCGTCATCACTTATTAAACCCTTACAGTAAAGGTGCAAGGTTTTATACATTTCATTTTTATCACTTGGGAATAAATAAGCACCCGACATTACATTAGCTCCTCTACCGCGGTTTTAAATGTGTTCATTGCATCAATTACCGCATGTTTTGGTGTGGCAAGCACCATTCTTAAAAATCCTGCTCCCTCGGGGCCAAACATTGTTCCTGTGCCAAAGAAAAGGTTATGTTCTTCCATTTTTGCGATTAATGTGTCGTGGTCTACACCGAGTTTTCTGCAGTCTATCCACGCAAGGTAAGTGCCTTGCATTTCAAATAGTCCAATACTCGGCAGATTTTTTTCTATAAAATCTTTTATGTATAGGTAGTTGTCCCACACAACGCTTAGCATTTCTTTTCTCCACTCATGACCTTTTGTATATGCGGCAATGCATGCGGCAAAGCCCAGCGAGTTTCCAACTTCTATGCAGTGAGTTGTTTTATAATCAATAAATTTTTGTCTTTTTTCTTCATTTTTGATAATTAGGTTTGACATTTGGGTTGATGCCGTATTAAACGTCTTTGTAGGTGCCGTGCAGACAACTAAATTATCTTCAAATTCTTTAAATTTTCCCATGCTAAAATGAGTGTAACCCGGCATGGTGATGTCGCAGTGAATTTCATCACTGATTAAAAATACATTGTTGTCATAGCAAATTTTTGCCACTTTATAAAGCTCTTCTTTAGACCATACTCTGCCACCGGGGTTATGAGGATTGCAGAAGATAAGCAGGGTGTTTTCAGGCTTTTTGCAAAATTCTTCAAGCAGGTTGAAGTCGATATAGTACTGGTCATTTTCTAAAATTAGAGGGCATAAAACGGTTTTTCGTGTGTCTCTTTTTGTTGCGTCATAAAAAGGAGGGTAAACAGGTGGCATTATGATAACGCCATCGCCATCGCTTGAGTAAACATCGGTACAGTAATAAAGTGCCGGAACAACACCGGGTGTTGTCACAATTTCATGAGGGTTTACATCATAATCGTGCATTTCTTTCATCCAAGTGCATACAGTTTGGTAATACTTGTCTGAGGGAATAGTGTAGCCTAGGTTTACACTGTCAAGATAATCTTTTATTCCATCGATTATCTCGGGTGCATTGATAAATTCCATGTCTGCAACGGAAAATGGAATTGTACCCGCTGGAATGTCCTTTTTTAGTTCTTTCATTCTCTCCCATTTCATGGAAGCTGCGTGTGTTCTGTCTCTTAGAGTAGTAAAATCGTATTTCATAAATACCTCATAATAAAAAATTTGTATCGACAACGAGAATGCTGTCGATACAAAGTATACTATATATTAACCTAAGTTAGCAAGACCTAATTTCATTTTATTGTAACAATTTCATATTCTCGTGAACCCATACCAAGTTTCACTGCATGTTCTAGGCAAGTTTCCCAGTTTGTGTCGGGGTGAGTTGTCTTGAAATGGTCTTTGTGGTCGTGAACTTTTACCCTTTCGTCCAAAACACTGCCGTGAATAATGCACTGCTCGTTTACCGCGTCTGCACAAGCTTGGTCAAGTGCTACAGGGTCAAATGATGCGTACATGCCTATGTCTGGAACTATTGGCAAGTCGTTTTCTGCATGGCAGTCACAGTAAGGTGATACATCAATTACTAGGTTGATGTGGAAAGCCGGCTTGTCTTTAATTATTGCGTAAGTGTACTCGGCAATTTTTTTATTAATGATGTCAAAGCTTTCGTCCCCCGGTGCCGAAATGGCATCAAATGAACATCGGCCTATACATCTTCCACATCCTACGCATTTGTTATGGTCTATAGTAGCTTTTTTGTCAGAAATTGTGATTGCGTCGTGTGCGCAGTCTTTCTGACATGCCTTACATCCCACACATAGTTCAGAATCTACAGATGGTTTACTGCTGTTGTGCATTTCCATTTTACCTGCCCTTGAACCACAACCCATGCCGATGTTTTTAAAACAACCGCCAAAGCCTGTACATTCGTGGCCTTTAAAGTGAGATAAAGTTATAAAGATATCGGCATCCATGACGGCTTTACCAATTTTTGCCTCTTTTACATATTCGCCGTCGATTTTAACGATTTCCTCGTCGGTTCCTTTTAGGCCGTCGGCAATTATTACATGACATCCTGTGCTAAACGGAGAAAATCCGTTTTCATAAGCCGCCTCTAAGTGGTCAAGCGCATTTTTTCTTCTGCCCACATAAAGTGTGTTGGCATCTGTCAAAAATGGTTTACCGCCAAGCTCTTTTATGGTGTCGGCAACAACTTTTGCATAGTTAGGGCGCAAAAACGCAAGGTTTCCAGGCTCACCAAAGTGGATTTTGATAGCCGCAAACTTGTTGTTAAAATCAATATTTGCTATGCCTGCCTCTTTGATAAGGATTTTTAATTTGTCGGGTAGGCTTATGCTGTTGTAAGTTCTAAGATTTGTAAAATAAACTTTTGATTTGCTCATTTTTTTGACTCCTTTTAATTTAAAGTGTATATATTATAAGGCTTTTAAGCCTTATGGGCAAGGTTTTTTAAGTAATAGTTAATAGTTAATAGTTAATAAGTGTGGTGAAAATGCTGCGGATTTTTTGATTGTAAATTGGCAAAATCACTTGGCTTTAATCGTTTATATCTATGTACATGAACGACTGCGGCACTTTATTTATACCCAAGTCGGATATTTGAAAAGAGTGGGCATATTTTTTTGGTTTTTCCGTCAAAAGAAACAACTTGTAGTAGGCTTCCATGCTGTCCGAAACATATCAGTTTATTTTTTGTTTTTCGGGAGGGCGTGGAAACCCTCCCCTACTTTTTGGTTATTTTAACCTTAATGGGGCAATTACTAATTATTAACTATTCATTATTAATTAAATACGAAGCATTTCACCTCTCAACTATCAACTCTCAATTAACCTCCAGCGGTACAAACTCGAATTTTGTGCAGTCTACTAGTCCTCTGTTTGTAAGCCTAAGTTCAGGTAAACAGGCAAGAGGGATAAGCGCCATGGTCATGAAAGGTGATACTATGTCACAGCCTAAAGTGACAAAGGCGGCGGATAGTTCTTCTATGAGTGCGCTTAGATTTTCTGCACTTTCAAATGGATTCATAAGTCCTGCAAGCGGTAGTGGTACATGGCCTAAAATTTTGCCATTTTCACAGGCTACAAGTCCTCCGCCACTTTCGATAAGAGTTTTTGCTGCAAGCGCCATGTCCTCGTCGTTTGTGCCGGCGACAAATAAATTGTGCGCATCGTGGGCGACGGTACTTGCCACTGCACCGCTTTTTAATTTAAATCCTTTTATAAAGCCTACGCCATGACTTCCGCTTTTTTTATGTCTGTCAAAGACAAATGCCTTTATTACATCTTGATTTGTATCGGACTCTATAAATCCGTCTTTGCTAAAAACTGTAATATGCCTTTCATAATTTGGCACACCGGCCGGTATTATCTCTATTACCCTTATTTCAAGGCTTTCTTTATCGGTGGGTATTTTAAAGGTGTCGGCGGTAATCTCTTCGCCTAGATGTATTGTGTTTAGTGCAAAGTCAGGGTACGCACCTTTTTCTGTGGTGTAGGTGACTTTTCCATTTTGAGCCACTATGTCACCGTCTATTAAAACCATAGACACATTAAAGTCGGCTAAATTATCAAACAAAATCATGTCTGCGCATTTTGACGGAGTTATTGAGCCTAGTTCATTGTCAAGCTTAAAGCACTGGGCGCAGTTTATTGTAAGCATTTGAACAGCGACTATAGGGTCAATGCCCTCTTCTACGGCACGTCTTAATAAGTGGTCTAAGTGTCCGTCGCTTAATAGAGTGTGAGGGTGGGTGTCGTCTGAGATGAGCACGGCGTATCTTGTGTCTATATTTGGGTTTTCTGTAATTGCTTTAGATAGGGCATGTAAATCGTGCCAAGCCGAGCCCTCTCTAAACATTGCATACATTCCAAGGCGCATTTTTGCTAGTGCATCTTCGGCCCTTGTAGACTCATGGCAGCATCTGACACCGCTTGCTATATAGGCATTAAGGCCTTTTCCTGTTTCTGGTAAAGAGTAGTGCCCTGTGATGATTTTGTCCGCCTTTAGCGTTTCATTTGTTATGGCGTGCACAGGGTCAAGTGAATTTATTACGCCGGGGAAATTCATCATTTCGCCAAGACCCACGGTTTCGGCACGTTTCATATCCTCTTTTATATCCTGTGCTGTAACTACTGCACCCGTGTCTTCAAAACCCTCAACGGCAGGTACGCAGGACGGTGTGGTAAGCATTGCTTTAAGCGGAGTTTTTTTTGCATCTTCCACCATGATGTCGACGCCTTTCATGCCAAGCACATTGCAAATTTCATGTGGGTCATGAAAAATTCCTGTCGTGCCGTGAGAAATTACACATCTTGCATACTCCGTGGCACTTAGCATAGAAGATTCTATGTGTATGTGGCCATCAAGCAAGCCCGGGGCAAGGTATCTGCCGTCTGCATCAATTACTAAAGTGTCCGTACCCACACAGTGTGAGGCGTCTCCAACAAGCGCAATGCGTCCGCTGTGAATGGCGACATCGGTATTTGGGATTATTTCTTTAGTGCAAACATTTATAAGTTTTGCATTTTTTATCACGGTTTGCGCAGGTAAATTTCCCATTGCAACGGCGGATAATTCTTTTGAGCATTCAAAAAGTTGTTTTTTGCAAAATGCATTTTTCATTTTATTTTACTCCTTTAAAATATTTACAAAATTCTTTCATGCAACAAATATCGCATTTGATTTTTCTTGCAGAGCATACGGCTCTTCCGTGTAAAACCAGCCTGTGGCAAAAGTCGTTTGACTCCTCCATCGGTAAAACCGCACGTAAATCTTTTTCAACCTTTAAGGGCACAGTGCTGTCTGTAAGGCCTAGTTTTCCACAAATTCTTATGCAGTGTGTGTCGGTTACCACGGCGGGTTTTTTATAAATGTCACCCACGACAAGGTTTGCGGTTTTTCGTCCAACACCGGGTAGTTTTACAAGCTCCTCCACCGTGTCGGGAATAATTCCATCGTATTCATCACGCAGTTTATGGCACATATTAAAAATATCTTTTGCCTTGGTTTTATAAAGTCCACAGCTTTTTATTAGCTGTGAAATTTCTTCTATACTGCCGCTGCAAAAAGCGTCTAGGCTGTCAAATCTTTCAAAAAGTTTAGGCGTTACCAAGTTTACTCTCTCGTCGGTGCACTGTGCGGACAGCCTAGTTGCTATTAAAAGCTGTAGGGGGTCTTCATAATTTAAAGAGCAAATTGCGTCTGGGTACTCGCCTTTTAACGCCTCTACACAGTAAAGGGCACGCTGTTTTTTTGTCATTTATTTCACATCCTTTAGTTTTAGTTTGCAAAGCAAAATTTCAAGCGGTTTTAATAGTAAAAATACGACACAGACATTGCTTATGCAGTGTAAAATATCAAATGGTATGCCTGCAATGAAGTAGGCAATTCCACCGCCTATGCCGCCTATGAAAAAGTATACTATAGAGCAAAGTGCGCCGAAAATCAATCCGAAAAATCCGCTGATAAGCGCCCAAAAAGCTACGGATTTAATGTCCTTAAAAATATAGGATATAAGGGCTAAAATGGGCCAGACGTAAAGATACATTATTACCCAAGTGTTAATGCCATACATCAAAATTTCAAGCAAAAGAAAGACCGAGAGTATTCCTATTATTTTTTTTCTAAAACATCGGGTGAAAATTATTATAAAAAGTGAAACAAGTTCGACATTTGGCAAAAATGAGAGTGCCACTTGTGATATAAACAAAACGGCACCCAAAACTGCCATAAGAGAAATATCTTTGGCTTTCATATTTTAATATCCTTTAAAATTAATATCCTGTCATAAAGGTGAGTTCGTATTTTTCACCGTCTAAAATCGGCTGTTGGTCTGCGCCAAAGTTTACGTTTTCGCCGTCATTTATTGTGATTAACCACCACTCTTCGTTTGCAGAGTCTACCGCTTCGCCGTCGGCAGAGGTTATAAACAGGCCGTATTCGCTGTCTTCGCCCACGATTATTTCATGCTCTAAAAGTGCAGGGCCTAAATATTCTTCGTTTGTGTTAATCTCGAAAATTTTTGAGCTTTCGTCCTTATGTATTACCTCAATTGTAAGGTTTTTGCCCATGGTAGAGGTTTGCGGAACACTCATAAGAAAAATTACGCCGAACACTGCTATAAGTACTGCAAGCCCTATAAAGGCAAGGGCTATCATATTTTGTTTCTTTTTCATTAAATTAACTTCCCCTTCTGAGTTTTTTAAAAAACTCTGTAAGTATTTTTTTACATTCTATTTCCATAAATCCGGGATACACATTCGGCTTGTGCATATGCTTAAGCTTTGTTAAATCTACGCATGAACCGAGTGCGCCGCTTTTTTCTTCAAAAGCGCCGAATATTATCCTGTTTATCCTTGCGTTTATGCATGCGCCTGCGCACATGGGGCAAGGCTCAAGTGTTACGTATAAATTTGCGCCGCTTAGCCTGCGGCTGTTTATATTTTTGCAGGCCTCATTAATTGCTTCAATTTCTGCATGGGCGGTAGGCGTGTTTTCAGACTCCTGCCTGTTTTTGCCTATGCCAATTATCTTGCCGTCAAGCTCTATCACCGCACCCACGGGCACGTCGTCTTGGTCTCTACACGACAGGGCAAGCTCTATTGCTTTTTGCATAAATTTCCTATTTGGAATAAATTCGGGTTTTAGCTTCATAAGGATAAAGTCGAAAGCAGGCCCGATAGGCTTATAATGAAAAATATTATAAAGCCGGGGTTGCTAAATAGTGAGGCGTATCGCTGTCCGTTTGTATAAGAGCTCTTAAATTTTGGCAAGCGACTTGCAGGGTTTTTCTCTACTTTTTTTGCAGCAATGTATAAAAGGATGGTCATAGCCAAAAATCCAAGAGCCACAAAGACAATCATTGTTATAGAAAATATAAGGTCGACTGTCGGGTCACCTGTTGCAAAAATTGTTTGAAGCGATGCAAATGCATTGTTTAAGAAGTGAACCAGCACGGGTATCCAGATATTTTTTGTCTTTAAATAGATAAAGCCCATGATATAGCCTACTAAAAATGCAAAAATGACCGAGGTTAGCTCTAAGTGAAGCAGTGCGAAAAGTAGGGAAGACACCAAAAGGGCAAAGGTGTTTCCGTATTTTTTAAGCCTTCCCAAAACAATGCCCCTAAACGCAAATTCCTCAAAAATTGCAGGAAAAACCGCAGTGGCAATAAAGAGTGCTATGTTTGTAAGCATGTCGCTTTCTGTAAACATAGGAGCACGGTCGGGCGTATAGCCGGCAGAGCGGAAAAGCGAGCCTATAAACCATATGGGATAGTTTACGGCAAGCGCTAGCCCAAAACCAAAAAATGTGTAAAGCACGCCGTTTAGCGGTTTTACTTTATTAGTGTCTATGCAGTCTTCAAAACGAAGTTTATTTATTTTCATATAAACAAAATAGGGAAGACCCACGGCTATGCAGGTGGTAAGTGCGGCAAAAATATAGAAAAGGTCGCCCGGCATGCCTGCCGTGTTTAAAAATTCGTCGCTTGTGATGTCAAAAGAAATATTACCTGCAATCAAGGCGATAGGCACAAGCAAAGACATAACTACCGAGGCGGCATAAAAGGAGAGTGCCGCAAAAGAAAGACGGTTTATGTCTTGCCTAATGTGTCGTACATTGCGCTTTTGCGTTAGATAGCGCCCGTAATTATCGCCATAAAGTGCCTGTTCGGCTTGGATTTTTGCAAGATTTTTAGTAGTATACATATTACCCTCTGTTTAATTTTTTTCTGCCATTAATTTGCAAATTTTATTTGAAAAATCTACGGGGTCTAAAATTTCTAGCCCCTCTATCATCATCGCTTGGGTGTAAAGTAAATCGGCATAAAGTGAAAGTTTTTCCTTGTCGTTTTCGTACAGTGCGTTTAAGGTTGAAAAAATTTCATGTGTTGGATTAAGCTCAAGCACTTTTTCTGCCTTTATGTGTTGCTCGGCGCCCGGCATTGAGTTTAATACTTTTTCCATCTCTATGCTGATGTCGCCCTTTGAAGACAGGCAAACGGGGTGAGACACAAGTTTTGTGGAAATTTTAACTTCAGACACCTTGTCTTTTAGATTTTCGCTTAAAAAGTCTAAAAGGTCTTTGTTGTCTTTAATTTTTTGCTCGGTCTCTTTCTTTTCTTCCTCTGTTTCAAGGTTAAGTTCTTCAGAGCTTATGTTTTTAAAGGTCTTGCCCTCGTATTCAGACAGAATTTTAATTGCAAACTCGTCGACACTGTCGGTTAAAAGTAAAACTTCATAGCCCTTAGCCGTTACAGCCTCGGTTTGAGGCATTGCACAAAGCCTGTCTACGTTTTCGCCCGATACATAGTAAATGCTGTCTTGGTCTGCCTTCATATTCTTCACATATTCTGAAAGAGTGACAAGTTTTTTCTCGTTTGTTGAGTAGAAAAGAACTAAGTCTTTTAAGGCATCCTTGTTTTGACCATAGCCGTCATACATGCCAAATTTTAATTGCATTCCAAAGCTTTTAAAGAAGTCTTCATATTTTTCTCTGTCGTTTAAAAGCATAGATTTAAGCTCAGAGGCAATTTTTTTCTCAAGCCTTGAAGAGATGAATTTAAGTTGTCTATCGTGTTGAAGCATCTCTCTTGAAATGTTAAGGCTTAAATCTTGTGAGTCTACAAGTCCCTTTACAAAGCTAAAATAATCAGGCAAAAGCTCTGCACATTTTTCGGTAATCATTACACCGCTTGCAAAAAGTTGTAAGCCTTTTTCGTAATTTTTTGTATAGTAGTCCGCCGCAGGTTTTGATGGAATAAATAATAAAGCCGTGTAAGTTGCCGTGCCCTCGGTGGAGGTTTTTATGACTTTTATGGGGTCTTGCCAGTCCATGAATTTTTCTTTATAGAAATTATTGTATTCGTTTTCCTCAAGCTCGTTCTTGGCTTTTTTCCAAATGGGAACCATGCTGTTGAGTGTGCTTATTTCGTCATAGTGCTCATACTCTTGGTTTTCGCCCTGTGTGCCCTCTTTTACACGCACCCTATCCATGGTCATTTTTATGGGATATCTAATGTAATCAGAGTATTTTTTTACAAGGCCTTGAATTTTATATTGGTCGATAAATTCATCATAATTTTCGTCGTCTGTATTTTCTTTAATGTGCAAAACTATGGTAGTTCCACACTCGCCTTTTTCACATTCTTCTATGCTATAGCCCTCTACTCCGTGTGAGCTCCAGCAATGAGCCGTATCAAGGCCAAAGCATTTTGATGTGACGGTCACATTGTCTGCAACCATAAACGAAGAGTAAAAACCGACGCCAAATTGGCCTATAATGTCAATTTCCTCGTTTGAGTCGTTTTCTTTTTTGAAATTAAGTGAACCGCTTTTTGCGATGACGCCCAGATTATTTTCTAAATCTTCACGGCTCATTCCTATTCCGTTATCTTTTACCGTAATAGTCCTGTTTTCTTTGTCTATAGAAATATTAATTTCAAAATCCTCACGGGAAAGGCCTGAAAGACCCTCGTTTAGAGATTTATAATAAAGTTTGTCTATCGCATCGCTTGCATTTGAGATAAGCTCTCTTAAAAATATTTCTTTATGAGTATAAATAGAGTTAATCATCAGGTCAAGTATACGCTTAGATTCTGTTTTAAATTGCTTTAATGCCATAATTGTTTTACCATCCTTAAATATAGTGTGTTTTTTAATTTTAACTTGTAATTATGAATAGAATTTTAATAATTTAATTATTTGATAGAAATTTTATTTGAGCTCGGATTATTTGAGCTCGGCTAGCCGAGTTTAAATAATCCGAACCCGTTTGCCAGAAAATCCTTAGACCGAAAAATGTCCAAATTGTGCCTATAACAAGGCAGGTGAATGAAGTAATACTTGCCGTATTGCAAGTTCGACTAACGCAGTTAGAGGTGCAATTTGGGCGTTTTTCGGCGTGGTTCGGCTTATTTTAATTCGGCTATGGTCACTCCGCTTTCTCCCTCGCCAAAAACACCGAGTCTGTATGAGCGCACGGAGGAGTTTTTCCTTAAATGCGCCTGAACGGCATTTCTTAAAACTCCCGTGCCTTTGCCGTGGATTATCGTTATTTGGCTGATGTTTTGGCGCACTGCACGGTCTATAAAATCCTCGACCTCCATAATTGCCTCGTAAGAGTCCATGCCCCTTAAGTCAACACTCAGAGATGCCGACTGCTCCACAAGTTTTTTTGTGACCGTCCTGTGTCCCGAGGAAGCTTTAGATTTTTCTTTTTTCTTATTTTCTATTAGGCGCAAATTTTTAATGTCTACACGGGTTTTTATTATGCCCGCCTGCACTAAGATGTTGTCGCCGTTTATTTCGAGCACGGTGGCGGCTTTGTCTATGTCAAAAATTTTTACATCGTCGCCTATTTTTAAAGGCCTTGGCAAAACATACTCGCCCGTGTCCTTCTTTTCAATGGGGTCAGAGCTGTTTTCTAAATTTTTAATGCCCGATTTAAGCATGGCTTTTTGCTGGGCAGAAAGCGCTTTGTTGCCCATTTTTTTTATGAGCTCAAGTTCTCTTATCAAATCTTCCGCCTGCGCCCTTGTGCGACTTACTATCAAGCTGGCACGGCTTTTTGCATCTTCAATTTCCTTGTCCGCCTTTTTTTCGACCTCTTCGGAAATTTTCTTTGCCTTTGCGGCCTCACTTCTTGCAATTTGCATTTGTTCGTTTGCAAGTTTAAGTTTTTTCTCGGTTTCTTGACGGCTGGCTTCAAGTTTTTGCATGACGGATTCAAACTCGCTGCTTTCTTTTGAAACAAGCTCTTTTGCTCTTTCTATTATATTAAGGTTCATTCCAAGTTTTTGCGATATTGCAAATGCGTTGGATTTTCCGGGTATTCCTATAAGTAATTTATAGGTAGGGCTTAGGGTAGAAACGTCAAATTCACAGCACGCATTTTCAACCCCTGCGGTCTTTAGCGCATACTCTTTAAGCTCGGCATAATGTGTGGTTGCCATGAGTTTTACGCCCTTTTGTCGCATTGCCTCTATTATTGCCATGGCAAGAGCCGCACCCTCTACGGGGTCTGTGCCGGAGCCTAACTCGTCTATGAGCACCAAAGAATTATCGTCACAGCGCTTTAATATGCTTATTATATTTGTCATATGAGAAGAAAAAGTAGACAGTGACTGCTCTATGCTTTGTTCGTCTCCTATGTCGGCAAGCACATTTTTAAAGTGTGAAATATGGCTGTTTTCCGACACGGGAAGCATCAGACCAGACATTGCCATAAGGCATAAAAGCCCCGTGGTTTTAAGCGACACGGTTTTGCCGCCTGTGTTAGGGCCTGTGACTATCAGCGAATTAAAACCATAGCCTATTTCTATGTTTGTAGGCACGACAGTTTTAGGGTCTATTAAAGGGTGCCTTGCGTTTTTAAGATTAATTTGGCCTTTGTCGTTTAAAATTGGCATGGTGGCCTTCATTTTATAGGCAAGCTGAGCCTTTGCAAATATTAAATTAATCTGCACGGCGCTATCGTAGCCGTCTATGATGCCATCGGCAAAACTGCCGGCAAGACTTGAGAGCTCCATTATAATTCTTTCTATTTCATCAAGCTCTTGGGATTTGAGTATTTTTATTTCATTATTGGCCTGCACCACCGACATGGGCTCTATAAAAAGAGTAGCGCCACTCGAAGAGCTGTCGTGAACAAGGCCTTGCACCTCGTTTTTATGCTCTGCCTTTACAGGCACAACATAGCGCCCGTCCCTTTGGGTGACTATGTTTTCTTGAAGATATTTTTGGTAGGTGGAGGACCTTATCATCTTATCAAGCTGTGACTTGATTTTTTCTCCGGCGTTTCTTATCTTTCTCCTTATGCTTGAAAGCGCAGGGGAGGCGTTGTCGGAAAGCTCCTCTTCGCTTATTATAGCATTATCTATGCTTTGCTCTAAAAATTTATTGGAGCTTATGCTTTCAAAATGGTGGTCCATAACGGTTTTTATGCTTTGGCTTTTTTCACGCCATTCTAAGAGTATTCTCAAAGACCTTACCGTCTTTGAAATTTTTATAAGTTCCCCTAAAGTAAGGCTTGCACCTGCCGCCGCTCGCCTTAAGGAGTTTGTGATATTTTCCATGCCGTAAAAAGAGGGTGCACCAAATTTTGCAATTAAGACATAGGCATTGTCTGTCTGTGTCAAAAGAGTCTGTGCGCTCTCTAAATTTTTTGAAGGCCTTAAGCTAAGCGCCAAATCTTTGGCATCATTTACGCCGGCCTCGTTTGATAAAAGACTGAGTATTTTATCAAATTCTAAAGTAACTAAGTTTTTGTCCATATGTATCATCCTATAAATTGTTAAAAAATTGTAATGTTTTGGGTCTTGCACCCAGGGTTAAGACCGTGTAGGCCTCTGTCGTGCTCGAGAGAAGCCTTGCGCTGTCTTCGGGCAGAGTGAAATTATATAATTTTTCCACATCGGAATAAATTATATGCCTCATTGCAGTTAAAACCCCCTGAGAGATTTTTACGCCGCTTGTGTGGTCGCCCTGACAATCCTTACAAAGTATTATGCCATTTTCTGTCTTAAATGTCCAGTGCTCATTTTCATATTTACCACAATTTTTACACATTATTAAATCCGGCATATAGCCGGAAAGCGATAAAATTCTAAGCTCTGTAATTGCCTTTAAGATGTAAATATCCTTTTTTTCACGGCTTAAAAAGCTTAAGGAGTTTAAAACCACCCTTAAAAATTCTTCGGAATTTGTGTTTTCTGGCACAAGCCAAGCGCAAAGCTCGCAAAAATACTGGGCAAGCGCCAAGGATTCTATGTTTTTTCGAAGCCCGAAAAAAATTTCTATGGGAGATGAGCTATCGATGATATACTTTTCTCGCCCTTTAAATATGCTGAGTTTTGAATAAGACAAAAGAGAGGTAGAGGCATTTTTATTGTCTTTAAGGGATTTCGCCCTTCTAGCAAATGCCTTTATTATCCCCTCGTCTTTTGTCAGTATGGTCACAAGCCTGTCGCTTTCGCCTACCGCCTGCTCTTTAATTATCAGCCCCTGAGTTTTTATATGCATTGTCCGAGTCCTTGTTTTTAGTGTAAATTTTGTGTGCCATTATCGGTTTTTTGCAGTTTAAATAATTAATATAATCAATAACTTTTCCACTTTTTAAAAAGATATTCCACGCAGATTTCTCGTTCATAAAAATACTCCGTTTCCAAATGTTTTGAAACGCTCATATTAATTATTTGCAAAAAAGTCTAAATTATGGGAGGAAAAAACAGGTTAAAGCCCGAAGTCACTTTTGTTAAAGCCTAAATTGTGGAGGATATTAGGCCTTTGTCGCCAGTCTTCCTTGACTTTTACCCAAAGTTTAAGGTTGATTTTGCAGTCGAAAAACTTCTCCATGTCTTCTCTTGCGAAAGTGCCTATTTTTTTAAGCATCTCTCCGCCTTTTCCTATAATAATGCCCTTATGAGTGCTTCTTTCACAGTATATGGTAGCTTCTATGTCTGTGATACCCGTGCGCTCTTTCATGCTCTCTGTGACCACTGCGACGCCATGCGGTATTTCCTTGTCTAAAAGCCTTAATATTTTTTCTCTTACTATTTCAGAGGCAAGCACCCTTTCCGGTTGGTCTGTCAGCGTATCGTCGCTGAAAAAATGTCCGCCGGGCATGCAAAGGTTTTTAAGTTCTGATTTTAATATGTTCATTCCGTCGCCATCTTTTGCGCTTGCAGGAATTATTGATTTAAACTCAAAATGCTTGTTTAAGGCATCGATTTGCTCCATAAGTTTTGTCTTGTCTTTTACTAGGTCTATTTTATTAATGACAAGTATTGCAGGTATATTTTGCTGTGAGAATTTCTTTGTAAGCTCTATGTCTGCCTTTGAGATTTGCGTGTCGGCTTCGACCACGAGCATACAGGCATCGACGCCTGAAACAGACTCAAAAACAGAGCGCACCATGTATTCGCCAAGAGAGTTTTTTGCCTTTATAAGGCCGGGTGTGTCTATAAAAACCATTTGATGGTCGCCCTCTGTGAGCACGCCCATAATTCTGGTTCTTGTGGTCTGTGGCTTTCTTGAAACTATGGCTACTTTTTGCCCTAAAATCTTATTTAAAACGGAGGACTTTCCTACATTGGGTCTTCCAACAATTGCGATAAACGCAGACAGTTTTTCTGTATTTTCCATGTTTTTCACCTAATCTTTCTTTTTAAACGATATACCATAAATTACATACAAAACGGACAGTATAAGCGATGTTACAAGCCCGAAAATGTAAATTGGATTTTTTATAAATAAATCAAATATAGCAATGATTTCTAAGGGTCTGTAAAGCACAAAGGCACCGATGCAGACAGCAAACAAAGCGCTTACAAACACTGCACCGGCGGCAATATCTTTTACTATACCTATCATAGAGTTTTGCTCTTTACACACAAAATCACAAAGTCTTTCTATGGCGGTATTTAGCATTTCGGTAACAAAAACGCCGGATATCGCCAAAAAAAGCAAAGCATAATCTGTGTGGTTTAAGTTAAAATACGAGGAAAAATATATTAGATATAGGCAAAAAACGGTGTGAAAACGTATGTTTCTTTCGTTTTTAATGCAAAATATTATTCCTTTTATCGCATATATAAAACTTCTTAAAAAGCTGTTTTTATTCTTCATCTTCAACTAAATAACTCAGTGTGCCCGGTAGTCCGAGCTGTGACATAACCGTTTCTTCTTTCTCTCTCATTCTGACCCTTTCCATTCCGCCATCTTCGTGGTCGTAGCCTAAAAGATGTAGCATGGAGTGTGCTGTAAGATATCCCATTTCACGTTCTAAACTGTGTCCGTATCTGCGTGCTTGTTCCATGGCTTTTTCCACAGAAATCACGATGTCTCCTAAAATAAAGGCGCCGCTTGAGAGGTTTTTGTCGTATACTCCGTTTTCGCCAAGCGGAAATGATAGCACGTCTGTAGGCCGATCTTTTGCCCTATACTGCTTGTTTAATTTTTGGATTTGAGTATTGTCAACGAAAGTTATGCTAACTTCGGCATCGTCTTTAAAGTGTTCAAGCACGAGCACGGCATTGCAAGTGCGCCTAATAAGCATTCTAATTCCCGTAGGTACTTTTACCTCTTTTTGTTCATTTGTAATCACTACTTTTGTCTTACCCATAATTTACACATCCTTATCTTTTGTCTTTTGTTCTTTCTTGTCTTACTGTGGCGGCTTCATAAGCACGCACGATGTCTTGCACCAACTTGTGCCTTACAACGTCTTTTTCTGTAAATCTGAAAATTCCTATGTCTTCTACATTTTTTAAGATACGCACGGCTTCTTTAAGCCCCGATTTTTTGCCGTCTGGCAAATCTATCTGCGTAACGTCACCCGTGATTATCATTTTTGAATTAAAGCCGAGCCTTGTCAAAAACATTTTCATTTGTTCGGGTGTGGTGTTTTGAGCTTCGTCCAAAATGATGAAGCTGTCGTCTAGTGTGCGACCTCTCATATATGCAAGCGGTGCCACTTCGATGTTTCCTCTTTCAAGATATTTTAAGTAGGTTTCGGCCCCTAACATGTCGAAAAGGGCGTCGTAAAGAGGTCTTAAATAGGGGTCTACTTTTTGCTGTAAATCACCGGGCAAAAAACCAAGTTTTTCACCGGCTTCAACCGCAGGGCGCGTCAAAATAATTCGGTTTATGCTGCCTGCTTTAAATGCGGTGACAGCCATTGCAACGGCAAGATAAGTCTTACCCGTTCCGGCAGGGCCAACACCCAGTGTAATGGTGTTTTCTCGTATTATGTCACAGTATTTTTTTTGACCTACCGTTTTTGGCTTTACGGGCTTACCCTTGCTTGTGATGCATATGGTGTCTGATGATAAACTGCTAAAGTTTTTCTCCTTGCCCTCCAATACAAGGCTTATGCAGTAACGAATGCTTTGAGCGTCTATGCTCTCGCCTTTTTCAATCAAATCAAAAAGGCTGTTAATTACTTTTGTTGCACTGGCTACCTGTTCCTCTTCACCTATGAGTTTAATTTCCTCATCACGCAAGATAATGCTTACCGAAAATTCTTTTTCAATTAGTCGCAAGTTTGCATCAAAACTTCCGAAAAGTTCTGCTCCATGCTCCATGTTCTGTACTTTGATTTTGCTTTCCAAATACATGCTCCTTTATAATTGTTTGTTTTTTTAACTATGTGCAATTTTTACACAAAAAATAGCTTGCATAGCTTTGATATCATAAATATTATACCATATTTTTTTCAAGAGATAAATATGTTATTTAACATGAAATTTTACGGCAAAATTATACAAGTTGTCGGAATATTTTTCTTAGAGCGAAAAATAAGCCTATTTTACGTGTATTGGATGCTCTTTTGCTATGTTTTCGGTGCAAGTGACGGTCACAAAAGCTGTGTAATTTTCGCCAGCTTCTTCTAAACTTATCTCGGAGCGTGAAAGCACTGTTATGTCTGATTTTAAAATATCGTCTTCAATAATTTTTTCTAAATTTTTTATGGCCTCTTCATAAGTTAAAATGTTTTGAGTGGGGTAAAGTCTTGTGTACTCGTTAATATAAAGTGAAACGGGCATTTTTGTCCCTAAGAGATAAAGCGTTTCCTCTGTTTTTGATACAGTGTACTCTCCGTCTTTTATCAGCAGGGGATTTAATGGTAAATTTAGGGAAAAGAATGAAAAAATTTGCTGGGTTAAAGTTTCTCCCTTTTCATAACTCAGTGTAGTTTTTGGTATGGAGGCTGTGAAAACTCTTTCGGTTTGCGCAAGAACAGTTGCCCGTGCCTTTACCATGAAAATATCCACAACGTCGGTCTTTGCCCATTCTTCCTTATCGGCATTGCTGTCCCACACGCCCGATACTAAAAGTTGACCCTCATACACGGTGTCGCCTATGTCTACAACAACCTTTCCGTCTTGAGCCTCTATGCTTTTTATTATGCCCGCTTTGTCGGCAATTATATTTTGGACTGTGTTATCGTTTGTGTTGATGATTTCGGGTTTTTGCTCTTTGTGATTTACCGAAATTGTCACGGTGGAACCATAGGTGTTGACGCTTGCCCATTCCAAATTTTCAAGTTCCATAAGTAGATGCCTTGTCGCATCTCGCTCCTCAAAACTATCACGAGATACGCCCACGTATACACCTATGCTTTCGGCGGTTTCGAGTATTTCTTTTTCGGTATGAACACCTGCGCCCTCGACGCTTACCGTCCATACCCGTGAGAGTAAAAACAAGTAAAGCGCTATGGAAAAAGCAAAGCCTAAAGTAAGCCCAGGCCTTTTTTTAAATATCTTAAAGCCAAGGGGCAGACCTTGTTTTTTTAGCAGTTTTATGCGAACTTTGCACTTCCTTTTTAGTTTTCGCAAAAGCTTGTATTCTTTAAAACGCAAACAGATTTTGTAACCGCCTTCATAAGGGCGGTAGCCCCAAAATTTTATGCCTGTTTTCATGCAGAGATTAATAAAGCGATAACTGTCGCTGCCGCTTATTTTCACGCATACAAAACCTGTGAGCATATGCATAATTTTTTCAAACATAAAAACCTCTAAATATAATCATAATTAATGCTTTTAATGAGTCCTTTTAAAGCAATGTCTTTGCTTGTCAAAGTTTCAATTCTAAGGCCTGCGCCCTCGATTGTAATTTTAAGCCTATTTGATTTTACACAAATACAGTTTTCGTCATAGTTTATCACGCCGTCGCAGCCGTCGAGTATCAGCTCTTTGTTGCCAAAAACCTGTAAATGCGTACTTTGGGCAAAGTCAGGCAAAACATTTATCATAGCCTTTCACGCTCCTTCCTTGTCATAAATTTTATGATAGAAAAATACATTTAATAACAAGGGAGGTGAAGCTTTGAAAAATGTTTTTAAAAATGGAGTGCTATTTTTGATGATTTCACTGCTTTTTTTAGCCTGTATAATTTATAGCTCAGAGGTGTCAAACGGGGTGGTACAGGGCATAGATTACTGCCTTTATGTCTTAATTCCAGCACTTTTCCCCTTTATGTTTTTGTCCTCGCTTTTCTCAAACACAAGCTTAAGCTTTTATGTTTCAAGGGCCTGTCAAAATTTTACAAGGCATGTATTAAAGCTTCCGCCCGAGTGTTTTAATCCTGTTGTATTCGGCCTTTTATTTGGCTACCCCGTGGGCGCAAAACTTGTGGCAGGCATTTATGAAGAGGGGCTTATTAATGACGAGCAAAAAAACAGGCTGATGCTGTTTGTCGTAAACCCCGGAATATCTTTTACGGTTTTATTTGTAGGCGGCGTGGTCTTAAAAAATATTAATCTTGGCATACTGATGCTCATATCGACAATTTGCGCATCTCTTTTAATGGCAATTTTTCTTGGCGCACTAAAGCCGGTGCCTCCAAAATGTACAAGCAAAAACTACATGGCTAAAAGTAATATAATAGAAAAGGCGGCAAGGGCATCTTTGTCTGCTACTGTGGGCATGTGCATACATGTGATAATTTTTTCTGCGTTTATACCCCTTTTGTATGTGTGGGGGGTAGACGGCATTTTTGGAAATGAGAAAGTGCAAACCTTGTTTTTTATGTCGCTTGATGTAATTCACGGCGTGGAGCTTGCAAGGGAAATGGGGTCAATTAGCCTAATATATGTAATGGGGCTTTCATTTGGAGGCCTGTGTGTGCACCTGCAGGCGTTTTCATTTTTTAAAAATAAGGCGGTAAATTTTTGGAAATTTTACCTTGCGAGAATAGTAAATATGTTTATAAGCTGTGGCGTTTTTAGCCTGCTTATCCGCTTTTTTCCACAGAGTAGCATGGTGTTTAGCGATTTTAGTGCCACTTCAATACAAAGCTTTAGCGGCACGGCGCTTGGCAGCATAGCTTTACTGCTGCTAAGTGCGATGTATATCTATATTAATGAATAAATTATATGTGATGCTTGATTAAAAAAAGATACTATGATAGAATGCATTAGGAAAGAGGGGTAGATATGAATTTTTTTATGCGGCTATTTAAAAAGAAAAGAGTAATAGTTTTTGGAAAAACCATAGAGGCAAACTGTCTTCACTGTGCGAATAACTACTCAAAAGAAGATGTTCGCTGTACATGGGGGGAAAACGATGTGCAAAAATGTGGGCATTATGTTTACGACCCGATAAAAAGAAAACCAAAAAAAACTGCAAAGCTTTTAGCGTATACAGAAAAGGACTTTGAGATTTAAATTTATGGATTTGAGTGCTTGAGGGCCTGTCTCTGTCAAATTGACCCTTAAAACCTTGCAAAAACTTGCGTTTTTTGCAAGAAATAAGGGGGTAAATTTCATTTTTGTAATAGTTAACAGAGTGCTTGCGCTACTGGTTAATACTTTAGTAAAAATTAAATAAAAATTTTATAACAGCGTGGTAATGCGCTAAAATTAATATACTGTTTTAGAATTAAAAAGGCGGATTTTCGGCGGGAAATCCGTTTTATTTTTCTCAAATTGAAAAACAAGTGTTCACGACTGCTTTACAAGTTGTTAATTTTGTGTTAAAATCTGTTATCATACCGTAAGGCGGCACAAGATGTCCATTAACGTATGAAATTAAATTTAAGTTATTCCGGCAAAGTTTAACGCAGGGGGGACTTGATTTTAATAATAATCTATTAATTTAAGGAGAAAGAATTATGAAGAGAAAACTATCATTACTTTTAGTTTTAGCACTGCTTATTTCTATGTTTGCTGCATGTTCAGCTCCTGCAAGCGACACATCAAGCGACGATCCAAGCAGCAGCACAACTGAAAGCGAAGACACAAGCGGCGACGAGTCCGAATCAGAGTCTGAGAGCGAAGAGGAAATTCAACCTCTAACAGCTGGCGAGATTCCAATGGACACATTTATCGTAGGTACACCTGAAATGAGCGGTGACTTTATCCACGACTTTAGCAACAACTCATATGACCTTGCAATCAAAACACTTACAAGTGGTTATATGGATACATATGTTTCTACAGACGATGGTGAGCTTGTTTTAAACACAACTGCAGTTGCTGAGTCTGTTGACGAAACAGATGCAGATGGAAACAAAACTTACACATTCACACTACACACTGACATCATGTGGAATGATGGCACAACAATCACAGCTACAGACTATGTTGCGTCTTTACTATTAAAAGGCTCAAAAGCTTGGCTAGACGTTGGTGCTACACAATCAACACAAGGTGACAAACTTGTAGGTTACGCAGAATATAGAGCAGGCGAAACAGAAGTGTTCTCAGGCGTTAAACTAATTTCTGACACACAGTTTTCTGTAACAATTGCAGCTGAAAATCTACCATACTTCTGGGAGTACAACCTAGTTGCTATCATGCCTATCCACACTCCAACTTACTTCCCAACAGCAACAGTTATGAGTGATGACACAGGTTCATGGCTTGAGTATTCAGAAGGCGATATCGCTACTGATGCACAACGTATAGCAGACACAGAGCGTTTCGAGCCTACAACTACTTGTGGCCCTTACAGCTTTGTAAGCTACCAAAACAAAACAGCTACTCTTATTATTAATGAGTACTTCAAAGGCGACCTAGATGGTAACAAACCAACTATAACTAATGTTGTTCAACAAAACATTCCATCAGATACTGATGTTGAGTGGGTTATAAACGGTCAAGTTGACCTTGTTGCCGGCGTTATCGAAGGCGAAAAAATTGAATCAGCTGCTGATTCAGGAACAACTAATGCTCACAGCTATCTACGTGCAGGCTACGGTAACTTAGCGTTTGCTACAGACTTCGGTCCTGTTCAAGACGTTAATGTACGTTGGGCTCTTGCATCACTAATCGACCGTTCAGCTGTTCTAGATCACGTTCTAGGCGGATACGGCGGTACAGTTGACGGTGCATACGGTCTATCACAATGGATGTACCAAGATAACAAAGCTGAAATTCAAGCTTCACTAAAACCAATTTCATTTAATACTGATACAGCTAATGACTACCTAGATCAAACTGAGTGGGTATTTGAGGCAGACGGTACTACAGCATTTGATAGAACAAAAGCAACAGCCGATGGTCTATACCTAAGACACAATGCTGAGGGCGAAACTCTAACTATCAACCACTTCGGTACAACAGAGAACTCAGTTACAGACATCATTGAAATTCAGTACACAGCAAATGCACCTCTAGCAGGTATCGACTTCAACGTAACAAAAGGTGACTTTGATACACTTCTAGACCACTACTACTATGGTTACGACAAGCCAGAAGGCGAGCGTCTATACCACTCATTCAACCTTGCTACAAACTTTACAGCAGTTGATGACAAATATCAATCATGGCACTCAGAGTATGTTGGAACATCTCTAAATGCTACACAACTTAGCGACCCTGAAATTGATGCAATTACAGAGGCTATGCGTGCAGTTGAGCCTGGCGACAACGAAGCTTACATCGAAACATGGATTGATTTCCAAGTTCGTTGGAATGAGCTAATGCCTGAAATTCCACTATACTCAAATGAGTACTTTGATATCACACATGAAAACGTAGATCCGCTAACAACAACACCACTTGCTAGCTGGTACGAAAAAATTTGTGAAATCACAAAAACAGACAAAACACCATAATTAGTGTTTAAAAATTGAATCCCTAAAAAGGGGAATGGGCGATAAGCTCATTCCCCTTTTTAAAAATTTAAATGATAAAGGAGTGGTAGAAATTGTTACGATATCTGGTTAAAAGAATACTAATTTTAATACCGGTTGTAATAGCAATATCAGTAATTTTATTTACCATAAATAAAATTATGCCGGGCGACCCTGTAAGAGCCATGCTTCCTACAACACTAGAGCCTGAGCAATATGATGCTGCCTATGCGGCAATGAAAACAAAATTAGGACTCGATCAAGGAGTCGTCAACCAATATTTTACCTGGATGGGAAATATTTTCCAAGGTGACTTTGGTTATTCAACAAGCAACAACAGAGATGTTATCGATATTATCGGTGAACCTCTTACAAATACTTTAATATTAAATTTAGGTGTAAACTTCTTATACTTATTTTTAGCAATACCCATAGGAATTAAATGTGCGACAAAACGTGGTTCGCTATTTGATAATTTCTGGCAGGTTTTTTCTCTTATAACATATTCAATGCCTTCTTTCTTCCTAGCTATAATGTTAATATTTACATTCTCTATAAATTTAGGCTGGCTTCCGCTGGGCGGTATGCCAAATGCCGCACTTTTAAGCGGTTGGGACTTAACTGTTGAATGGATAAGGACACTGGCACTTCCAACCATTACTCTTACTGTCATAAGCCTTGCAGGTGCTATAAGATATGTAAGAAATGCAATGATTGAAGCCTTGGGACAAGACTATATAAGAACAGCACGTGCCAAAGGTTTAAGCGAAAAAGTTGTTATTTATTCACATGCATTTAGAAATGCGCTTATCCCCGTGTCATTTATCATAGTAGGTACTTTGTTTGCACTATTTGCAGGCTCGTCAATTACCGAAACCGTTTTCCAATACAACGGCATAGGAAAACTCATGATAGACGCTGTTTTTGCACGTGACCTATATCTAATTTCTACAATGAACTTATTCTTTGCGGTTATCAGCATAGTTTCGGTTTTAGTTGCAGATATCATTTACGGTCTTGTTGACCCACGAATTAAACTTAGTTAAGGAGGAAGAAGAAATATGTCAAATAAAAAAGATAGCACAGGCAAAAAAATCGCTAAATCTTCTACCTCTCTTTTCAAAAGATTTATCGGTAAAAATAAAAATGAACTAAATATTTTAGAGGAAGAAGCAATACAAACCCCTCTAAAAACCATACTTAAAAACTTTTTTTCAAACAAACTTGGAATTATAGGTTTACTAGGCTTTGTATGTATATTATTAATATCGTTTTTAGGCTCGGTTATTTATCCTATAAACCTAACGTACACAGAGCTTACAAACTCTAACTTGCAACCCGGAATTAATTACCTAAATTATCCGGCAGAGCTAAATGATAAAAATGTGGTAGAAATATCATCGGGTGTGTCCTTTAGTGCGGCAATTACAGATGATGGCCAGTTTTACATTTGGGGTACAGAATCAAATAAACAGCAAAACAATGTTTCTGATTACATATTTGATGTGCCACAAGAAGTATATGACAGCAAAATAGTCGACATAGCCTGTGGTGGTAATCACATAATGGCGGTCGATGAAAACGAAAATGTATACGGCTGGGGCTACTATGGTAATGAGCAAACAATAATCCCTGAAGATGTAGCGGAAGTTTTTGCAGACCCTGATGTTTCAATAAAACAAATGGTGGCAACATCTCAGTGGACAGGTCTTTTAGGCACTGATGGAAACTTCTATGTTTGGGGTAGTACACAGGCTAAAAACAATTTACTTGTACATCCTGACCACTATGGCCGCATAATGCAAGTGGCAGAGGGTGATAATAACGTTGCCTTACTACTTGATGATGGAACTATGGCGGTTATCGGTGATAGAGGTACAGAATTTGTAACGCTATTCCCTGAAGTTCTAACAGACGGCAGTGTGAACATAGTTGACATAGCCGCAACAAACAGAAATGTTCTTGCGATATCTGATAATGGCGAAGCATACCTTTGGGGTAGCTCATTATCAGGACTTGATACTTTGCCAGAGTACGAGGGCACTATAGTTGAAATTGATGCAGGTTACAGCAACTTCGCAGCAGTTACCGACACAGGCGAGCTTGTGTCTTGGGGTGCTACAGAGCTTGGACAAGCAAATGTTCCAAGTATTTCAAATGCAGTAGATGTTTATGCCGATTTCTTCCAATTTTATGCAATTGATGAAGATGGCGATGTTCACGCTTGGGGTAACGGCGGTTACCTTATGGGTTCTGACCAATTTGGTAGAGATATTTTCCAACGTATCATACACGGTGGTAAAATTTCACTTACAGTTGGTGCCATAGCGGTTGTAATTTCTACTTTTATAGCGCTTTTTGTCGGACTTGTTTCCGGTTATTTTGGCGGTTTTGTAGACCATTTATTAATGCGTATCACAGACGTTTTCTCTGCAATTCCGTTTTATCCTATTGCGATTACCCTGTCGTATGCCGTAGGTTTCCTACTGACGCAGGAGCAACGTATGTATTTAATCATGGTAATCCTAGGTCTTTTAGGCTGGATGCCACTTGCAAGACTAATCCGTGCTCAGTTACTACTAGAGCGTGAAAAAGATTTCGTTTTAGCTGCAAGAGCACTTGGTATTAGACAAGGCGCAATCATGTGGCGTCACATTTTACCTAACGTGTTTAACCTTGTTATAGTTAATGTAACCCTTGCTTATGCAAGTTCACTTTTGTCAGAGGCCGCACTTTCCTTCCTAGGTTTCGGTGTTGCAGAGCCTACACCTTCATGGGGTAATATGCTGACCTCCGCACAAGACATAACAGTTGTTGAGTTTTACTGGTGGCGCTGGATATTACCTGCAGTGTTCGTAATATGTGCAGCCCTTAGTGTAAACCTTATAGGCGATGCTTTACGTGAGGCGATGGATCCTCGCTCTAATGAGAAATAGGAGGTAAGAAATAATGGCATTACTTGAAATTAAAGACTTGCATACCTATTTTGATACAAAGAGAGGCCTTGTAAAAGCCGTAAACGGAGTATCACTTAGTATAGAGCAAGGAAAAACACTCGGCGTTGTTGGCGAATCCGGTTCGGGAAAAAGCCAAACTGCCATGAGTATACTTAAATTATTTGAAAAAAATCAACGCATACACAGCGGTCAAATCATGTTTGACGGACAAGAAGTATCTAGCCTTGGCGTTAAAGAGATGTCCAAGATAAGAGGTAACTCTGTGTCGGTCATATTCCAAGAGCCAATGACCAGTTTAAACCCTGTGTTTACAGTAAATAAGCAAATCAGTGAAGTTTTAAGACTTCACCAAGGCATGAGCAAAAAAGAGGCTAAGGCAAGAAGCATAGAGATGCTTGATGCGGTTAAAATTCCAAATCCTGAAAAAATGATAAATCAATATCCACACCAATTATCAGGCGGAATGCGTCAACGTGTTATGATAGCTATGGCGCTTGCATGTAAGCCAAAACTCTTAATTGCCGATGAGCCTACAACCGCACTTGATGTTACTATTCAAGCGCAAATTTTAAGACTTATGAATGACCTAAAAAAGGAAACCGACACATCTATCATGTTTATCACCCATGACTTGGGCGTTATAAACCAAATGGCAGACGAGGTTGCGGTTATGTACTGCGGTCAAGTTGTAGAGATAGCACCTGTTAGCTGTATATTTAAAAATATTACAGACTCTTCACACCCGTATACAGAGGCTCTTTTAGAGAGTATTCCAAGACTTAATGATAAAAATCAAACAAAACTTGAAGCAATTCCGGGCTCTGTGCCACATCCTTTGGATCTTCCTAAGGGCTGTAAATTTGCTCCACGTTGTAAATATGCAACAGAGAAATGCCATAACGAAGAGCCGGAACTTTTACCTGTTAATGAAGTACAAAGTGTGCGTTGCTTCTATCCTAAGAAAGGGGTGAGAAACGATGGCTGATAAAAGAGTACTTATACATCTAGACGATGTTAAAATGCATTTCCCTCTAAAGAAGACTGCTATTGGACAAAAAAAGCAATATGTTAAGGCGGTTGACGGCATTACGCTTGATATTTATGAGGGTGAAACCTTTGGTCTTGTAGGTGAATCTGGTTGCGGTAAATCGACTTTGGGCCGTGTTATCTTGCAACTTTATAACCACACCTCAGGCAAGGTAATTTATGATGATAAAGACCTTCAAGCCCTTTCTAAAGAAGAGTCAAGAAAACTTAGAAGTGAGCTTCAAATAGTTTTCCAAGACCCTTATGCATCTCTTAATCCAAGACTTACTGTAGGTCAACTTGTTTCTGAGGCCCTCGTTGCACATAAAATGTTCAAAAGAGGCAGCCAAGAACTTGAAGATTACACAATTTCTATAATGGAAAAATGTGGACTGCAAAAATACATGCTTCACAGATATCCTCACCAATTTTCAGGCGGACAAAGACAGCGTATAGGCATAGCCCGTGCACTTGCTTTAAATCCAAAATTTGTGGTGTGCGACGAAGCCGTATCGGCGCTTGACGTTTCAATACAGTCACAAATTATTAACTTGCTCATAGACCTTAAGGAAAACAGTAATTTAACTTATTTGTTTATCTCTCATGACCTAAGCGCAGTTAAATTTATCTCAGACAGAATTGCCGTTATGTATCTTGGCAATGTTATAGAGCTTGGAGAGTCAGACAATATGTTTGATAATCCTCTTCATCCGTATACCGAGGCGCTTTTAGGTGCGATTCCAACAACGGAAGAAGACGCAAATAAAGAGCTTCAAATTATTGAAGGCGACATTCCAAGCCCAATTAATCCGCCTTCGGGCTGTAAATTCCGCACACGTTGCAAATACGCAACAGAAAAATGTGCAAACGAGGCTCCTCCATGGACTGAATGGAGACCCGAACACTTTGTTGCTTGCCATTATCCTTTGGCAGAGCGCACTGTATAAAATCATAGTCGTTTAAAACGACAGAATGGAGTATAAAATGGCATTTTTGGATAAATATCGTCATGTTCTTCCTAAGGATAAAAATAAAGAGGAGCTTGATGAGCACTATAAAGACATGGAGCTTGAAAAAGGCGATTTGCCTGCAATGCTCATTGCTGCGCTTTTAACATTTGGCCCTGTTATACTCGTAATTTCACTTATATATGTAGGCGTTGCGTTACTCTTTGGTATGGGTACGTAAGGCTAGGCTATCGCATTAAACTGTCTTGTTTAGTGCGATAGTTTTATTTAAAAATAAAGTTTGAGAGGAAATAAACATGCTTGATAAAAATCTTTGCAGAGAAATCTTAGAAGTCGCCCTTGAAACCGGTGGGGATTTTGCCGAAATTTATGCAGAAAATGCAAAAATTAATGTGGTGTCTCTAAGCTCTGATAAAATTGACGATGCGACCTATACAAACTCGGTTGGTGTGGGTGTTCGTGTCATGTATAAAACACAAAGCGCATATGCCTATACATCAGGTATAGAAAAAGAAGATTTGATTAAAACGGCACGTGCAGCAGCTGCAGGTGTTAAGGGCGATGCTAGTGAAAAAGTGCAGGAGTTTACTGAGAAAAATTACGGAACTGCGCCAAAAATCCCTGCAAGTGAAGTAGATAACCTTTACAGAATTGGGATAATGAAAGATGCATCTTTTGCGGCAAAAAATTATGCTAAGGAAATATCACAGGTAAGTGTAGTAATAAAGGACGAGGACAAAGACATCTTAGTCGTAAACAGTCAAGGCGTGTACGCAAAGGATAGGCGTGCATACACAAGGATAATAATCGGGGCAGTTGCAACTAAGGGCGGCGAAGCGCAAACGGGCAGAATGTCCCCGGGCTTTGGCAAAGGCTATGAGTGCTTTGATGAAATAGACGTAAAAGAGCTTGGACGTGAGGCGGCAAAAACTGCCGTGACCATGCTTTATGCAAAAGAATGCCCGGCTGGTGTATTCCCCGTGGTAATAGACGGTGGCTTTGGCGGAGTTATTTTCCACGAGGCCTGTGGGCACTCGCTTGAGGCCACGGCTGTGGCAAAAGGCAACAGTGAATTTTGCGGAAAACTTGGGCAAAAAATTGCCGCAGACTGTGTAAGTGCCATAGACGACGGAACTATGGAAGGCGAGTGGGGCAGTGTTGGAATGGACGATGAAGGCAATGCAACAAGAAAGCGTGTGCTCATAGAAAACGGAATTTTAAAAAGCTATATGATAGACAAGCTTGGCGCAAGGCTTATGGGCTGTGAACATACGGCAAGCAGTAGACGTCAAGACTACACATATGCACCGACATCTAGAATGACTAATACCTTTATTTGTGAGGGCACAGACGACGATGAAGAGATGATAAAAAGCATGGGAGCTGGCCTTTATGCAAAGTCTATGGGCGGAGGCAGTGTAAATCCAATCACGGGCGAGTTTAACTTCTCGGTGTCGGAAGCTTACTGGGTGAAAGACGGAAAAATTGAGTGCGCAGTAAGAGGCGCTACCCTCATAGGAAATGGCGCCGAAGTGCTTATGAAAATTGATAGGGTAGGCACAAAAATGACCATGGCGGCAGGCGTGTGCGGTTCGCTTTCGGGTGGAGTTCCCACAAATGTAGGGCAACCCAGAATAAGAGTGTCGTCAATGACAGTTGGTGGAAAGGGGAGCATGATATAATGAATTACGCAGATTTTAAAAAGAGTGCATTTGATTGTGCAAAAAGACTAGGTTGTCAAGCGGCAGAGCTTTACAAAACTTCGGAAGAAAGCACGGCTATCGACGTACTCGAGAAAAAAATAGATTCATACAAAGTAAGCACATCGGGTGGTGTTAATTTAAGAGTAGTGCTAAATGGGAAAAATGGCTATGCCTATACAGAGCAATTTACCGACCCCGAAATTTTGGTAAAACGTGCAATAGACAATGCTAGTGTCATAGAAAACGAAGACGAAAGACCCATGCAAACGCCTTGTGAGTATCAGAGCGTAAACGCAGTTAAATCCATAGCGAAAGACTTAAGCGAAAAAGAGCTTATAGACATGGCGCTAAAACTTGAAGAAAGCGCAAAAAACTCTGATGAGAGATTTAAAAGAGTTACAAGAAGCATGGTGGCAAAGCAAAAATCCTCTATAGAGCTATCAAACAGTTTAGGACTTGAGGCACAGTTTGAAAATGACAGTTGTGCAGTGGTTTTAGGCGTAGTCTTAGAAGAGGGCGATGACATTCAAAGCAATTATGCAGTAAGATTTAACGAGGACTTTGACGACATAGAAGGCTGTGTTAAAGAGGCGGTTACAGGTGCTGCGGATAAATTTAATGCAAGCCCTGTAAAGTCAGGTGAGTATAAAATTATAATAAAAAATGACAGTGCGGCAGACCTGTTTTCGGCATTTGCCTCCTTGTTTAGTGCGGAGCTTGCGCAGAAAAAACTCTCGTTGCTTGAGGGTAAAGAGGGACAAAAAATTGCATCAAGTTGCCTAAACATTACAGATGATGGACTATTTTACAAAAATCCAAGACCTTTTGACAGCGAGGGTGTGCCGTCACAAAAAACTACTGTGGTAGAAAACGGTGTGTTAAAATCTCTGCTTCACGACCTCAAAACCGCAAAAAAAGCAGGCGTAAAATCCACGTCTAATGCATCAAGAGGGGCAAGCGGCGGTGTTGGAGTACGCTATTCAAACTTTATTATCAAAGAGGGCACAGAAAGCTTTGAAGCTTTACAAGAAAGAATGCAGGACGGGTTGGTCATAAACGAAATGGCAGGCCTTCACGCAGGCCTTAGCACAATATCGGGTGATTTTTCGCTTATAGCCAGCGGATATTTAGTAGAAAACGGCAAAAAGGCAAGGGCTGTAAAGCAGATTACCATTGCAGGCAATTTCCTTAAATTTATGGAAGAGATTGAGGCGGTGGCAAACGACACATACTTTAAGTATTCCGGCGGAATATGTGCGGCACCAAGCCTGTTTGCATCAAAAATAATGGTGTCGGGTACTTGATATTTTTTACAAATTGTGGTAATAATATAATTACTTTAAGAAAAAGGGGACGCTAAAATGAAATTTACACAATTACCTTATGAGAGAGCAGATGTAGATGCGCTTTTAAAAAAAGTTGATGAGCTTGTACTGGAGTTCAATGCGGCTAAAAGTGCAAACGAGCAGTATGAAGTTTTAATCAAATACGAGGAAGCCACTTGCGATTATGCCACAAATCATTCTATAGCACATGTCAGAAATTCAGTCGATACAAAAGACAAGTTTTATAAAGACGAAATGGATTTTTATATTAAGTCAAGGCCTTTAATCCAAGAAAAGACTGTTGCGTTTAACAATGCTATAGTAAACTCGGTCTATAAAGAAGAGCTTAAAAAAATAATCGGCGAAGTACCGTTTTTAAATGCAGAGCTTGAAGTAAAATCTTTCTCGCCAAAAATCATGGATTTAGTGGCGCAGGAGGGTGAGCTTGTACAGAAGTACAGCGATATTTATGCAAATTTGCAGGCGGAGTTTAACGGCGAAAAAATGCCTATACCCATGCTAGGGCCACACAAACAAAGCACAGACAGACAAACTAGAATTGACGCATTTAATGCAGAGGGCAAGGCGTTTGACTCTGTACAGAAAGAGTTTGACGAAATTTTTGACAAGCTTGTAAAAAATCGTACGGCACAGGCAAAGGCACTGGGCTTTGACAATTATGTAGAGCTAGGCTATATGAGAATGGGCAGAAACTGCTATAAAATGGAAGATGTTGCAGTGTTTAAAAGTCAAGTTATTTCGGAAATTGTCCCTGTGGTAAAAGAGATAAGAGAAAGACAGAAAAAACGCATAGGCATCGAGGATTTAAAGGCGTATGACCTATTATTAACCTTTAAAGACGGTGCGGCAACGCCTCAGGCCACAAGTGATGAAATCATGGCGGCAGGGCGTAAAATGTATGAAGAAATGTCGCCTGAGACCAAAGAATTTATCACACTTATGTATGAAAATGACTTGTTTGATGTTTTATCAAAGGACGGCAAACGCCCGGGTGGTTACTGCACAAGCTTTAAAAAATATAAATATCCATTCATTTTCTCAAACTTCAACGGCACAGCAGGCGATGTGGACGTTTTAACGCACGAAGCAGGCCATGCCTATGCAGGATATAGAAACATGAGAGATTTCCCACTTGAAATGATGTCTGATTATTCAATGGAAATAGCCGAAACTCACTCTATGGCAATGGAATTTTTGACAGCGCCTTGGCATCACCTGTTTTTTAAAGAGCAAACAGAGAAGTATGAGCTATCGCATGCAGAAGATGCGCTTATCTTCATACCTTACGGCTGCCAAGTAGACCATTTCCAAGAAGAGATTTATAAAAATCCCGACTTAACACCCGAGCAAAGAAATGAGAAATGGCTTGAAATTGAAAGTAAGTTCAGACCGGGCACAGACCATGCGGACATTCCATTTTACTCACGTGGTGCAGGTTGGCAACGACAACTTCACATTTATCACTACCCATTTTATTACATCGATTACACCATGGCACAAACTATGGCACTACAGTTTTTTGCACTTTCACTAAAAGACTGGAACAAGGCTCTTAGCATGTATTTCGATTTTGTAAAGTTGGGCGGCTCTAAAACTTTTGTCGATATAATAAAGACAACAGGATTCAACTCCCCACTCGAAAAAGGTTCAATTAAGAACATCGTAGACACACTAAAAGTGTGGATAGAGGAAAATCAAATTTAATAATTAATTGAGATAACGACATTTATTTTGCCGATATCTCAATTTTTTTATTTTGCCTATTTATTTTAATAAAATTATATGTTACAATAAACCTATAAACGTCTATAACTTTATGGGGGGCGTATGAAAAAGATTTTCGATAAAATTATAAATAATGAACTTTTATATGCAGAACTTGAAGAAGCGCAGTTTAGCAATGCCCACGAAGTAACGCGTGAGAACGTAAAGCAAGTTTTGATGAAAAGAGGAGAGAGGCTCAGGGAATTAATTGCCGAAACAAACGGTTTAATTTTTGAGCATATTTCGCCTGTCCTAAAACACCCTGAAAGAGAGCTTGACGATGAAAAAGCTTTAATGTATGAAGAATTTGCAAAAAAACTTTCGGATTACCGTGAAAATATAGACACAGGGCTTGCTTTTGACGTGAGGATAGCGGTTTGTAAATATGCAAAAGCCACAGGAAATGATGCATTATATATTAGAAACGCATTTTTTGGCGCCTTAGCACTCTTTTATCTTCAACAAGAGTTGTTTGAAGAGGATTTAAAAGACATGTTTTATAGCGTAATGGAATATTCCGACAGATATGAAACTTTTGAAAGGCCTGAAAGGGAACTTATTGCAAAATCCTTTGCGAATTTCTGTATAAACTCCTATAAAGGCTATATTGATAAAAGATATGAAAACATAAAAAATGCGGAGGATTTTTGGAATAATACCGCAAAAAAAATTGACCCCGATATTAATTGGGGAGCATATTTCATGAATTTAAATGAGAATTTTATAACTCATGGATTTTCGGTGCTTCGCTCGGGAAAAAGGGCCCATACTGTAACAGATATTGACAAAAAAAGAATATATGAGGCATGTCAAGATTTAATTAAGTATTTAGGCAAACACGATGAAGTTACCACCCATGATTATACTTCCCTTCCGCTTAAAATAAGATATTATGATATTTTATCAAGATATTATGCGGGATATGAAAGTATAGACAATTTACTTGATTTTTTAGACCGTGAATCGCTTGAGACAGAGGTAGCGTATGACTATGACACCATATATAGGAAAATTCATTACTCTGCGCTTTATTTATTCTATGTAGCCAACGATGCCGATGCAGATCCAGAGAAAATCAGGAGAAAAAGAAACGAAGTCATACAGTATGCAAAGAGTATTCCAAGAGACTTAAACCAAGCCTATGTCGCAAGAATGATTTCAAACTTTGCATCCGCCACTTCGGTAGTATATGATGATTTTGAGCATTTGAAAGTGCTTTTAAGTCTAAGTATTTGTCGACATAAACCAACGTTTGTGCACAGTGTGATGGTCGCAAAAATTGCAACCATCATAACCGAGTATATGATAAAATGTTCCCCAGAAATTTTTGTGGGAATGCCAAATATGAATTCAATAGAAGATGTTGAAAACGGTGCCGGAGAGATTGTCAAATTTGTCTGGTACGCAGGACTTTCGCATGATATAGGAAAAATTAAGTATTATCATTTGATATCCTTTTATTTAAGAAGGCTTAATGACGTTGAATTTGAAATGGTAAAAGGGCATACAGGGGCAATTTGCGAGTATTTCAATCTAGAACTTGAAGACGGAGAACTTAAACAAAAGTTTACGGTTGAAGACAGGGTTAATGACTTAGGTTTCATAGATAGTAACGAGATTTTTCTACACTTGGCACATGTAGCAATAGGGCACCATAAGGCCTATGACGGAAAATTTGGGTATCCCATAAGCTTTGACAACAGAAATTCGAAAGTCAAACCTATTATCGACATAATAACAATATCAGACTGTATAGATGCCGCAAGCGACGTGGTGGGAAGAAGCTATGCAAAGGGAAAATCTTTAGATGAACTTATGAAAGAGTTTGAGTTAGGTAAAAATCATGCCTATTCGCCTGTTGTTGTAGACCTGTTAAAAGAAAGCGAAACCCTAAGAGCGCAACTAGAAGAGGCAATGTCGAAATTTAGATACGACACCTATTACAGCTGTTTTAATGAAGAGGCCATAGAAACAATGCTCACACCACCTGAGAGGCTTTTTGATAGTTAACAAGGCACTAAGGGCGACGTCTGTTTGGTCTAATAAATATTCTGGAAACCCTGCAAACGGGCGTGGAAGCCTACGAGCAATTACCCTATATGGGCGGTCATCGGCCGCCCACTTTTATTTTATAAAATATAAAAATGAACAAATCGTAAAAACTGCTCGTTTTTATATAAAATAGCCTTATTTTCTTAAAAAAGACTTGAAAAAGGGCTGGATTTTTCGTAAAATATAAAGTAGGTATCTATGGATTTTAAATTTGGAATTTAAATAAATTTTATGCCGACATCAATCGGCGGAATGGAGTATTATTATGAGTAAAAAAGTAGCAATTATAATGGGTAGCGACAGCGATTTTCCGGTGGTAGCACCTGCGGTTAAAAGACTTAAAGAAATGGGTATTCCTGTTGAAGTTAAAGTTATGTCTGCACACAGAACGCCTCATCATGCGGCAGAGTTTTCTGAAAATGCCGTAAAAAATGGCTTTGGTGTAATCATTGCAGCGGCAGGTAAAGCGGCTCACCTTGGTGGCGTTTTAGCGGCCCACACAATTTTGCCTGTTATAGGCATTCCTGTAAAATCTTCGACTTTAGACGGACTAGACGCACTTTTGGCAACTGTTCAAATGCCTGCTGGCATACCTGTAGCGACGGTTGCAATAGACGGAGCCGACAATGCAGCGCTTTTAGCGGCACAAATGCTTGCCTTAAGCGATGAAAAAATTGCCGAGAAGCTAAATGAGCACAAAGCGGCCATGGTCGAGGGCGTTTTAAGCAAAGATAAGGCATTACAAGAAAAAGTTAATGCGCTTTAATAAGGAGAATAAGCATGAAAAAGACACTGTTAAGAAAATATGCAAGACTTATCGTAAAAATGGGCGTTAATGTCCAAAAAAAGCAAGGCGTTATAATCAACTGCGCCGTAGAGCAAAATGATTTTGCAAAACTTGTTGTTGACGAAGCCTATAAGGCAGGCGCAAAATGGGTTAGAGTCGATTGGCTGTCTCAAGACGTGGATAAACTTAGATTTAGAAACGAAAGCGTAACGACCATGTCAAAAGTTTTAGACTGGGAAAAAGCAAAAGCTCAACTCACAGTCGACGACGGGCCGGCGCTTATCAATATAGTATCAAACGACCCTGACGGCTTAAAGGGCGTAAATGTTGAGAAAATGCAAAAAGTAAATGTGGCTAGAATGAAAGTTTTAAAACCATTTAGAGATGAATGGGACGGCAAAAATCAGTGGACCATAGTCGCAATTCCCTCTGTAAAATGGTCTAAAAAAATATTCCCAGGTGAAAGAGGCTCTAAGGCCGTTGAAATGCACTGGGAGGCAATTTTTAATGCAGTAAGAATTAGTGAAGACAACGACCCTGTAAAAGAGTGGGAAGCCCACAATGCTAATTTACAAGAAAAATCTAAAATTTTAAGCGATTATAACTTCGAATATGTGCACATGAAAAATTCAAAAGGCACAGACTTTAAGTGCTGGCTTATAGATAACTGCGTGTGGTGTGGCGGTGGAGAAACCGTAGAAAACGGAACTTTCTTCAACCCAAATATGCCTACAGAAGAAGTTTTTGTAAGCCCATTAAAAGGAAAAGCAGAGGGCACAGTTGTGTCGGCAAAACCGCTTTCTACAAATGGACAACTGATTGATGAATTTTCCATTACTTTTGAAAACGGCAAGGCTGTAAAATGGAGCGCAAAAGAGGGCGAGGAGCTTTTAGGCAAACTAATTAACATGGACGAGGGCTCATCTATGCTAGGCGAAGTTGCGCTAATTCCGTATGACTCGGCAATATCAAAATCAAACTTGCTTTTCTATAACACTTTGTTTGACGAAAACGCAAGCTGCCACCTTGCAATAGGCAAAGGTTTCGGCTCAAGCTTAAAAGGACATGAAAATATGAGCCGCGAAGAAATGGCGGAAAAAGGCATTAATGATTCTATCCTACACCTTGATTTTATGATAGGCACACAGGATATGGATATAGATGGTTACACCAGAGATGGAAAAAAAGTGGCTATATTTAGAAATGGTAACTGGGCAATTTAAGCCTGTTTGAGAAAGGGAAAGAAAATGAAAAATAGTTTTAGCGAAAGTTATAAAAACGCAGGGGTAGATGTCACCGCAGGCTATGAGTCTGTAGAACTTATGAAAAAGCATATCAAAAGAACTATGATACCGGGCGTTGTGTCGGGTATTGGCGGATTTGGCGGACTTTTTGCACCGGATGTAAAAGGTATGAAAGAGCCTGTGTTGGTATCGGGTACCGACGGAGTTGGCACAAAACTGCAAGTTGCAATGCTCATGGACAAGCACGACACCATAGGAATAGACTCTGTTGCAATGTGCGTAAACGATGTAATTTGCTGTGGTGCAAAACCTCTATTTTTCCTTGACTATATCGCATGTGGAAAAAACTTTCCCGAAAAAATTGAGCAAATAGTCGCAGGTGTCGCAGAGGGTTGTGTTCAGTCAAACTGCGCACTTGTAGGCGGAGAAACCGCAGAGCACCCAGGCGTTATGCCAGAGCATGACTACGATATCGCAGGTTTTACCGTGGGTATGGTAGATAAAGCCGACATAATCGACGGCAAAAACCTTACAGCCGGCGATGTGCTAATCGGCTTAGCCTCCTCAGGTGTACACTCAAACGGTTTTTCTCTTGTAAGAAAAGTTTTTGATGTAAATAAAGAAAATATTAACGTTTATTATGATGAACTAGGCTCCACTTTGGGAGAAGCGCTTTTAACTCCTACAAAAATTTATGTAAAAGCTGTCTTAAATGCCATAGAAAAGGCCGACGTAAAGGCAATTTCTCACATAACAGGCGGCGGTTTTCAAGAAAATATTCCCCGTATGCTAAAAGACGGACTTACAGCCAAGGTTGAAAAAGCGGCTATACCAAAACTTCCTATTTTTTCTCTTATAGAAAAAGTTGGCAATATCCCTGAAAGAGACATGTACAACACATTTAATATGGGTCTTGGAATTTGCATGGCCGTAAGCAAAGATGATGTACAAAAGGCGATAGACGCAGTTAAAGAAATGGGCGAAAATGCCTTTGTAATTGGTGAAGTAATAGCGGGCGACGAGGGGGTAATCTTGTGGTAAAGATTGCTGTTTTGGTGTCCGGCGGCGGAACAAATTTACAAACTTTAATCGATGCCGAAAAAAAAGGCGAGATTAAGGGCGGAAAACTTGCGCTTGTAGTATCAAGCAGAGAAGATGCATTTGCGCTTGAAAGGGCAAAAATAGCAGATGTAAAGGCATTTGCCTTGCCACGAAAAAACTATGAGAATGCAGAAGACTACAGCAAAGAGCTTGTTAAAATTCTTAAAGAGCATGAAATAGATTTTGTTGTGCTTGCGGGCTTTATGACCATATTCACAAAAACCTTTACAAAAGAGTATGAAAATAAAATTATAAACGTTCACCCAGCGCTTATTCCCTCGTTTTGCGGCAAAGGCTTTTATGGCCTACACGTGCACGAGGGCGCATTAAAGCGTGGTGTAAAGCTAACGGGCGCTACAGTGCACTTTGTTAATGAAGAATGTGACGGCGGGCCCATCATACTACAAAAAGCAGTAGAAGTTAAAGGCGATGACACGCCAGAAACTTTGCAAAAGAGAGTCATGGAAGAGGCAGAGTGGAAACTTTTACCAAAGGCAGTATCCCTGTTTTGCGAGGGCAGGCTGTCGGTAGAAGGCAGTAGAGTGATAATAAAGGAGTAAGAAAAATGGATATACTATGTATAAGAAAAGAGCTTTCGGAAAATGATTATCCCGGAAGAGGAATTATAATTGGAAAATCAAAATGTGGCGATTATGCTATGATGGCGTATTTTATCATGGGAAGAAGCGAAAACAGTAGAAACAGAATTTTCGCACTGACCGATGACGGAATTAAGACAGAAGCGTTTGACCCTAAAAAACTTACCGACCCATCACTCGTAATTTACGCACCCGTAAGGGCTATGGGCGGCACCACAATAGTGACAAATGGCGACCAAACCGACACGGTTTACGAATTTATGAAAAAAGGGCAAAGCTTTGAAGATGCCCTAAGAACAAGAGAATTTGAGCCAGATGCACCTAATTTTACCCCGAGAATATCAGGTTTAGTCGAAGTAAAGGATAATGACTTTACGTATAAAATGTCTATACTAAAAACCTTTGAGGGCGATGAGAAAAACGGCCAAAGACAGTTTTTTGACTTTACTTCAAGTGCCGGCATAGGACATTTTATCCACACATATAAATGCGACGGAAACCCAAGAATTCCATCGTTTGAGGGAGAGCCAAAAGCCATAAATATGGGTTGTGCGGATATTGAGAAATTTACAAATAAAATTTGGGAAAGCCTAAATGATGACAATAAAGTTTCGCTGTTTACAAGATTTATTAACCTTAAAACAGGCGAAGTTCAAACGAAAATAGTAAACAAAAACAATTAAGAGAGGTAGAAAATGAAAGATTTACTTTTAAAATATGGATGTAATCCTAACCAAAAACCGTCTAAAATATTTGTAAACGACGGAAGAGATTTACCCATAAAAGTTTTAAACGGAAACCCAGGTTATATAAATTTTATGGACGCATTTAACAGCTGGCAACTTGTTAGAGAATTAAAACTTGCAACAGGACTTCCGGCTGCTACCTCGTTTAAACATGTAAGCCCCGCAGGTGTAGGCCTTGGGGTAGAGATGAGCGACACTTTAAAAGAAATTCACTTTGTAAAGGATTTAAACCTTACACCGATAGCTACCGCATACGCAAGGGCAAGAGGCTCTGACAGAATGTCATCATACGGCGACTGGGCGGCACTTTCTGATGTTTGCGACAAAGAAACAGCTACCCTTCTTGCAAGAGAAGTAAGCGACGGAATTATAGCCCCTGGTTATACTGATGAGGCTTTAGAAATTTTAAAAACAAAGCGCAAAGGCTCATATAATGTGGTTCAAATTGATGAAAATTATGTGCCCGAGGCTTTAGAGCATAAAGACGTTTTCGGCATTACTTTTGAGCAAGGCAGAAACGAACTTAAAATTGATGAAGCGATGTTTAATAATATCGTGACAGAAAATAAAAACCTTCCAAAAGAAGCTATAAGGGACATGATTGTTTCTCTTATCACATTAAAATACACACAGTCGAACTCAGTTTGCTACGTGCTTGACGGGCAAGCCATAGGCATAGGCGCCGGACAACAAAGCCGAATCCACTGCACAAGACTTGCAGGAACTAAGGCCGACAACTGGTATTTAAGACAAAATCCAAAGGTATTAAACCTGCCTTTTAAAGCGGATATAAGAAGACCCGATAGAGATAACACTATAGATGTCTATATTTCTGAGGACTATGAAGACGTGCTAGCAGACGGCGCATGGGAGCAGTTCTTCACTGTAAAGCCAGAAGTCTTCACACGTGAAGAGAAAAAAGAATGGCTAAAAAGCATGACGGGCGTTACCATAGGCAGCGATGCGTTCTTCCCATTTGGCGATAATATTGAAAGAGCAAGTAAATCGGGCGTGAAATATATCGCGCAACCCGGCGGCTCTATAAGAGACGACCATGTTATCATGACCTGCGATAAGTACGACATGGTAATGTCCTTTACAGGCATACGTTTATTCCATCATTAATTTAAGGAGAATACAATGAAAATTCTTGTCATAGGAAGTGGCGGAAGAGAACACGCCATAGTTAAAAAACTTAAAGAGAGTAAAAAAGTCACCGAGCTTTTTTGTGCTCCGGGCAATGCGGGCATATCAAAAGATGCCACCTGTGTGGACATATCGGCCATGGACATTGAGGGCGTATGTAAATTCTCAAAAGAAAATAAAATGGAAATAGTTTTCGTGGCGCCCGACGACCCACTTGCCGCTGGCATGGTAGATGCCTTGGAGGGTGCGGGAATTAAAACTTTTGGGCCTAGGAAAAATGCGGCAATTTTAGAGGCGAGCAAAGTTTTCTCAAAAGATTTAATGGAGAAATATAATATCCCCACAGCCTCGTATAAAGTATGCTCAAGTTCTGATGAAGCCATCTCCTACATAAAAGAAAATGACACTTATCCAATAGTTGTAAAGGCGGACGGCTTGGCACTAGGTAAGGGTGTTATTATTGCAGAAGACTTCACACATGCACAAGATGCAGTGAAATCTATTATGGAAGACAAGGTTTTCGGAGCATCGGGCAACAACATAGTAATAGAAGAATTTATGACAGGACCCGAGGTCACTGTACTTGCGTTTACCGACTCAAAAACAGTGAAACCCATGGTGTCATCAAAGGACCACAAGAGGGCACTCGATGGCAATAAAGGTCTTAATACAGGCGGAATGGGCACAATTTGTCCTAACCCCGACTATACAGACGAGCTTGCCGAAATTTGCATGAAAGAAATATTTATGCCTACAATTGATGCGATGAACAAAGAGGGCAGACCCTTTAAAGGCTGTTTATACTTCGGGCTTATGCTGACTCCAAACGGACCTAGAGTAATTGAGTATAACGCAAGATTTGGCGACCCCGAAACCCAAGTTGTGCTCCCTCTCTTGGAGACCGATTTGGTGGACATTATAGAAGCGATTTACACTGAAACTTTGGAAAACCTAGACATAAAGTGGAAAAGTGATTGCAGCGCCTGTGTAGTCATGGCAAGTGGCGGTTATCCTGAAAATTACGATAAGGGAATTAAAATTGACGGCTTAGATGAAAATGGCGGACTTGACAACGCCATAATTTACCATGCTGGAACAGCACTTAAAGACGGCAATTTTGTAACAAATGGCGGAAGAGTGCTTGGAATAACAGCGCTTAGTAAAACTTTAGATGAAGCCTTGGACAAGGCATATGCAGCTGTAAAGCAAATAAGCTTTAAAGATGCGCATTTTAGGAAAGATATAGGTAGAAGTTAATGTCGTTAAGAGAAAAATATGGGAAATTAACCGCGAATAAGAAAGCGATTATCCTGTACATAGTTGTGAGTTTTGCCCTTTCATGGTTTTTGATGATAGTAGCAATGAGCTCGGGGATAAATACCTCTTCTGATAGTTGGGGCACAATTTATCTTTTTAGCATTTTATTTCCGGGAGTTTCCGCTGTTTTAGTCAAAAGAATGAGTGAAGACAGAAGACAGCTTAAATTTAAGCCGAGATTTAAAGGAAATTTAGCGCAGTATGCAATAGGCCTTTTTCTTCCAATGCTAGGGGTTATATTGGGAATAGTGGTGTATTTTCTAATTAGACCGCAAGCCTTTGACATCAATGCTTCTGTGATTGTAAGTTCTTTAGCAGAAATAAGTGGCGATAGCATCGAATCGGCAAGGTCGGTCTTTTACACTAACATGCTTACAACGTTTTTACTTGCACCATTTGCACAAATTATTTTGGTATTCTTAGAAGAGCTCGGTTTTAGAGGCTACTTCTTGCCAAAACTTGTCACGGAATACGGGGCAAGAAAAGCGCTCATTATTAATGGCTTGGTATGGGGAGTTTGGTATTCACCGCTGATCATTTTAGGACATAATTATGGTGTTACATATCCATTATATCCATTTACAGGCATACTAATTAACCTCGTATTTTGTCTCTCAATTGGCTCTTTAATGGGCTATTTAACATTAAAATCCGGTTCAGTCTTGCCTGCCTGCCTTGCAAGAAGCACAATAGCGGCAACCGGTGGCGTCGGAATTTTCTTCTGTTCAAGCGAAGGATTTTCGGCAAATGAAGCACTGTTAATCGGCCCATCTACAACAGGAATTCTTGGCATGTCCGTCTTTGTTGTCATTGGAATTATTTGCGTAGTAAAGGTTAAGAACTTTACATGGCTTCAAAATGAAGAAAGATTTAAAAATAAATTTGATAAAGATTAATTTTATACCTTGGCATTTTAGCAGTGTCAAGGTATAATTAAAATTAAGAATAATAAATAGCAGGAGGACTGGCTATGAAAGATATTATTAAAGTAGCGATTATCGGTTTTGGAAGCAGAGGAAGCACATATGCGTCCATGCAAAATGTATATAAAGATAAAATGCAGGTGGTAGCGGTTGCGGATATAGTCCCAGAAAAAGTCAAGAAAGCCAAAGAGCTTTACAACATAGCAGAAGATATGTGCTTTTCATCAGCTGAGGAATTATTAAGTCAGCCAAAACTTGCAGATGTAGTATGTATCTGCACCATGGACAGACAGCATATCGAGCACGCAGTGCCTGCAATAGAAAAAGGCTATCATGTTTTACTCGAAAAACCGATTTCACCCGAGTTAGACGAGTGCTATAAAATGCAAGAAATCGTGAAAAACAGCGGCAGTAAAGTCTTGGTATGTCATGTTCTGAGATACACAAAATTCTTTAATACAATTAAAGACATAATTAAGGCTGGGGAAATAGGCGATGTCGTCTCAATTACAGCAAATGAAAATGTTGCGTTTTGGCATCAAGCACATAGCTTTGTAAGAGGAAATTGGGGCAATAGCAAAAAATCAAGCCCAATGATACTGCAAAAATGTTCGCACGACATGGACATTTTGGTGTGGCTCACAGACAAAAGATGTAAGTCAGTTTCATCGTTTGGCTCTACTCATTTGTTTAAAGAGGCAAATGCACCAAAAGGCTCAACAAATTTTTGTATGGCAGGCTGTGCGGAAAAGGAAAACTGTATTTTTGATGCGGAAAAAATCTACATAACAGGCGAAAAAACCGGATTTTTACATAAAGAAACCTTTATGGCCGACGTGCTTTGCGAAAATCCGACAGTCGAAAAGCTTTATGATGCGCTAAAGACAGGCCCTTATGGCAGGTGTGTATATCGCTGTGACAACGACGTGGTCGACCACCAGGTGGTAAATCTTTTAATGGAAGACGACAGCACGATAAGTTTTACAATGTGCGCCTTTACCGAGGACTGTTATAGATATATACATATAATGGGTACTAGCGGTGAAATTAGGGCAGACATGAATTCAAATATCATCACGCACACAAAATTTTCTAAAGGCAGTAAAGTGATTGACCTTAACAAGCTTGACGACGACCTTAAGGGCCACGGAGGCGGAGATGAAGGCATAGTCGGCGACTTTTTAGAAATGATTTTGAGTGATAAGATAGACAGTGATAGGGCAACGACAGTGGATAGCTCAATTCAAAGCCACCGTATTGCCTTAGCGGCAGAAAAATCACGTTTAAACGGTGGAAAACCTGAAAATCTAATTTAAATTGTGGAGGTAAATTGTGATAACAAAATATTTAAGCAGGATAAAATTTGAAAAATCTGAAGCGACTGTGGAAAGCTTGTTTGCTTTACAACGAGCACATTATGAGGCTGTTCCATATGAAAATATAGACATACTGCTTGGTAAATTGCTAGACTTAAGCGAAGAGGCAGTTTATGATAAAGTGGTAAAAAGAGGCAGAGGCGGCTACTGCTTTGAACTAAACGGACTTTACGCAAAACTTTTGCGTGAGCTGGGCTACAAATTTACTCAAAGGCTAGGCAGGTTTTTACTTGGCGAGCCCGAAGATTTTATTCCAATGGGTAGACACAGAATTTTAGTCGTGGAGCTTGGCGAAAAAAAATATCTCACCGATGTCGGCATAGGCTGTCCTACTCCGACTCTGCCGCTAGAGCTCTCGTATGATAAAATCCAAACCGTGGATGGTGTTGATTATAAGATAGTTAAGGACGAAGTTTTTAAAAATATCTTGATGTACTTTCATCACGGAAAATGGGAAAATTACTATGCTTTTGGCAATGAAGAAAATTATGACAACGACTTTATAGCACCGTCACTTTACTGCGAGCTTTCAGAACAATCTATTTTCAATAAAGGAACTATGGTTCATATTTATACGAAAAACGGCAGAATTTCTATGGATAAAAACCAAGTGAAAGTTTTCGCAAACGGCAAGGTAGATGTAAAGGAGATTGACTGTGCACAGGGCATGCAGGAAGCACTAATCAAAAATTTTGGCATAAATGTAAGCTTAGCCGAGGCCGAAAAATTGTATTTGAGAAATTTAGAAATTATTAAGGGGTAAGAATGAACGAGAGAGAAATAGCCGAGATAAAAAGAAGATTTAAGATAGATAAAAATAATATAACTAAAATTCATGCCTGCTATGTCAACGAGCGCAAAGAAATAATCTCGAATTTTGAGCAAAGTGTGGCACTCATGACGGAGACAAGGAAAGAAATGTATTTTTCTGTCATGAAAAAAACTTTGTCGGGAACACTTAAGAAAAACTTAATTGATATAGAATTTGAAACTGCGCAAGTTGTAAATAGCGAGGAACATAAACTCCTAATGGAATTAAAAAACACTAAACTCGAAGATAGTGAAATTTTAAATTCATTTTTCCAAAAAATAATTGATTGCACAGATATAGAGGGCAATTACCTAATTTTAATTGCCTGTGACGTATATGATGTGCCGTCAAAATCTCGTTCACTCGGGGGAGATTTAGACGTTTCCACCGAAAGTTTTACTTATGTGCTATGTAGCGTATGCCCGGTAAAGCAGACAAAATCGGCGCTATCATACGATGTAGAGGAAAGCATTTTCGCACACAAAGAAGGTGTTTGGGCGGTGACTGCTCCCATGATGGGCTTTATGTTTCCTGCATTTGATGACAGAAGCAGTAACATCTATAATGCGCTTTACTACACAAAAGACACGGTGACGGGAAATCAAAATTTTGTTGACGCAATTTTTAATGCAGAGGCACCAATGCCGGCAAATTTGCAAAAGGAAACTTTTGAAACCCTGATTTGCGACACCTTAGACGAGGAATGTAGACTTGAAAATATTGAGGCCGTCCACGAAAAAATTGGCGGGATGTTAGAAGCGCATAAGGAGAGCAAAGACCCAAATGCGCTGACATTAAGCGCAAAGCAAGTGAAGTATTTGCTAGAAGACAGTGGAGTTAGCGAAGATAAGCTTGAAAACTTTGAGGAAAATTTTGAAAATGAATTTGGTGAAAATTCCACACTCAGCCCCAAAAATATTTTAGATGTAAAGCGATATGAACTTACAACACCCGATGTAGTCATTAAAGTAAATCCCGAAAGAAAAGATTTAATCCAAACAAAAGTTATTGACGGGAAAAAATATATACTAATTTCTGCGGACGAAGGTGTTGAGCTCAATGGTATAAATATACACATAAATGAGGATTAATGTATGAATATAGATAAAATAGAAGAGTTTTTTTCACAGTACAGTGAAGTAGCACTTGCGTTTTCAGGTGGCACCGACTCGGCATTTCTTTTATATCTTGCAACAAAATATGCGGAGAAAGTCAAGGCGTATTACGTTAAATCTAATTTTCAACCGGAATTTGAGTTTGATGATGCCAAAAAACTAGCAAAAGAATTAGGCGCAGACTTAAAAATTATTGAAGTGGATATTTTTACAGATGAAAAAGTAATAGAAAATTCAAAACTTAGATGTTATTACTGCAAGAATGCCATATTTTCAAAGATTTTAAACGCTGCAAAGCTAGATGGCTTTACATGCATAATAGACGGCACTAATGCATCTGATGACGAGGGTGACCGCCCAGGGATGAAGGCTCTAAAAGAAATGCAAGTTCTCTCGCCTTTAAGGCTTTGCGGCATTACAAAAGATGAAGTTCGAGCGCTTTCAAAAACGGCAGGGCTTTTTACATGGGATAAACCATCGTATGCATGTCTTGCGACAAGAATTCCTACGGACACCAAAATCGACAAAGAAAGTCTGTATAAGGTTGAAAAAGCAGAGGATGCGATGTTTTTGCTCGGATTTAAAGATTTTAGGGTAAGAGTTTTTAATAAAGCGGCACAGATTCAGTTAAAAAATGAAGATTATAAATTGCTATTTGAGAAAAAAGACGAAGTTAAAAAAGTTGTGGGAAGTTATTTTGACAAAGTTTTTATTGATTTGGCAGGGAGGTAAAAATGGATAGTTTGAAAATCAGGGAGATTTTGAGCAGTGTAGCAAATGGAAGTTTAAACGTTGAAGAAGCCTTGTTATCCCTTAAAAAAAGCCCGTTTGAAGATGTTGGTTATGCAAAAATCGACCATCACAGGGCGATAAGGCAGGGTGAAGCCGAAGTAATTTACGGCGCGGGCAAAACCAAGGAGCAAATTGAGGGCATATGCAAAGCCATGCTAAAATCAGGGCAGGAGAGAATACTCATCACAAGGCTTGAAAAAACAAGCGGAGAATACTTAAAAACGGTATTGCCTCTGAACTATCACGAAATTGCAAAAGTTGGGATAGTGGGCGAGATGCCACAAGCAAAAACCAGTGGGAAAATAGTCATCGCCACGGGAGGCACTAGCGATATTCCGGTAGCGGAGGAAGCCGCACTAACAGCCGAAATTCTTGGCAATAAAGTACTTCGCCTTTACGACGTTGGCGTGGCAGGTCTTCACAGATTGCTGGCACATATGGACGACATCATGAGCGCAAAAGTAATAGTTGCAATTGCAGGAATGGAAGGTGCGCTTGCAAGTGTAATAGGCGGCCTTGCAGATTGCCCTGTCATAGCGGTGCCGACCAGCATAGGTTATGGGGCGGCATTTGGAGGAGTTGCGGCACTTTTATCCATGCTAAATTCTTGTGCGAGCGGAATAAGCGTTGTGAATATAGATAATGGTTTCGGCGCGGCATATATGGCCAATATGATAAATAAAATAGGGGAAAGAGGAGTGTAAAGTATGAGGACTTTATATGTTGAATGCAATATGGGTGCCGCAGGCGATATGCTAATGGCGGCGCTATACGAGTTGATAGACGATAAACCGGCGTTTATAGCAAAAATGAACGGTTTAGGCATACCCGGCTTAAAGGTGGAAGCGAAAAAATCAGAGAAATGTGGAATTTTTGGTACGCACATGTCTGTGAAAATTTTTGGCGAGGAAGAGCACAGCCACGACCACGGACACAGCCACGACCACGGACACAGCCACGACCACGGACATAGCCACGGGCACAGTCATGAGCATGAGCACAGCCATGACCACGGACACAGCCACGACCACGGACACAGCCACGACCACGAGCACAGCCACG
>CAYJJU010000013.1:0-10882 GCA_964370635.1 uncultured Eubacteriales bacterium | reverse complement strand
CACAGCCACGACCACGGACACAGCCACGACCACGAGCACAGCCACGACCACGAGCATGGCCATGAACATGAACACAGCCATGACCATGGGCATCACCATCATGCGAATTTAGATGGGATTAAACATATATTTTCCCATTTGGATTTACCTGATAATATTAGATGTAAAGCAGAAGAGGTTTACGAGTTTATCGCAAAGGCGGAGAGCCATGCGCATAATAAACCTGTTGAAGAAGTGCATTTTCACGAAGTTGGAGCACTCGATGCGGTAGCAGATGTTGTAGGTGTTTGCATGTTGATGGCTGAAATTGCACCAAATAGAGTGGTGGTATCGCCGATAAATGTAGGTAGTGGTCAAGTTAAATGCGCACATGGAATACTTCCTGTTCCGGCACCTGCAACGGCCCATATTTTGGCAGGAGCTCCTACCTATTCGAATGACGTAAGGGGAGAGCTCTGTACACCGACAGGTGCGGCACTTCTAAAAACTTTTGCCGACGAATTTTCGTCACAACCCGTGATGAACGTAGAAAAAGTCGGATACGGCATGGGAACAAAAGATTTTGAACACGCAAACTGCGTAAGGGTGTTTTTGGGTCAAAGCGAAGAGAAATCTAAAGATATTTTCGAATTATGCGCCAATATTGACGACATGACAGCCGAGGAAATTTCTTTTGCAATGGATAAAATTTTTGAGGCAGGCGCAGTGGATGTTTTTACCACTCCGATAGGAATGAAAAAGGGCAGAGCTGCCACTATGATTACGGCTTTAGTGAGAGAAGAGTTTAAAATCGCTGTTGTTGAAGCGATATTTAAGCATACAAGCACCATAGGAATCAGAGAAAATCAGTGTAAACGTTATGAGCTTTACAGAACTGAGGATAGCATAGACACAATTTACGGAAAGCTGAGAATAAAAAAATCAGAGGGTTACAATACATCAAAAGAAAAAATTGAGTATGAAGACCTTGCAAAAATTGCGAATGAGAAGAATATTAGCATAAATGAGTTAAAAAAATTGATTAAATAGGAGGATGAATATGAAAATCGTAGTTGCACCGGATTCGTTTAAGGGCAGTTTGTCCGCACAAGGCGTCTGCGACGCTGTAAAGGCAGGTATACTTACAGTGTGCAAGGAGGCGGAAGTAATATCTATACCTATAGCAGACGGTGGAGAGGGCATGCTTGATGTAATTTTGCAATCAATCGAGGCGGAGTGCTATTCTTTAGAGGTCTGCGGGCCATATGGCAAAAAAACTACTGCGAAATACGCCATAACAAATGACGGCACGGCTATTGTAGAAATGGCGCAGGCTGCAGGGCTTACTTTGGCAAGTGATGAAGAGAAAAATCCTCAAATTTCGACCACGAAAGGCGTAGGCGAGATGATAAAAGATGCGCTTGACAAAGGCGCAAAGAAAATTGTTGTGGGTCTTGGTGGCTCTGCAACAAACGACGGCGGTGTAGGAGCGGCGGCAGAGCTAGGAGCAAAATTCTTAGATGAAAGCGGAAATGCTTTACAAGCAAACGGCATAAGCATGGCGAGTTTAAAGCAGGTTGACCTTACAGGCATGGACGAAAGATTGCAAAATATTGAAATTTTGATGGCTTGTGACGTTCAAAACCCACTTTGTGGTGAAATTGGTGCCACATACATATACGGCCCACAAAAAGGTGTAAAGCCTGACAACTTGCCAGTACTCGATGCAGCAATGAAAAATTTGGCAGACGTAGTGCATAAATGCACCGGAAATGACTATGAAAGTCACAAGGGAGCAGGTGCCGCAGGTGGCTTGGGCTATGGAATTTTGGCATTTATGGGCGGAAAGTTCTCCTCAGGCATAGAAACAGTGCTTGATATCTGCGATTTTGACGCAAAAATAGAGGGAGCACAGCTTGTTATTACCGGCGAGGGCAAAATTGATGGACAATCGGCATTTGGCAAGGTTTTATATGGCATAGGGCATAGGGCGATGACGAAGAATGTGCCTGTAATAGCCATAGGTGGAGCGGTAGACAAAGAGGCAGATGAGCTTATAAAACACGGAATAAGCGCAATGTTTGCCATAGAAACAGGTCCTGTAAGCCTTGATACCGCAATGAAAGAAGCCCCTATATATATAGAAGAGAGTGTTAAAAACATCATGAGGGTCTTCTGTATCAACAATTAATTGAAAATATTTTAAAATGGTATAACACAGTTTTTGGCTGCATTATGCCATTTTTTTATTTTTTCAAAAGTTTTTTAAAAAAAGTTTTATAATTCGTGAACCTTTTTCCTTCCCATGTATCTTAGTATATAGAGGGTCGAAACAAGAACAAAAGCTTTCGACCGAAAAATATATTACATTTTATAGGAGAGAAATATGAAACAGACAAGAAACACAGGCATAAAGAGAACACTTAGTTTATTACTAGCAGTAGTAATGCTAATGTCAAGTTTTAGCCTAAGCGCATTTGCAACAGAAGCAGAAGGCACAGACCCTGCAACATATGAAGTTACACTTTATAATGCAGACGGCACACTTCTTACTACTGAAACAGCAACACCAGATGAAAGCGGAGTGGCATCATACACACCGACAACCGCAGGAGAGTGGGTAGCTACACAAGGAAGTACAGAAGTACTAACATTCCCACAAACGCTAACAGCAGCGACAAGCTACTGGGCAAAAGCTGAAGCGGAAGAAGTAAAGGTAAACCAATTTACAGTTACTTTCTTAAATGCAGATAACACAGAAGCTTATCCGGCGCAAACAATTAACGAAGGTTCACTAGCAACTAACCCTGCAGAAGGCACAGTGTGGCTAGATGAGAACGAAAAGCAATTTGACTTTACAACGGCAGTGACAAGTAGTTTCACTTTAATGGCACAAGCGGTTGAAGAGAAAAAAGAAGTAAACGAATTCACAATTAAGTTTTTAAATCCAGATGAATCAGAGGCTGCAGCTTCTGTAGTAGTTAAAGAAGGCGAAGCTTTCCCAGCAATTCCAGCAGCAGGATTTACAAGCTGGACAGAAGATACTACAACAAATGTAGTTTTCACAGCACCTGAAACAGTAACAAAAAATTATACACTTTATGGTATAGCACCAACAGACAGCAAACCCTTTGATGAGCCTAAACAAACATCATTTTCGGTAACAGTAAATTACTTAGATGAAAACGGAACATCACTTAAAGATGCATATGTTCAATCAGGTAAAAGCGATAATGGATACTACAGTGCTCAAAGCTATTACTTGTTCCCTACAATCGAAGGTTACAGATATCCAGTAGCAACATTTGAAACAAGTGACCCGTCAACAACGGTTGCAGCCGGAGAAATTATAGGCGGAACTACTACTACAACAGGCTTTTCAAATTACAAAATTAATGGCAAAGACGTTGTTATCAATGTTGTTTATGAAGCTAACCCAGAATGGTACACAGCTACAAGATGGTATAAGAACTCAATAGATAAGCCATACACAGATTTATATTCTTCAATGAACATTGTAGACGGTGAGAAAGTACCTAGTAGTGAAGGCGCATATATCAAGATGAGTGAAACAGAAGATAATACAGTTATCAGTATATTGACTCCAACTCCAATCTCAGGATACAAGTTCTTAGGCTGGGCTTTATCAGAAGAAGCTGCAGTAGCAGGAACAGTAGAAGTTGAGGTAAGTGACTTACCATACACCATGACAGCAAATACAAATTTCTACGCAGTCTATGCACCACTATTTACTACTTCCACATCACAAGTTGTTGATCACGTGGCAGGTACATCAACTGTTAATGTTACAATGAAGCTAACAGAACATGGTGGAAATTATTTTGATACATTGGAATTTTCAGAAGCAAATACGATGTATCAAGGTGTAACAATGTTCGAGTGGCGTTTGAACAATGGTTATTACGCTGAATTGCCAACAGTATCATATACTTATGATGCAGACGGTAAAATTACGGAAGCGGTATTTACAATAGTTTATCCTTTTTCTGCGAGTGAAACTTCTCAAAACATGAACATTACGTATATGGTGGAAGATCACCCAACTAGTTATAGTACACGACTAACTGTTAAGTACGATATAGACTATATTAAATCACAAGCTCCACTTTCGGCAACATTTGACCCTGAAACACAAACCTTTACAGCAGTTTACAAGCCAGGTGATGCAGATGTTAAGAGACTTTTTGCTTACGTATATGATATCAATGGTACCTACAAGGGCACTGTTACTTTAGTGGATAATGAATTAAGTGTGAATGAAGAAGGTTATCTGATTGGTACATTAGATCTTTCTTCTTCTGGATGGGATGGCTATGGCAGATTTCGATTTGCAGTAGAGCTAAATTCGACTACAGATAAAGTACTTGCATCATCTGTTTACATCTACGAAATCACAATGTATGCTGACAACTACGGAACAGTAGATAACAAAGTTCTTGACACGTATTATGTAACAAAAAGCACCCAATTAATGAATATTCTTCCTAATTCTGATGCTGAATTTATAGCAGCAGGCGGTACATTGCTTGCAGGACAAAAACTTGCGGTTGGCTGGGATCAAAGCCAAAACCAACTTTACCCATGGTACTACAAAGCGGATAATCGATTTGCCGAAGTTTTTTACAATGTAACACAAGCAGCTATTAACGAAGACAATGTAGCTAGCGGAAATAAAGAAGTTTACCCTGTAATCCTTTCAGAAATTACTTTCCTAGATGAAAATGCAACAACCGAGCTTGCAAAGCTTTGGACAGATTTCCATGGTAGTGTTGACAATCTTTATACGATATCAACACACTCAATCCCTGACACGGGAGAAGCAAATAGTAAGGGCTACGTTTGGAAGCATAACGGAGGAGAAGGTTACACCGATACAGAGATTCCAACATTAAGCTTTCTTGATAAACCTACTGTATTCATAAAAGGTGAACCAACCGCTCCATACGACGGCGTAGAAGTTGTTTGGTCTGATAGTGATACAGCGCAATATTTAATCGAAGCAATTCGCACAGAACTAGGATTAGGCGCAACTGATACAATTGCTATTACAGCTCCTACCTCTTTAAATGTAATCTGGGCAGATGAGCCTAGTGTAAACGGACCATATGACGCTGAAGATATAGCTTCACAAGAAATTACCTTCACTGTAAATGGTGAAGAAGCACAAAAAATCAATGCAAGAATTTATCCTCGTCATATTATGGTAAACCGTATAAATACACATGTAGCGGTTCAAGGTTCAAATGTAATGGTAGATTACGAAGATGAGGACGGTATGCATCCTCATGGCTATTATATGCAGTTTTCACCAGATGAAATAGAAGGCCTACAATTAACAGGTTCTTTCTATGAAAATTTCTACAAACGTGAAGGTGTGAATGCATACCTTAACCAACCAATTATCGGCCTTACCGATTGGACAGCAATAGAGCTTGAAAATATACGCAACACATATTCTCACGATGCTTTAAATGTAGTATACAAAGGCGTAGGTGAAGTATATCAGCAACTTGCTACAGACGGGCAAAAACAAAATGTAACAACGGTAGACATTAGCGATTACAGCAACTACTATGTATACCAAAACCAAGGCAGTTTAAAAGTATACGCAGCAAATGATTTCGAAACATCAAAAACTTATGACGGCGAAACTGTAACAATCACAGCAGAGCAATTAATTAATGACCCTGAAGTAAGAGGAAATATCGACACAGTAGCAGAAACACTTCCGGAAGGTCAACAACTTGTAGTTCGTTTCAATGATGATTATGCTACAACAGGTGTAAACTTTAACCAAACAAGCTACACAACTACATCAGCAAATGTAGGCACATACTCAGTAAATTACAAAATACTTGTAGCTGATGCAGAGGGCAATGTTCTTCTTAGCGAAGAAGGTGATTCTCTATACGACTTAACAAACTCATACACAGCAACTATCACAATCGACCCTCGTCTTGTAACAGTTACAGCAGACGACAGCGGTAAATTCTTTGGTCAAAATGACCCAGCATTTACTTCTTCAGTTGAATTAGAAAACGGCGACAGAGGTCTAGTAACAGGCGAAACACTACAAGGCGTTTCAGTTACTCGTCCAAATGCAGGAACAGACGAAAACGAAGGTTTCTACCCTCAAACAATCGTTCCAAATGCAGCACAATCAGCAAATCCAAACTACGAAGTAACATTCGTAAACGGCGACTTTACAATAGCTAACTCACAAGAAATGCTAACTCTAGCTCCTAACGTTGTAGAAGCTTATGCAGGTATAGGTTACACTATTACTCCTGTAGTACTTGGTGTAGACGGCGATATCACAGCGACAGCTACAATCAGATATAGCCTAACAGAAAACGGACCTTACAACCTAACAGAAGCTCCTCTACTAGTAAACGTTGATGACTCGGCTACAATTTACTTTGAAGCAAGCCATCCAAACTATGAGAGCGTAAGATCAAGCGCAACAGTTACAATCAATCCTATCCCTGTAGTAATTACAGTTGATAGCTTCACAAAAGTAGCAGGCACAGCAGACCCAGACTTTACAGCAGGTATCACAGGCGTGCTAGCAAACGATGACATGCCTTATACACTAAGCCGTGCACCTGGCGAAACAGTTGGAACTTATCCAATAACAGCAAGCTACACAGACGACAACAACTACACAGTTACTGTAATAATCGGTAACCTAACAATCACAGCAGCTCCAGTTGACCCAGTTGATCCAGTTGACCCAGTTGATCCAGTTGATCCAGTTGACCCAGTAGATCCAGTAGATCCAGTAGACCCGGTTGACCCAACAGAGCCTGTAGAAGAGATTGAAGACGAAACAACACCACTAGACAGTGGAGACGGCACACAAGAAACAACAATTGAAGACGAAGAAGCACCGCTAGCCTCAGGTGCAGCATGGAGCTTATTCGACCTTATAATGACAGTAGTAGCAGGCGTTCTAGCAATATCTTATCTAATAATCAGACCAAGAAAAGAAGACAGAGAAGAAGATAGATACTATGCGAACAACGACGTAGAAGAAAAGAAAAACAAAAAACGCCTAATCACAAACCTAGGACTATTTGTAATGGCAATCTTCAGCGTAATCTTACTATTCATCACTCAAGACTTTACACAACCTATGATAGTATTTGATATCTACAGTGTAGTCTTTGCAGCAGTTGCTTTAATCCAAGCTTTCGTAATGTTCTTTGTAAGAAAGAAAGACGACGAAGACGAGCAAGAAGTAAATGCATAATTAAAACTGGAAAACACCCTCAACTCGAGGGTGTTCAGACTGTCGAAAAACCCGCAACCGCAAAAAAAATGAGCCAGCTTGGCTCATTTTTTTGCTTCCTGCGTCACAAACACTTGCAAATTTCCCTCATATACCCTCGTATTACTCGGTCATTTGCAAGTATTTGTTCCTTGTCTTGCAGATTTTTGGACAGTCCGACAGCATGTGCAAAAAAGTAGGACTTTTTTGAAATGCTGAAACACCCTCAACTCGAGGGTGTTTTTTGATTTTGAGAGCAGAATTTAATAAGTTATAGGCCTTTAATTGCAATTTGAAATTTTTTTTGAGAAAAATTTGGAAAATCATGAACCTTTTTCCCTCCCATGTATCTTAGTATATAGAAGGTCGAAACAAGAACAAAAACTTTCGACCTAAAAATATATTACAATAGGGGAAAATATTATGAAAAACAAAACAAACACTGGACTTAAAAGAACACTTAGCCTATTACTAGCGGCAGTAATGTTTGTGTCAAGCTTTAGCTTAAGCGCATTCGCTACAGAACAAGAGCAACCTGAAGCTATACTGTACGATGTTACTCTAAATCTAGCAGATGGCACAACATTTGTTGACAAGACAGACGGTGTAAGTTACATACCAAGCATAGTTGATAAGACATGGCTTGATGCCATAGACGGCACGGAAGTAGAATTCCCACAAATACTAACAGCAGGTGTAAGCTACTGGGAAAAAGCAGAACCTGAGGAAGTAAAGGTAAACCAGTTTACAGTTACTTTCAAAAATGCAGACGGCACATCTAGCACACAAACAGTTGACGAAGGCTCAACAGTAACTAACCCAGTAGAGGGAAAAGAATGGACCGATGAAAACGGAATAGTATTTAACTTCACCACAGCGGTGGCAAGCGATTTAACTTTACAAGAAAAAGTAGTTGCACAATCTTCACCTTCACCGGCACCGGCTCCTATTGATGAAAAAGACGGAGAGCCTGTAGTTCCTCCAGTACAAGACATAAGAACTATAGAACTTTATATTCACAATGATTTCAATCTCACGGATGAGCAGTACATGGCAAGTGCAGCGTCTAATACAGGCCATGCACAATATACTCCAAGCAACAATAAAGGATTAGCCACATACACGATTGATGTAAGTAGTTTAGGCGAGGGAGATTCAAGCCTAGGCGGAAATAAATCAGCTTGGTATTTAGGCGGCTCAAACTCTAACAAAACCTATCTATACGAAGTATTTGCAAGCTTACCACAAACAATTGGAGCATACAGAAGTGCAGTTTCAGGCCAGGTTGGAGAAGCAAGCTTTAATGAAACAACAAAAAACCTTAGCGACAGCACTAGAATAGTTTGGTACACAGTTAAAGAGCAATCAAGTAGCCAAGTTCACATCGACGGTTATATACTAAATGCTTATTCACTAACTTATAATGTTAAAGGCGGAGATTTGCCAACAGGCACTTCAGAAAGCGCTATTTATGACAAAGGCGACATATTTAATCTAGCAACTCCAACAAAAAAAGGCAATATATTTGAGGGTTGGAAACTTGATAAAAATACAACTTATGAAGCAGGCGAAAGTTTTACTATGCCTGGATATGATGTAGAACTTAGAGCACAGTGGACAGCAGAGAGCTATAATTTAAAATTTAATAGCAACTACGAAGGCGCAGTAAGTCTTGATAAAATAAAAGTGACATACGGCGAAGCTATCGGAACATTGCCAACAGTTGAAAGAGAGCATTATGATTTCTTGGGCTGGACAATTGGCAATAAAACAATCACAGATGAAAAAATATGGAAATACACTAAAAACAAAACAGCAAAAGCACAGTGGGCACCACGTTCTGATGAATCTTATAATTTATCTGCACAAAGCCAAACTGTAGTATATAATTCACAAGAACAAAGCTACGATATAGCAAATATATCTAAATCAAGCGAATTAACAGGCACACCAAGCATCACTTATTCACAAAATGGAAGTGTTGTAACACCTGTAGATGCAGGCGAGTACACAGTAACTATAAGCTACCCACATCCATCAGGCGAGGCAGGCGAAGTAGTTGAAGTGACAACAAGCTTAAAAATTGAAGCAAAAACAGTTAATTTCACACTAGCAGACCTAGTAACTCCTTTTGAAATACTAACAAGCGATGCACAAAAAGAAGCTTTATACACAGACGCAGCCCTTGAAGCTGTAGGCGTACTATCTGGCGATATCGCAAGCTTTGGCTTTGGTATCACAATAAACGATGAAGCTAGCCTAGTAAACATTGTTGACACACACGAAGATGTTGTATCACTTAACTTTACAGCTAATCCAAACTATGTATTTACAGTTAACACAAGCGATTTAATAGTAGATAACAGCATAGGTGGTATAGCAACTCTAAATGTAGCGGGCGCACCTGCGGCGAAAATTTATGACTCAGCACCAATTACAGCATCACCTGAGATGTTCTCAGTATTAAATACAGATGGCGTTGACCTAAGTGACGATATAAAACTTGTTGAGTATTCAACAGACGGCGGAGTGACATATTCTAAAGATGCTCCAAGCATTACAGAAGTTTCTACACAAGCATTTACAGTAAGATTTACAGTATATGGTCATGACCCAATCATTGGTCAAGCAACACTTGCGGTTACACCGGCTCCAGTAACTCTTACTATCGATAGCTTTACAAAAGTAGCAGGAACAGCAGACCCAATATTTACAGCAGATGTAACAGGTCTACTTTCAGACAATGACATGACTTATACTTTAAGCCGCGCAGCAGGTGAGACAGTTGGAACTTATCCAATAACAGCAAGCTTTACAGACGATGACAACTACACAGTTAATGTGGTAGTAGGATATCTTACAATCACAGCAGCTCCAGTAGATCCAGTAGATCCAGTAGACCCAGTTGACCCAGTAGACCCAGTAGACCCAGTAGACCCAGTTGATCCAGTAGACCCAGTTGATCCAGTAGACCCAGTTGATCCAGTAGATCCAGTAGACCCAACAGACCCAGTTGACGAAACAGAGCCTGCAGCTCCTGTATCAGAAATTGGAGACGAAGAGGCGCCACTAGATAGCGGAGAGCTATCAACAACTGAAATAGAAGACGAAGCAGCACCTTTGGCCTCAGGCAGAGCATGGAGCTTATTCGATTTAATCATGACAGTAGTAGCGGGCATGCTAGCTCTTTCTTACCTAATCATTAGACCAAGAAATAATGAGAGCGAAGAAACAAATAATAACAAACGTATATTCACAAGTTTTGGCCTAGCCATCATGGCAGTGTTCAGCGTAGTTTTACTACTTCTAACACAAGACTTTACTCAAACTATGATAGTATTTGATATCTACAGCGTAGTATTTGCAGTAATAGCTCTAGTCCAAGCAGGCGTAATGTTCTTTGTAAGAAAGAAAGACGAGCAAGAAACAAACGTATAATTTAAAACAAAAAACACCCTCAATTTCGAGGGTGTTTTTATGCGTTTGAATGATTGAGAATGGAGAATTGAGAATTGAGGATTGAGGATTGTGGTGAAAATCCTGCGGATTTTTGATTATATAAGGGAACGTGAAAAAAACTCTGTAAATAGTGAAAATCTAGGCTTTCTATGA
>CAYJJU010000012.1:51729-80102 GCA_964370635.1 uncultured Eubacteriales bacterium | reverse complement strand
CCTAGACAAAACTTTGGCGGACAACAAGGTTTTAATAACGCTCCTCCACCACCACAAAACTTCGGTGGACAGCAGGGCTTTACACCTCCTCCTCCCGTGCCTTCATATGGCGGGGCAAACACTTATGCACCGCAACCGGTACCACAAGGGGGAACAAAGTCAATTAAAAAATTAAGGGAAGTATGCACGTCTCCTCTTGCTTTTGCGGCAATTATATCGTTGGGACTTACAACGATTATGGCCTTAATAAATATGTTTATTCCCGCAAGGTCTGAGATTGATATACTGCTTGGAAATTCAGGCATAGACCCTATGGCAATTTTAGGCGGACTTATCGGACTTACACCGCAAATATTAGTTTTGGTTGGTGTACTGATATTCATGCTTTCCTGCATGGATAAAACAGGCGCTCCTATAAAAACTACAGGCCTCACGCTTACAAAAGTTGGCGGAATGATATGGTCTATAGCGGTAGCATCGGCCCTTATAATTATCGGTATCGTCTTAATGGCAGCTTCCTCAATGATTAGTTCTGTTATAGGATTTTTCGGAAGCGCATTTTCTGCAATCGGTTTGGAGACAATTCTTTCAAACAGCTCGGCCGGCGCACTTATTATCGTAATGGGACTTGTGCTTTTGCTTTTAGGCGTGCTTATGATATTTGTAGCCATAGGCTTACTAAAAACTTGCAACGCACTTAAATCTGTTGCGACTATGGGCAGTGTTACATACGGTAAGGTATCTATGATACTCATAATTATGCTTTTTGTTTCGGCACTATTTACGATTGTTTCAATAATTATGTCATTCGTAAATCCCATGACAAAGCTTATGGGCATAGACTATATGAGCCTTATATTAAGCATTATAGGAATTATACAAAGTGTTGCATTTGCTATTGCGCTTATAAATGCAAGGAGTATAAAATAACAAAGTAAACGGAGAAAAAAACGATGAATAAAACAATATTAGCAGTAAAAAAAGCAAGTGGAAGCATTTGGCTGTTGCTTGCGGGTATATGTGTAGGCTTTGCTGTAATTGCCGACGCACTAATAGCCGTTTTAGCGCCTCAAGAATTCTTTTCGGATTATACAGGCGGTGCTTTCAGACTTGGCGAGATAGTGGATTTAGCATCATATAGCGAATTGGTACGATTAGTTTCTATGTACTCAGGCTATGTAATGGTTTTGGCAGGCTTACTTGTGGCTGTTAATTTAATTTTACAGTACACATGCTATAAATCTTCAAGAAAAACCGTAAGCACATGGCCGCTTTCAATTGTAAAAGCAGGGCTATTAATATCTAGTGCGGTATTTTTGCTTCACATATGCGGTCTTATCGGAATAATTTTTGGCGACATAGCAAAATTTGCCGTTGCCGGAAACATAGACTCACTTGTAGTGTCTTGCATAGCACTGGGCGTCGCACTTGCAGTTGTGGTTATAATAAGCATGTTTTACGGCTCAACAAGAAGGTCTATGAGCAGTATTAAAAGAACACTGTACACAGGTGTTGTAATGGGCAGAGTCACAGAAACCTCAATAGCCTCATTCTTTGCCTTGGCTCTTTTCCAAGGAGTAAGAATTTTTACAGCGCTTACATATGTTCCTGTGTCAAATTATAAAGATGCCTTTGAGCCGTTTGTGATTTATTCCATGCTATCAAGCGGATTTTGGGCACTTGGCCTCATCTTCATAGCCGTAAGCTTAATTATAGTTAGAAGCAGTATGAGAAAAATTATTCTTGACGGCGTGATAGAAAACAGACAAAGAAAAGAAAAAATCGAAGAAATCGAAGCGGCAGAAGAGATTTCGCAAAACGCAGAGGCACAAGAACCAACACAAAACACCCCAGAGCAAGTTCCACAGGAAGCAGAAAAACCGGTGGAAGTTGACACACAAGAGAAAATATAAGAAATAATAAGAGCGTCATAACACGGTAATCTCGTGATATGACGCTCATTTTTTTATTAAATAATTTAAGTTAAACAGTGAACCAAGACCGCTTTTTGTGCGTGTAGTCTGTTTTCTGCCTCGTCAAAAATTGGGTCTGCATTTGCTTCAAATACCTTTGCAGTAATCTCTTCTTCTCTGTGTGCAGGAAGGCAGTGAAGCACTATTGAGTCTTTGTTTGTCACGGCTACCATCTCGTCGTTTATGCAGTAGCCTTTAAAAGCTTCAATTCGTTTAGCGCTTTCTTCCTCTTGTCCCATAGATGTCCAAACGTCTGTGATTAAAACGTCTGCGCCCTTTGCGGCTTCCATGGGGTCGGTATGGATAGAAAAAGTGTCGTAACTGCCCGCAAACTCCAAAATTTCTTTTGGCGGATTATAATCGGTGGGGCAGGCGACACTTACTGTCATGCCTACTTTTAAGCCGCCGACTATAAGCGAGTTCATCATGTTGTTTCCGTCGCCTATAAAGCACATTTTTATGCCGTCAAAACTGCCTTTATATTCCCTAATTGTCATTAAATCGGCTAAAACTTGGCAGGGGTGGGCAAAATCTGTCAGTCCGTTTATGATGGGGATAGAGCCGTAAGTTGCTAAATCCTCTACCTCTTTTTGCTCAAAAGTTCTTATCATAATTCCGTCTAAATAGCGAGATAGTACCCTTGCTGTGTCCTGTACGGGCTCGCCTCTGCCTATTTGTAAATCACGTGACGATAAAAACAGTGCGTGGCCTCCTAGCTGATTCATGCCTACTTCAAAAGAAACCCTTGTTCTTGTTGAAGCCTTAGCAAAAATCATGCCTAAAGTTTTTCCTTTTAAATGGTGGTGAGTTATGCCGTGTTTTGTTTCATATTTTAGCTGGTCGGCAAGGTTTAAAACCTTAATAATCTCCTCTTTGTCCCAGTCTAAAAGCTTTAATAAATGTTTCATATTTCCTCCTTGTATCTTGTAGGGGACGGGTTGCCCGTCCCTTTGGTTTTATGAATTTTGAGGTAAATCTTCGGACGACGAAACGTCGCCCCTACAACTCTCAACTATTAACTATCTTCTCAAATATCTCAAGTCCTTTGTCTATGTCCTCATAGCCTATATTAAGTGGTGGTAAAAATCTTACCATGTCTTTTGCCGTGAGCACTAAAAGTCCTTTTTCGGCACAGGCTAATAGTACTTCTTTTGCCGTTTTTGTCTTAAGTTTAATGCCTATCATAAGGCCTTTTCCACGTGTTAGCTCAACTTCTTCCATCTGGTTTAGCTTAGCCATGAAATATTCGCCTTTTTTTACAACCTCGCTTAAAAAGTCCTTATCGCTTACCGTTTTAACAACATGAAGTGCGCCTGCGCAGGCTACAGGGTTTGCCCCGTAGGTCGAGCCGTTGTCGCCTGCTACCATTATGTCCTTAAGCTCCTTGCTAACTATACAAGTAGAAATTGGAAGTCCGCCGCCAAGACCTTTTGCGCTTGTTATAATATCGGGTTTAACACCCATTCCAAGGCTTGAGTAAAAACTGCCTGTCCTGCCTATACCTGTTTGAACCTCGTCTGCAATTAAGAGTATGTCCGTTTCATCGCAAAATGCTCTTACTTCTTTTAAGTAAGCTTCGTCAAGGGGATTTACTCCGCCCTCACCTTGAACACATTCCACCATTACGGCACAAACATCGTCACTGTAAACGGCTTTTAGTGCATCCATGTCGTTTGCTATGCAGTGCACAAAACCCTCTGTAAGAGGTAGAAATTCCTGATGAAAAACGTCCTGTCCTGTTGCGGCAAGAGTTGTAATTGTTCTGCCATGGAAAGAATCAAAAAGGGTTATAATTTTGTGTGCGTTTTTCTTTTTGCCGTATTTTCTTGCAACTTTTATCGCACATTCATTTGCCTCACAGCCTGAATTTACAAAAAAGCATGCGCCCATTTGGGTGTTTTCCACCAAGGCCTTTGCAAGGCTTGATGCCACGGGGCTGTAATAATAATTGCTTACATGTTGAAGCTTTCCTGCCTGCTCTGCCACGGCTTTTGCCCAGCCTGCATCGCAAAAACCTAGGGAATTAACTCCGATACCGCTTGTAAAATCTATGTAGTTTTTACCGTCCACATCTACACAGCGAGAGCCCTGTCCGCTTTCAATAGCAACATCAACCCTGCCATAAGTCTGCATGATATAGTCTTTATCCATTTGCTTTACGTCAATAAACATAATTTCCTCCTTGTATAATTGAGAGTTGAGAGTTGAAAGTTGAGAGTTAAGGTTCACGCCTACGGCGTGTTTTAAATATAAAAAATGCTTTAGCATTTTCACCGACACTATCCACTATCAACTATCCACTCTCAACTAATAAAACATCGTTCCAATTCCTTCTTCTGTGAAAAGCTCTATTAGAATGGAATGTGGTTCTCGACCGTCTATAATCGTCGCCCTTTCAACACCTCGTCTTACAGCCTCAACACAGCAGTCAATCTTTGGTATCATTCCGCCTGCAATAATTCCGTCTTTTTTAAGCTTTATCACTTCGCTTACATTTACGGCTGGAATTAAGGTGCTTTCGTCGTTCTTGTCCCTTAAAAGACCCTTAATGTCTGTCATTAAAATTAAATTTTTTGCCTTGATAGCGCCTGCAATGGCACCTGCGGCAAGGTCGGCGTTTATGTTGTACACCTCGCCGTTTTCGCCACCAGCAATACTTGAAATTATTGGGATATATCCGCCTTTTTCGGCGTTTTCTATTATGCTTGTGTTCACTTCATAGATTTCGCCTACAAAGCCTAAATCGTCGCCGTTTTCAAGCTTTCTTGCCTTTAAAAGCGAGCCGTCAAGTCCGCAAAGTCCTATAGATTTTCCGCCGGCACTCTCTATAAGCTGTACTAAATCCTTGTTTACCTTGCCCGCAAGAATTTGCTGTACTATGTCCATTGTTTCCTTGTCGGTATAGCGCATTCCGTTTACAAATTTTGCTTCTTTGCCAATTTTATTTAGCATTGTGTTTATTTCAGGGCCGCCGCCGTGCACTAAAACCACATTAATTCCCACAAGTTGCATAAGCACTATGTCGCTTATTACGGCGGATTTTAATTCCTCGCTTATCATTGCGTTTCCACCGTATTTTACAACAACGGTTTCGCCTGTGTAGTTTTTTATATAAGGCAGTGCCTGCACAAGTACATGTGCCCTGTCGCTGTTAGAAATTTTCATAGCTTTTCTCCTTTAGGTTCTGTAATCGCCGTTTATTTTCACATAATCGTAAGTTAAATCGCAACCAAAAGCCGTGGCATTTTCGCATCCGTCGTTTAAATTTACTATTATTGTAATTTCTTCTTCTTTTAAGACCTCTTTGCCAAGCTCTTCGCTAAAATCGATTCCGGCACCGTTTTTGCAAACCTCTAATGTACCGCCACTGCTTTTAAAGCTTACGTCAATTTTTGTCACATCGAGTACTGCGCCACTGTATCCTATAGCGCATAAAACCCTGCCCCAGTTTGCGTCTTCTCCAAACATTGCCGCCTTTAATAGGCTAGAGCAAATTACTGATTTCGCCACTTTTTTTGCTACTTCTTTGTCACAGGCATTTTGTGTGTCGCAAATAATTAACTTTGTAGCACCCTCGCCATCTCTTGCCATGAGTTTAGAAAGTTTAGTGCAAACAAGTGTTAGTGCAGTTAAAAACAGTTCATAGTCGCCGTTTTCACAGTCTATAAAAGTGTTTTCTGCCATGCCGTTTGCCATCACTGTCAGCATGTCGTTTGTGGAGGTGTCGCCGTCTACGCTCACCATGTTAAAGCTGTCGTCGGCGGCGGATTTTACCGCTTTTTGAAGCAAATCGGCAGAAATAGCACAGTCCGTTGTAACAAAACAAAGCATTGTTGCCATGTTTGGATGTATCATTCCGCTTCCCTTTGCCATGCCGCCTATGGTGACGGTTTTTCCGCCTATTTCCACACTCACTGCGCACTGTTTGTCGTAGGTGTCTGTGGTCATAATTGCGGTTGCAGCTAAATTATTTCCGTCTTTTTTAAGGCCTGCCACAAGTCCTTCCATGGCATTTTCTATGGGCTCTATCGGAAGCACTTGGCCTATTACACCGGTTGATGCAACTATCACATCTTCTTTATTAATTTTTAATTTGTCCGCCACGAGAGAGCACATTTTTAGCGCCTTTTCTTCTCCGTCGGCATTGCAGGTGTTTGCGTTGCCGCTGTTACATACTAGCGCCTTAATTTCTCCGCTTTCTATATTTTTCTTAGTCACTGCAATAGGAGCGCCCTTTACTAGGTTTTGAGTGTAAACCGCCGCACTGTTGCATGTTTTTTCGCTATAAATCAGTGCTAAATCGGGCTTTGTTGCAGTTTTTTTAATTCCTGCCAAGACTCCGTTTGCTAAAAAACCTTTGGCGGCACAAACTCCACCCTTAACTGTATTCATGTTCTTGCTCCTTTATATGTAAAGTGATTTTATTTTTGCGTAATTTTCGGGCTCGTAGGTAAGTGCTGTGAAATTTGCAATTTCAGACAACATGCCGATTGATGGCAGATTTTTAAGAGTTTCGTCCGAAATGGCATTTTTTGTTTCACTTGCTAAGTCGTCTACGTCAATCACCAAAATATCTCTTGTAAAGTAATTTTTAATTTCTGTGTCTATGACTTTTGTTATTTTTAGGCTGTTGTGCAGTTTTGCAAGCTCACTTTGTGCACTTACAAGCGAGTTTTCCCTTGTTTTTATGTCGTTTGCCGATAGCGCACTGCTTATTAAATCTTTTATTTTAGTGTCAATTTCAAGCCTTTTAAATCCTGTGCCAAACCATTTGCTATAAGGTGCATACTGTTTTTTATATAAAAAGCAAAGCCTCATAAGCCTTTCGCAAATTCTTGCACAGCAAAGTCTTGAGCCTATTTCGTCGCCTACAGAAGAACAGCGTTTTACAAATGCTTGCTCCTCTCCAATTAGCGACCAGTTTGAGGCTATGAGGTATAGCCAAACATCTTTTGGATAGTATTTAAACGGAGCTAGCCTTTCCTTTAAACCCAAATCGTCTTTGAAAATTTTGCCACTTTGTAAACCCAGTAGTTTATTTTGGCAAATTGAAAGCCAGTCCAAAACAGCAATTTCCTCTTTGCCCGTAGTGCCTATAAAGTCTTTTAAATATTCGTCAATCGTGTAGATGAATATGAGGGGAGAAACGTCGTCGCTCTCTTCCATAACCCTAATTCCACCGCCGTCGGGGTTTGAGAAATTTACAGGGTAGCCCTTATATTTACTTGGAAAATTTTTGCTCAGTACCTCTAAAATTTCGTCTTTTAAATGTATGTCTTCATCACTTAAAAATACTTGAAGCGACGGCCCCCACATGTGGTCGCTTGACACCTCATCGTCAAAGCCCAAAATGTCAGAGCCAGAGCCTATTTTGCCACAGCTATATTTAAGTTCTCTGAAATTTTCGTCTAAAATAGGCTTTGCTATGTCAGTAAAGAACATTTCGCAAAGTGTAAGCCCCTTGATAAACTCCACTTAAAATTCCTCCTTAGAATGCAGGCGGTATGAGTTTTAATCCTTCGTTTTCTGAGAAACCGCATAGGATATTCATGTTTTGTATAGCCTGTCCCGCCGCTCCTTTTACCATGTTGTCTATAGCGGCAACGGCAATAAATGTGCCCGTGTGCATGTCGCAGAAAATAGAAACATCGCAAAAGTTTGTGTATTTTATGTTGTGAATATCCGCAGATTTTTCTTTTTCTAAAAATCTTACAAAATACTCGTCTTTATATGTGTTTTCATAAATTTCTCTTAAAGCTTCTTCTGTCACGCCATCTTTAAGCCTTGCATAGCAAGTTGCTAGTATTCCACGGTTTATTGGAAGTAAATGAGGAACAAAAGTCACATTGACTTTTTCACCTGCTATTTTTGTAAGACTTTGCTCTATTTCCGGTGTGTGCCTGTGGTTTGCTACTTTGTATGCCGCCAAGCCCTCGTTTAAATCGGGGTAATGTGTGGTTTGCGACGGGCTTCGACCGGCACCTGTAACACCTGATTTGCAGTCTGCTATAATCCCTACAGTTTCGATAAACCCTGCCTTTAAAGCCGGTGCAAGTGCCAGTGGGACGACAGTTGTGTAGCAACCTGGGTTTGCAATGATATTTGTGTCTTTTATGTTTTCTCTAAAAAGCTCAGGCAGGCCGTAGACCGCTTTTTTGTGAAGCTCTTTATCATCAAACTTTCCACCGTACCACTTTTCGTACTCTTCTTCGCTTTCAAGCCTAAAGTCTGCCCCGAGGTCTACAAAAATTTTATTTTTTTCAGTACATTCTTTTGCAAGCTCTTGTGAAAGTCCGTGGGGGAGGGCGGCAAATATTACGTCTGCCGTGTCTACCGCCTCCTCTTGTGTGACACATACCATGTCGCACATGCCTAAAAAGGCAGGGTAGACATCACTTATTTTTTTGCCTAAAAAGCTTACCGAGCTTACGGCACTTAAAGTTATTTTTGGGTGATTTAAAAGCAGTCTGCAAAGCTCTGCACCTGCATAGCCTGTAGCGCCTATTACCGATACTTTTATCATGTAGTTTCAATCCTTTTTTTCATAAGTTCACATTCTTTTTTTACGTTTATTGGTGCAGGGCCTCCAAGAGAAGTCCTGTCGTTTAGGCACTTGTCAAGGCTTACAAATTCATACACGTCTTTTGTAAATTTATCGCAAATTTTTGTGTAATCTTCAAAAGCTAAGGTTTCTAAATCCAGTCCTTTTTCTATGCACAGTGCGACAAGCTCGCCCGTAATTTTATATGCATCACGAAAGGCTATGCCCTTTTGTGACACTAAATAGTCGGCGCAGTCTGTGGCATTTATAAAGCCACCGGCCGCCGCTTTTCTCATGTTTTCTTTGTTTACTTTCATGGTTTCCACCATGGGGATAAGCGGGGTTAGGCAAAGTTTTAATGTGTCAATCGCATCAAAAGTTGCCTCTTTGTCCTCTTGCATGTCTTTATTATATGCAAGTGGCAAGCCCTTCATCATGGTGAGAAGCGCTGTTAAATCGCCAAACACTCTGCCCGATTTTCCACGGATTAGCTCTGTAATGTCAGGGTTTTTCTTTTGTGGCATAATGCTAGAGCCTGTTGAGAATGCATCGTCAAGCTCTATAAATTTAAATTCCCAAGAGCACCACAAGATGACTTCCTCAGAAAATCTTGAAAGGTGAACCATACAAAGTGACACTGCAAAGGCAATTTCTGCGCAAAAATCTCTGTCAGACACGCCGTCTAGGCTGTTTCTTGTAGGCCCTCTAAAGCCTAAAAGCTCCGCAGTAAATTCACGGTCTATAGGATAAGTAGTGCCGGCTAGTGCGCCTGAGCCTAAGGGGCAGTAGTTCATTCTGTCAAATGCGTCTTGCAGTCTTTCTATATCCCTTAAAAGCATTTCGCAGTAGCATAAAAGATGATGCCCAAAACTTATTGGCTGCGCCCTTTGAAGATGGGTGTAGCCCGGCATTACCGTGTCGTGATATGTTAGCGCCTTATCGTTTAGCACCTTGCAAAATTCTTCTAAAAGGCCCATTAATATGTCGCACTCTTTTCTAAGATACATGCGAATATCGAGTGCTACTTGGTCGTTTCGACTTCTTGCGGTGTGCAGTCTTTTGCCTGCATCGCCAATTCTTGCGGTAAGCTCTGCCTCGATAAAAGTATGGATATCCTCAGAATTTGGGTCTATTAAAAGAATACCCTCTTCGATTTCGTCCATCATTTTTTCAAGCTCGCCTGCAATTTCTTTGCTGTCTTTTTCCGAAATTATTCCGCATTTATAAAGCATATGGGCATGTATTATACTGCCCGTTATGTCTTCTTTATACATTCTGCTGTCTATGTTTATAGATGAGTTAAAATCATTAGTTTTAGAGTCAACTTCCTTAGAAAAGCGCCCTTTCCAAAGTTTCATAAATTTCTCCTTTTGTAGTGGACGGCAACCCGTCCAATTAGTGAAGAGTTAAAAGTGAAAAGTGAAGAGTGATAGTGAAATGCTACGCATTTTTTTATTATAATTCTAATCTTATAAATACTTTGTTTCAAAAAAATCCATAGGATTTTTCACCGACACTTTTCACTCTTCGTTCTTCACTTTTCACTAAAATTAATTATTTCCCGTTTTTCTGTGCCCAAACTTTTACCGGTAGGCCGAATAGGTTTATAAAGCCTTGTGAGTCTTTTTGGTCGTATACTTCGTCCTCGTCAAAGGTTGCGATTTCTTCATCATATAATGAGTATGGTGATGTTACACCTGCGTCTATTATATTGCCTTTATATAGCTTCATTTTTACATCACCCGTAACAGTTTGTTGAGTACTGTCTACAAATGAAGTTAAAGCCTCTCTTAAAGGAGTAAACCATTGGCCGTTGTATACTAAGTCGGCAAATTTTAGGCCGATTTGTTGTTTGTAGTGATAAGTTTCACGGTCTAGGCAAAGCTCCTCAAGTTTATTGTGTGCGTGGTATAAAATTGTTCCGCCAGGAGTTTCATAAACGCCCCTTGATTTCATACCAACCAAACGGTTTTCTATGATATCTGCAAGGCCTATGCCGTTTTCTCCACCTACTTTATTAAGTGCTTCTAAAAGCTCAGTTGCAGACATTTTATCGCCGTTTAGCGCATAAGGCACGCCTTTTTCAAATGAAAGAGTAATATAAGTAGGTGCATCGGGTGCCATTTCAGGCGAGACAGACATCTCTAAAAAGCCTTCTTTATTATATAGAGGCTCATTATTTGGGTTTTCAAGGTCCATGCCCTCGTGTGATAGATGCCATAGGTTTTTATCTTTAGAATAATTTGTTTCTCTGTTGATTTTTAGCGGGATATTGTGTTTTTCTGCATACTCAATCTCTTCATCCCTTGATTTTATGTCCCACTCTCTCCATGGTGCAATAATAGCCATGTCAGGTGCAAATGCTTTTATAGTAAGCTCAAAACGTACTTGGTCATTACCTTTGCCTGTGCAGCCGTGGCAAATAGCGTCGGCGCCTTCTTCAAGTGCAATTTCAACTATACGTTTTGCAATTATAGGTCTTGCAAAAGATGTGCCTAAAAGGTATTTGTTTTCATAAACAGCGCCTGCTTGCATTGTTGGATACACATAATCTGTGATGAATTCTTCTTTTAAGTCGGCAATATATAGTTTTGATGCGCCTGTCGCAATTGCTTTTTCCTCTAGGCCGTCAAGCTCTGTTCCTTGTCCAACGTCGCCAGATACCGCAACAACTTCGCAGTTATTGTAGTTTTCTTTAAGCCATGGAATAATGATTGAGGTATCAAGTCCTCCGGAATATGCAAGTACTACTTTTTTTATATCTTGTTTTGTTTTAGCCATAAATATACATCCTCTCAGTTAAATTATTAATATCATTATACACCGTTTATGCAAAAAATCAAGTGTTATTTGCATAAATATACTAAAAATATTGCAATTATTGCATATTGCACAAATTAGAGGTGCAAAAATAGCACCTACCACAATATAAAATGGAAATAGCCCTGTATAATACCAAAGATTTGGTAAAATCACACAGGGCCATTTCGTATTTGGGCTCACCCATCTATATAAAAGCAAGTCAAAACAACAAAGTTTTACTTGCTTTTATATTTTATGCAAAAGTTCACGCTTTAGTCACTAATTTATTTGTGCCAAAATTTGGGCAAAGGTTATGACAAAAGGAATACTTATAATAGAAATTAAAGTGCTTATTGCAACTGCCTTTGAGGCAAGCCTTGAATCTTTGTTAAAAAGCATTGCAAGTAAAACCGTTGCCGTGGCCGTTGGGGTACAGCTTTGTATTGCGGTGCTGACAAATAAAGTATCTTCGGGATTTATCAAAAACAGCATGCCTAAAACAAGTGCCGGCACAAACATCAGCCTGAAAAACGCCATTTTATATACTTGCAAGTCTTCTATAAAATCTTTTAAATGAAGTTTTGCAATGCAGGCACCTGCAATTATCATGGCAAGCGGTGTATTAAGCGAGCCGAAACTTGAGACGGGCGATATAATAAGTGAGGGCAAGTCAAAACCTGTTAAGTATAGGGGAAGACCTAAGACAATTCCGATAAAACCGGGGTTAAAAAGCAAAATCCTTATTCTAAATTTACCCTCGCCGCCCATCATTGTATAGCCGTAAGTCCAGCAAATAATGTTAAAAACCACTATAAAAAACGAGGCATAAATTAAGCCCTCTGCGCCCAAAACGCTCTCGACCAGTGGCATGCCCATAAATCCAGAGTTGCTAAAGGCCACGCCAAATCTAAGCACGTTTTTGCGATCAAGCGGCTCTTTTTTAAATAAAAACAGGCCCGAAATTATTCCGATTGCGATAGAAGCCGCCGCTAGCACGACAGATAAAAGCAAATCAGAATTTGAAATATCGCCTGAATCCACGCTTGCAAAAGACGATATGATAATGCAAGGGGTTACAATATTTACCAAGATTTTTGTAAGTTCAGAGGCGCCTACGTCTGTCAAAACTCGCCTTTTATAAAGGATAAAACCCACAGCCATCATGACCATCATGATGCCAACCTGTCCTAAAACTGTTAAAAAAATGTCCATTTTTACCTCTTTTTATAAAATTTATTATAGTAATAATAAATTGCAATACCCAAGACCACGACGGTTACTATCCTTAAAATATTGCCTAAAATTCCCACAAATAAATTAAGTATAGGGAATATGGCACTCACTAGCCACCATATGCCTAAAAGTATGAAGAAAGCGCCTAAAAGGGCAAAAATTTTGTCTTCCTTTGTAAATTTAATAAGTAAAAAAAGACCGATTAAAAGAAAAATTGCAGCATAAACAAAACTCATAAAATTCCACCTTAAAATTATTTTCATAATATTTTACCACGAAATAAGAAAGAAGACAAGAAAAAAGAGCCGAAGCTCTTTTTTAATTGAGAATTGAAAATGCAACGCATTTTCCACCACAATTAATAATTATTAATTATCAATTATTAATTATTTACGTTCTCTCTCTTTTGCCTTAATTCTTCTTAAGGGTCTGTCGGATATTATTAGTTTTGGTCCGTTTGCACGTTCTTTTATTTTTTTAGCTTTTAGCCTGCGCATAATATTTGTCACCATAAAAACCAAAAAGAAGAAAAGTACGGATAAAACTATTATCCACATAAGTGCCCCCATAAAAGAAAAACTGTTTTCTATAGGCGGATATTTAATTATTTCTACATCTAAAAAATAAGCCATAATAAACCTCTTTAATTTTAGTGAAGAGTGAAAAGTGAAGAGTGAAGGTTCACGCCCGTGGCGTGTTCTAAATTTAAGAAAATTCTTTGAATTTTCCACCACAACTATTCACTATCAATTATTAATTATTCACTCCAAAAGCTTAGCTTTTGGTTATTATACCACTGCGTTTGTTGGAAAGCAAATGAATTCTAAAAATCCGTTCCAAAAATTTGATAGTGTAGTTATATCCACGCTGGTTTTAATGCCTAAACTGTAGATGTCAAGATATGTTTTTTCCGCCTTGGCGCTTAAAGAAAATGAGGGGGTGTCGTCTCCTAAGGTGGTGCTTCTACACCTGTAGTCCGCCACCACAAAAGATACAGCAAAAATAATTATCAAAAGGGTGATAAAAAAGCTTTTTAAGAAAGTTTTTTTGTTTTCAGATAAATGCATGTATAAATTCCTTTTTATTTTTATCTTTCCAAAAATTTATACGTTTATCCGTTTTTTAAAACATTTGCCAAAACATTTGCCATGAGTTCGCCTGCGTATTTCGCCTGAGAAAAGGTGTTTACCTCTGCCCCTATTTCAAAAAGCAGAGAGGCGTTTGTGGCGTTCATGTTATACACACGCTGGCAGTACATAAGGGGTCGCATAAGGCCGGGATATGTGGTGGCTGCCTCCTCTTGTAGTTTTAGTGCCAATATTAAATTTTCCTCCCAAGTGGGAAAATCAAGGCTTCCGTCGGGGTCGCTGCCCGTTATTATCATGACCTGTGCCGCCTGCTTTCCGTCAATCTCTATTACGGGGCGGTATTTTAAGCCCTCGTCTGTGGTCAGTGAGTCACGATGTACGTCTATCGTCACCGTTATAGAAGGGTATTTTTCTAAATATGAATTTACCGTCTCTTTCGAGCGTGAATAAGAGCCGTTGTAAGATATATCGTCATGCAAGGTGGTGTCGTGAATTACGCCAATGCCATGCTCTTCAAGCACTTTTTTCATCTGTGCGCCCACCACGGTCACATTTTCATTATACGCGGCACTGCGAAAACTGTCGTCCCCGTAGTAGTAAGACACGGGGCTTAAAAAATAGCTTTCTGTGCCATGGGTATGGTAGATAAGCACGGTAGGCTCGCTTAAATCACTCGTGTCAAAAGGCAAGTCTTTTTCAAGCTGGGTGAGTAAATCGACACTCGCTCCGGAAGTGTCTTTTACATAAAAATTTGAAACCGCAGTGCCACCGCCTACGACGGTGTTTACCACAGGAAAAGAAGCCCTCGTGGGGTCGGGCGACACGGTGGGGAGGTGCTCGGGTATAAATTCCACCGCCTGCCCGTTTTCGTCAATCACAATATCCGCACTTTGTGCGCCATCGTCTGTGCTTGTAAGCGCCGGCAGAAAATTTTCAGACTGCGAAGACTTGGCGTCGTCTTCTTCATTATTTTGTCCGAGCAAAGCACTTAATAGTGGTGCAAAATTTTGGCTTAAATAAAATCCAAATATAAAAATAAATGTCATGATTATCAGAGTAGAAAATAACTTAGCTAAAGACAGCCTAAATCGCCTTTTCAAAAAAACACGTCCTTTCTACCCTTTAAGGGGCAGATTTTTTAATTATATGCACATATTTTTTGAAGTATACCCACAAAAAAACTACAAAAATATAACTGTTATTTTCATAAACTTTGTGGTATAATTAATCGGATATAGCAATCACGTGCAAAACACGTGAAGTGAAGAGTGAAAAGTGAAGAGTGAAGAGTGGCGGTATCGCTAAAGAGATTTAATTTTTAAAATGCAGTCTAGCTGTTTACTTAGGAGGCTTTTGTGCGTATATAAAAAGGAGCGGATTAGTTTGATTATTTTGGGTATAGACCCGGGATATGCCATAGTGGGTTTTGGAGTTGTGGAGTTTAAAGGCGGCAAATTTCGCTCACTTCATCACGGCGCAATAATAACAAAGGCAGGCACAGATTTTAACAGGCGCCTTGAAATTATATATGATGAAATTGAAATTATTATTAAAAAGTACAAGCCACAGGTGATGGCAATAGAAAAGCTGTTTTTCCAAAACAACCAAAAGACTGCAATAGATGTTGCGCAGGCAAGGGGCGTGCTTCTTCTTGCGGCACAAAAAGGCAATATGAAAGTACAGGAGTACACACCGCTTCAAGTAAAATCGGCAATAACCGGCTATGGAAAAGCGGAAAAATATCAGGTTATGGCTATGACAAAAAAGCTTTTGCGCTTAGAAAAAACGCCTAAGCCTGATGACACGGCAGACGCACTGGCACTTGCAATTTGCCATGGACAGTGCAATAAAAATGTAAGTTTTGAGGGTGCGCCAAGACGCACTATACAAGATTTAATTAAAATACATAATTTAAAAAATAAGGCGGATTAAATATGTTTTATTCTATAAAAGGAAAACTAATACATACAGAGCCTAATTTGGCGGTAATTGATGTGCATGGCTTAGGCTTTAAATGCTTTATCTCGATGAACACGGCAAGGGCGCTTCCAAAAAATGGCGAGGAAGCCATGCTTTTTACGCATTTAAACGTGCGTGAAGATGCGCTTGATATATTCGGGTTTATATCGCAAAGAGAGCTTGAGTTTTTTAAACTTTTGACAAATATAAGCGGAGTAGGCCCCAAAGTTGGACTTGCAATTTTGTCGGAAATGACATCGGATGACATAAGCATTGCGGCGGCAGCAGGGGACAGCAAGGCTTTTTCAAAGGCAAACGGAGTAGGGCCAAAACTTGCACAAAGAATAGCCTTAGAGCTAAAAGACAAGGCTGGCAACATGATAGTAAGCGTGTCAAAGGGGCAAGCTCCCGTGCCTATGCAAACAGATTCACAGGCAGTGGGCGCCTTGGTGGCACTTGGATACTCTCCGACAGAGGCGGCAAGTGCCGTAAGTCGTGTGGATTCCTCTTTAAAAACCGAGGACATAATAAGGCAGGCATTAAGACTGCTTTCAATGAAATAATAAGGGGTGACAGAGTTGGATTATACAGTGGATTATGACTTTGAAAATAGAATGACAGACCCTGAGTACACTCAAAACGACACGGACGTTGAAAATCCGCTAAGACCCAGAAGCCTTAGTGAGTATATAGGGCAGGAAAAGGTAAAGGAAAATCTTGCAATTTATATGGAGGCCGCAAAGCAAAGAAGAGAGCCTTTAGACCATGTGCTTTTATACGGACCTCCCGGACTTGGCAAGACGACCCTTGCGGGAATTATAGCAAACGAAATGGGCGGAATGCTTAGAATTACCAGCGGCCCTGCAATAGAGCGCCCGGGCGATTTAGCCGCACTTTTAACCTCGCTTAATGAGGGAGATGTGCTGTTTATAGACGAAATTCACAGGCTGCCCAGAACGGTTGAGGAAATTTTGTACCCTGCAATGGAAGACTTTGCGATTGATATAATCACGGGCAAGGGACAAATGGCAAGCTCTTATCATCTGCCTCTTCAAAAATTCACCTTGGTCGGTGCCACGACAAGGGCGGGGCAACTTTCCGCTCCCTTAAGGGATAGATTTGGAGTGGTTTTAAGGCTTGAACTTTACAGCCCTGAGGAACTTGCAAGAATAGTCACGAGGAGCTCGGGCATTTTGGGGATAGAGGCCGATGCAACAGGCGCATTGGAAGTGGCCTCACGCTCAAGAGGTACGCCGAGAATTGCAAACAGATTTTTAAAAAGGATAAGAGATTTCGCCCAAGTTATGGGAGATGGAAGTATAACATATAATACAGCAAAGATAGCTTTAGACCGAATGGAAATCGACGAGCTGGGTTTAGACTCTGCGGATAGGCGAATGCTTACGGCGATTATCAATTTTTACGGCGGCGGACCTGTGGGAATAGAAACTCTTGCGGCGGCAATAGGAGAAGAGTCGGTGACCATAGAAGACGTGGTAGAGCCGTATCTTATGCAGATAGGATATCTAAAAAGAACACCAAGAGGAAGATGTGTGACAAGGTCGGCATATCTACACCTAGGACTAACCCCGCCGGAGGGAATGGGAGAAGAAAAAGCTCAGATAGGGCTTTATTAGTTGAGAGTTGAGAGTTGAGAGTTGAGAGTGATGGTGGAAAATGCAACGCATTTTCTTATATTTAAAACACGCCGCAGGCGTGAACCTTCACTATCCACTATCCACTATCCACTATCCACTAATAAAAAATTTCAAAATTTTTATATTAAAAGGAGATATTTATGGCTAGATTGTTTGGTACTGATGGTATTAGGGGGATTGCTAATAAGGATTTAACTTGTGAACTTGCGCTTAAAATAGGTAGGGCAGTGGGCACGGTTTTGATAAACAAAAGCAATTCTCATCCGAAAATTTTAATAGGTAAGGACACAAGAATTTCGTCTGATATGCTTGAAAATGCGCTTTGTGCAGGTATTTGCTCTATGGGTGCAAATGTTGTAAATTTAGGGGTAGTCCCCACACCTGCGGTAGCGTATCTTGTGGGTAAATATAAGGCCGATGCAGGAATTATGATATCCGCATCACATAACTCGTTTGAATATAACGGAATTAAAATATTTAGCGGCGACGGCTACAAACTTCCCGACACACTCGAGGAGAGAATAGAGGCTATTATATTAGGTCAAGTGCCTCAAAAAGAGCTTTTAGAGGGTCAGGGTTTAGGAAATGTGACTTATGCCGACACTGCGGTAAGAGATTATATAGACCATGTAAAAACAACAATGCACTTTAGTCTTGACGGCTTAAATATTGCGATAGACTGCGCAAACGGCTCGGCAAGTGTAAGTGCCAAGGCGCTTTTTGAAGAGCTAGGCGCTACGGTTTCTATGATGTTTGACACGCCAAACGGTGTAAATATTAACGACAACTGCGGCTCTACTCATATGGAGAGCTTAAGGGAGTTTGTTATAGAAAATAAAATGGACGCAGGCATAGCGCTTGACGGAGATGCCGACAGATTTTTGTGCGTAGACGAAAACGGCGAATATTTAGACGGCGACCATATCATGGCAATTTGCGCACTCGACATGAAATCACGTGGAAAACTTGCCAAAAACTGCCTTGTGGGCACTGTTATGTCAAATTTAGGCCTTATCAAGCTTTGTGAGAAAAATAATATCCACTATGAGGCAACAAAAGTAGGCGACAGATATGTTTTAGAGCAAATGCTTATTGACGGCTACAATTTAGGCGGAGAGCAAAGCGGACACGTAATTTTCAAAGACTTTGCCACAACAGGCGACGGACAGCTAACGGCGGCGCATCTTTTAAGCATCATGAAAAGAAGAGAGGCAAAAATGTCTTCTTTAAAATCTGTTTTAGAAAAATATCCTCAAGTGCTTAAAAACATAACCCTAAGTGCAGACGGTAAGGCAGAATTTTACACAAATTACAAGGTACGTGACGCACTAGACAAGGCAACAAAAGAGCTTTCGGATACAGGAAGAATAGTGGTAAGACCCTCGGGCACAGAGCCACTTTTAAGAATAATGGTAGAGGGACAAAGTTTGGAGCAAATTGAAAAAATTGCAGATGAACTTTCCGAGATAATAAAAAAAGAATTATGCTAATTTGAAAGGCGATACAAATGAGATTTGCAAATTGGGAAGATTATGAACTTATAGACACGGGTGAGGGCGAAAGACTAGAGCGCTGGGGCGACATTATTTTAATAAGGCCCGACCCGCAAATTATATGGAAAAGCGATAGAAAAAATCCACTTTGGAAAAATGCGCATGCGGTATACAATCGCTCAAACTCGGGCGGTGGCGCATGGCAGGTGCTTAAAAAAATGCCGGATGTCTGGAAAATTAAATACAGCGACATGACTTTTAGGCTTAAAACCATGGGCTTTAAACACACGGGAATTTTTCCGGAGCAGGCAACAAACTGGGACTTTGCCATGGATAAAATTCTGGAAAGCGGCAGAGACGATGTGAAGGTTTTAAACCTATTTGGATACACCGGTGCCGCAACGCTTGCCTGCATGAGGGCAGGGGCAAAGCTTACACATGTCGATGCCTCAAAGGGCATGGTGCAGTGGGCACGTGAAAACGCTACCGCCTCAAATATGCAGGAGCTACCTGTAAGGTGGCTTGTGGACGACTGTGTGAAATTTGTGCAAAGAGAAATAAGACGAGGAAACACATATGATGCAATAATCATGGACCCTCCATCTTATGGAAGAGGGCCTGGCGGCGAAGTGTGGAAGCTTGAAGAACAGCTTTACGGTTTAGTTGACATGTGCATTCCGATTTTGTCGGAAGCTCCACTGTTTTTTATACTTAATTCATACACAGCAGGCCTGTCGCCGTCTGTCATGGAGTATTTACTAAACGTGACATTAAAGCCAAAATTTGGCGGCAAGGTAAGCGCCGATGAAATAGGGCTTAAGGTGACACAAACAGGAATGTGCCTTCCTTGTGGAAGCACTGCAATTTGGCAAAAATAATAGAAAAGAGCGTGTATCGTGGCTTTAATAGATGTAAAAAATTTAAGATTTTCATATAATCCTGACGAAGTGGACAGCGTAGACGTTTTAAAAGGCGTCGACATGAGTGTAGAAGCAGGCGAATTTGTCTGCCTTTTAGGGCATAACGGCTGTGGAAAGTCTACACTTGCTAAAATTTTCAACGGAATGCTCACACCGACCTTTGGCGAGGTTTTAATTGATGGGATAGACACAAAAGACGAAAAAACTCATATAGAAATAAGAAGAAGAGTTGGTCTTGTACAGCAAAATCCCGACAATCAACTTGTCGCAGGAATAGTGGAAGAGGACGTGGCCTTTGGTCCTGAAAATTTAGGCGTGCCCTCTGCCGAAATAAGAAAAAGGGTGGACGGTGCGCTTAAAGATGTCGGAATGTATGAGTTTAGAGAACATGCGCCGTTTAAACTTTCTGGCGGACAAAAGCAAAGGGTTGCGATTGCAGGTGTGCTTGCCATGCAGACAAAATGCATAGTCTTAGACGAACCCACGGCGATGCTTGACCCAAAGGGCAGGCAAGAGGTTATGGACACTATAAAAAAACTCAATAAAGAAGAGGGAATTACCATAATTTTAATTACCCATTACATGGACGAGGCAACTCAGGCAGACAGGGTAATAGTCATGGATAAGGGTGTAGTGCTAACAAGCGGAGAGCCTAAAGAGGTGTTTTCACAGGTGGAGCTTTTAAGAGGGCACAGCCTTGACGTACCTCAGGCGACAGAGCTGTTTTATGGCTTAAAGCTTGCAGGGCTTGAGCTTTATGGCCTACCGCTTAACACGCAGGAATGTTTGACTGCATTAGAGAAATACATCAGCTGAGAAAGAGTAGTAAAATGGCGATAATAGAAATAAAAAATTTAACATATACCTATGGGCTTAAGACACCTTTTGAAAAAACTGCGGTGGATAACATCAGTTTTGACATAGAAGAAGGCGAGTTTTTAGGCGTCATAGGGCATACGGGAAGTGGAAAATCTACGCTCATACAAATGCTTAACGGGCTTATAAGGCCGACCTCGGGCAAAGTGATACTAAGTGGCAAAGACATTTGGGAAGAGCCTAAAAAAATTAGGCAAGTGAGGTTTAAAGTTGGCATGGTTTTTCAGTATCCAGAATATCAACTTTTTGATGAAACGGTAATAAAAGACATAAGTTTTGGCCCTAAAAATATGGGACTTTCAGAAAGTGAAGCCCTAGAAAAGGCAAAGGAAGCGGCAAGATTTACCGATTTGTCCGAAGAACTTTGGGAAAAATCTCCGTTTGAGCTTTCAGGCGGACAAAAGCGTCGTGCCGCAATAGCAGGAGTAATTGCAATGGACCCCGATGTGCTCATTTTGGACGAGCCCACGGCAGGCCTTGACCCAAAGGGGCGAGAAAAACTGCTAAAACAAATAAAAAATTATCATGAAAAAAGAAAAAACACCGTCTTGCTAATTTCTCACAGCATGGAGGACATAGCAAAGTCGGCGGATAGGGTATTGGTTTTAAATAAAGGAAAAATAGAATTTTTAGATAAGACCCAAACTGTCTTTTCACACGGAAAAAGACTGCGTGAAATAGGGCTTAAAATTCCACAAATTACGCATATCATGCAAAGACTTTACGACATTGGATTGCCTGTGGACGTCAGTACCTTAACAGTTGAGCATGCCTTAGAGCAACTCATACCCATCTTTAAAGAAAAGGGGGTAAATTTATGATATCAGACATAAGCATAGGACAGTATTTTCCTGCAAAAAGCATAATACATGCCCTAGACGTAAGACTTAAAATTTGCCTTACCATATTTTTTATAGTGCTTTGCTTTACGGCGCACAATTTTGTAAACCTTGCCATGGTTTTTGCGCTTGTGACCGTTAGTATAGCGCTTTCAAAAGTATCGGTCAAAAACTATATAAAATCATTAAAACCCGTGCTATTTATACTGGTTTTTACCTCGCTGTTAAACATGTTTTACGGCACGGGCGAACCTATTTTTGAGTGGGGATTTTTAAAAATTACCATGGGTGGAATTTATTATAGCATAATTATAGTAATAAGAATTTTATGCCTAATACTCATAAGCTCTGTGCTTACTTTCACAAGCTCACCCACCCAGCTTACAGATGCAATAGAAAGGCTTTTAAAGCCGCTGACTTATATAAAGGTACCCGTGCATGAATTTGCAATGATGATGACCATAGCACTGCGCTTTGTTCCAACTCTTTTAGAGGAAACAGATAAAATCATGAGCGCGCAAAAGGCAAGGGGTGCAGACATGGAAAGCGGCGGCCTCATGCAAAAAATAAAGGCGCTAATTCCAATACTTATTCCGCTGTTTGTGTCGGCTTTTAGGCGTGCATACGACCTTGCAACTGCAATGGAGAGCAGATGCTACACGGGTGGACATGGCAGAACGAAGATGAAAGTTATGAAATTTTCAAAAGTTGATTACGTCTGTGTTGCATTTTGCGCAGTATTTTTGGCAGGATTTATAGCACTGCTTTATGTAATACCGCCGATAGTGAGGTAAAATATGGAGAGAAATTTATTTCTTACAATAGCTTTTGACGGTTCGCATTTTCACGGTTTTCAAATTCAGCAAAATGCTGTTACCGTGCAAGAAGTTTTTCAAGACGCCCTTTATAAAATAATTGGAAACAGTGCAGTTATCAAGGGCTGCAGCAGGACAGACTCGGGCGTGCATGCAAACATGTACTGCATCAGCATAAAAACAGACAGAGATATACCCGAAAAAAGGCTGGTCGGTGCGCTTAATCATTTTTTGCCCGACAGCATAGCGGCACTTTCTTGCAAAGAGGTCGACTTGGATTTTCACGCAAGATATTCTTGCACAAAAAAGCGATATGTTTATAAAATATGGAATAGAGAAGAAAAAAATCCCTTCCTTGCAAACAGGGCACTGCATTATTGGTATAAGCTCGATGAAAAAATGCTAAATGAAGAGGCAAAGGCGTTTATAGGCACACATGATTTCACCTCCTTTTGCACAAAAGACAGCCGAGAGCTTTTAGATGCCACTAGAACCATGTTCGACTGCGGTGTAGAAAGAGTGGGAGATGAAGTGATTTTTTCGGTCTGTGGCGACGGCTTTTTATATAATATGGTGAGAATTATGGTGGGAACACTTTTAAAAATTCAGCAAGGAAAGATTGAAAGAGGGCAAATACCACTTATAATAAATGCGAAAGACCGCATGAAGGCGGGGCCAAAAGCACCACCGCACGGACTTTATTTAGACAAAGTTTTTTACTGAGGAAACGGAGATTTTTTATATGGCTAAGGGAAAAAGGCTTGCAAAAAATAAAAAAGAAGTAGTCATAAGAGAGGGCGCACAGGCAGAGGAAATTAAAAATGCTCAGCCGAGAAAGCCCATAAAAAAACCAAAGGAAACTCCTGAACAAAGGGAGATTAGACTGCTCAAGAAACAGGCCGAAAAAGAGGCAAAAAAAGAGGCGAAAAAAGCCAAAAAAGAAGAATATAGTGGGCAATATAAAGAAAAGAAAAAGCCTGTAAATTTTAAAAATTTCTTTGATAAGGCAAAGACGCTATTGATAGAAATACCGACAAAAAAGCTGATTGTTGCCGTGATAGCACTGGTGATGGCGGTGTCGGGCGTTGCCTTTTATATGAATCGTGACAGCATATCTTTTGATAATTTTACGGTTTGGCTTAGAACAACATTTATAGGGGACGGCATGGGTGAGGGGTATCCTGTAAATATTCCTGTCACGGCCGCCGGGAACATAGAAAATATTTCGGGAAACAGCGTAATTTTAAGCGATACCGAGCTTCTTATTTTAAGCACGGTCGGAGAAGAGCTGTTTTCAAAAAGGCATAATTATGAAAATCCCTCCTTGGTGGTAGAAAATAACGAGATAATTATTTATGACATGGGAAAAACAAAATACGAAAAAGTTGACATATATGGAAATGCTACAGAGTACGAGCACGAAGACGGAATAATGGGAATTAAACTGTCAAAAAGCGGTAAAGTGGCATTTTCAAAGCAGGCGCAGGACTATGCATCAAGATTTGAAGTGTACACCAAGGACGACGAGCTTCAATTTGCCTACTCGTTTTCAAGCGACTATATGACAGAAATTGCAATTAATGACGAGGGCACTTTAGGCGCTGTGAGTACAATAAACACAGAAAATGGCGCACTAGTTTCCACGGTTTATGTGTTTGATTTTACAAAGGAAGAGCCAATTGCCAAGTATAGCATGAATCAAAATATGATTTACAGCATGGGATTTAGCGACAGCGGAGCGCTTTACTGCGTGGGCGAATCGCAGACGCTTGTTATGGATAGCGAATATAATTTTGAAAGCTTTAGCTATGGCGGAGAAAATTTAACAGCCGTAAAAATTACAAATAATAAGGCGCTTGTGTCAATATCGCCTTATACTACAAGCGGTAGTTGTACGGTGCTTGTCTTTGAAGACAGCGCAGTGCCATATACTATAGAAACAGAAAATATGGTCACGGGCATAGACTCTAAAGGCGTTGTAGTCGGAGTGCTTGAGGAAAACGAAGTCATTACATATTCTATAGTTTCAGGAATGCCGATAGGAATTTGTGAGGCAGGAATAGATGCAAAAAATATATCCATGGTAAATGAGTCAGACGTGTATATGCTGTGCATGGGAGAAATTAAGTTTGATACTCTTGTTAATTATTCATAAATATGATATATTAAGTAAGTATAAGAAAAATTTGGGGGTTAATTTATGAATTTTGTTATAGATATTTTACTTTTGGCGGTAATAATATTTAGTGTTGTATTAGGAATAAGAAAAGGTTTCTTTCGCTCTGCGGCGGACTGCTTAAAAGTGGTTGCGGCGGCCATACTTGCAAGCCTTGTCGCAAACCCTATTTCGGGGTGGATGTTTGATGTGTTTGTGCGTGACGGTCTTAGCAGTAGGATTTCAGAAAGTACCCAAGGTCTTGAAAATACAGAGGCGGTAACCGCGTATTTTGATACTTTGCCTGAGTTTTTGCAAAGCTTTTTAGTATCAAGGGGAATAACGGCCTCTTCGGTTGCAAGCTCACTAGACAGCACGTCTACCGCAATACACGACAGCATAATGAATGTTTTGGCACCGGTGTTTATATCAATTATTTCATTTTTTGTCTTTATACTACTGTTTATAATATTTTTAATACTTTTAAGCATAGTAGTAAGGCTTATATCGGGCGTGGTGTCACTTCCAATTTTGTCACAAATTGACAGCATTTTGGGTGGCGTGTTCGGAATTTTATTTGCGGTGGTTTTAGTTTGGATAATTTTAGGGGCACTTAATTTTGTTGCAGACCTTGGCGGAAGCGACATCAGCGTATGGCTTGACGATTCGCTTAATAAATCGTATATAGGAAGTTTTGTGTATACATTTAATCCTTTGTCTTGGCTTTTTCCGTAACATAATTTTTGGGGAATGATTTTTGGAGGGAAACTAAAATGAGAAATAAGAATTTGACAGTGCCAAACGCCCTGTCGGTTTTTAGAATAATAATAGTGCCATTTTTTGCATATTATTTTTTAAATAAAGAAATACTCATTGCAACTATACTACTTATGCTCTCTGCGTTAAGCGACGCACTAGACGGCTTTATTGCGAGAAAGTTTAATCAAATTACAGAGCTTGGAAAAATACTCGACCCTTTTGCCGATAAAATTACGCAAATTGTAATTGCTATTTGCCTTGCGATAATGTATCCGGTAATATGCCCTCTTTTAATATTTTTCTTTATAAAAGAATTTGGAATGTTAGTATTAGCGTTTTCTCTTTTAAGGAAAAATAAAAATCCGGGTCCCTCAAAATGGTACGGAAAGGTTGCAACAGTGCTGTTTTATATTTCCGTCACTGTCATAGTAATCATGGGCATGACAGGGGTTGAGCGAGTTACTTTTGACATAGTTTCATACATCTTGCTTTCTATCACAACTATAATGATGGTATATGCCGTGGTAAAATATTATGGAATATACAAAAAACTACTGGTTTCGAAGAAAGAAAGTGATTTAATAGATATAAAAAGCGAGCTAAGAGATAAAATTAATACTTAGTCTATATTTATTAGGGCGTTATGGTGTATATTTAAGCTATAAGTTCTATTTAAGTTTTGAAAGGATACAGAATTATGATGATATGCACTAGGTGCAAAAAGCGCCCGGCGGTTGTGTTTTTGTCGCAGTCGCTAGATGCAAAAAACAGTCAAGGTTTATGCCTTGTATGTGCAAAAGAAATGGGAATTAAACCCGTAAACGATATTATAAGCCAAATGGGAATTACCGACGAGCAGTTTGAGGCGATGAATGAAGAAATGACCTCTCTTATGAATTTAGCAGAGGACGAGGACTTTTCACCGGGTGGCTCGGCGACTTTTCCGCTAGAACAAATTTTTGGCGCAGATGCCGACAGCGTGACAGAGGAAAAGAAGAAAAGCAGTCCGCCGACTAAGAGAGATGCACCGCCTAAAACCAAAAGAAAACATATATCAAGCTACTGCACAGACCTTACAGCAAAGGCAAGAAATGGAGAGCTTGACAATATTATAGGACGTGAAAAAGAGATAGAAAGAACTGTGCAAATTCTTTCGAGAAGGACAAAAAATAACCCTTGCCTCATAGGTGAACCCGGTGTGGGTAAAACCGCAGTGGCAGAAGGGCTTGCAATTAGAATTTCAAACGGCGAAGTTCCGGCTAAGCTAAAAAACAAGGAGCTTTTGCTTTTAGACCTTACTGCCCTTGTTGCGGGCACTCAGTTTAGAGGACAGTTTGAAAGCAGAATTAAAGGCCTTGTAGACGAGGTTAAACAGGCAGGAAACATAGTTTTATTTATAGATGAAATCCATAATCTTGTAGGCACAGGAGATGCCGAGGGCAGCATGAATGCCGCAAATATCTTAAAACCGGCGCTCTCAAGGGGAGAAGTGCAGGTAATAGGTGCGACTACATTTAATGAATACAGAAAATATATAGAAAAAGACGCGGCACTTGAAAGGCGCTTTCAGCCTGTAACGGTAAACGAGCCGTCAATTGCTCAGGCCATAGACATAATTTTAGGAATAAAATCATATTATGAAGCCTTCCATAACGTGAGGGTAAGCGACGACATCGCAAGAAAAATAGTAAGACTTTCCGAAAGATATATAAGCGACAGATTTTTGCCTGATAAGGCGATAGACCTTTTAGACGAATCATGCACCTGTGCATCTCTTAGAAATAAATATTTAGAAGAGTGGGAAAAAGTGCAGGACAGCTACCAAAAGGCGCAAAGAAAGCAAGAGAGGATAGAGGGGCAAAGTGCACCCGATTATACCGAACTTGCAGAGTCGAGATACAATGTGATAAAAATCAAGCAAGAGCTTGACGACTTTGACATGGATAAAGTCCAGTCCTTTGTAGAAGAGGGCGATTTAGCCTATGTAATAGAACTTTGGACAGGAATACCTGCATCAAAAATTCAAAAGAGCGACATGGGCAAACTTTCGGGAATTAACGAGGCGTTAAGAAAGAAAGTCATAGGCCAAGACGAGGCTGTAGACATGCTTTCTGCGGCGATAAAAAGAAGCAGAGTGCAACTCAATCCAAGAAAAAAACCTGCATCATTTATTTTTGTAGGCCCTACGGGTACGGGTAAAACAGAGCTTGTAAGAGTGCTTTCAAAAGAGCTATTTGACACACCGGAAACGCTTATAAGGCTTGATATGTCTGAGTTTATGGAAAAACACAGCGTGTCAAAAATCATAGGCTCACCACCGGGTTATGTCGGATATGACGAGGCAGGACAGCTTACAGAAAAGGTAAGAAGAAGACCGTATTCTGTGCTGCTATTTGACGAAATAGAAAAGGCTCACCCCGATGTAATGAATATTTTGCTACAAATTCTTGATGAGGGAAAAATTACCGACGCACACGGCAAAATGGTAAATTTTGAAAATACGGTAATAGTTATGACCTCAAATGCAGGCAGCAATAATAAGGAACAAATGCTAGGTTTCTCTAAAACCAAGGCAGACTTAAACCGTGAAAAAGTTATGAGCGGCCTAAAAGAATTTTTAAGACCTGAATTTTTAAGCCGTATAGATGAAATTATCATTTTCCGTGGTTTAGAGCTTGAGGATTATAAGAAAATTTGTGCGCTAATGCTTGACGAATACGTCGAGGGAATAGCCGAAAAAGGCATAAAACTCACCTACACAGATGGAGTCTGCGCCCACATAGCGCAAAAATCCATAGACGGCAAAAGCGGAGCAAGGGATATAAGAAACAATATAAGACGCGACATAGAAGATAAACTTGCAAACAAAATTGTCGACGAGGGCGAGGATAATATATCGGGAATTCACGTAAAAATGAAAGGCTCCGACATTAATATTGAGATAATGTAGTGAACGCATTGTATGCGTTCAAAGTGAAAAGTGAAGAGTGAAAAGTTGTGGTGAAATCCTGCGGATTTTTTGATTGTAGGGGCAATTCACGAATTGCCCGAATGGTTTTCACAATATTTATTAAACAAAACGGGAGGGCGTGGAAGCCCTCCCTACTTTTTTATTCAAATTTCAAAAATAGTTCGTAAACAAATTTTTCTTCATTCATTCTTTTTTAGTTGATAGTGTAGTGAACGCATTGTATGCGTTCAAAGTGAAAAGTGAAAAGTGAAGAGTGAAAAGTTGTGGTGAAATCCTGCGGATTTTTTGATT
>CAYJJU010000012.1:0-51629 GCA_964370635.1 uncultured Eubacteriales bacterium | reverse complement strand
GTAAGGGCGGATTCGATATCCGCCTGTAATCCACCACAATATTTATTAAACAAAACGGGAGGGCGTGGAAGCCCTCCCTGATTTTTATTCAAATTTCAAAAATAGTTCGTAAACAAATTTTTCTTCATTCATTCTGTACTGCTCTAAAAGCTCTGGTCCGCAGGCTCCTGAGCCTACACCGCTTTGCTTGTAGTCTAGGCATAAGACTATGTCGTCGCCCTTTTCTAGCTCGTAATTATGCATTTTAGAGGAAAGCTCTTCTTGCGTGTACCTTGAGGCGTTAAAGCTAAATGCTTTTTGTGAACACACATAAAGTGCCACCGCTCCGTCGTTTATATTAAACTGCTTACAGCCATAGTGACTGCCGTTTTCTTGTGGTTTAATATAATCTTCATGCAGGTTTTCTACCTTATCGGCAAATTGTCCAAGGTATGAGGAAATGTGCTTGTCCTCGTAGCTTTCAAACGGACCATAGCCGAAATACTCTACATTGTCAAAGGTTTTAGGAAGGAACATGCGAAGGCCAAAACGTGGAAGATATGGGAAATCTGCCTTTTTCTTGCAGTCAAGTTCCATGCGCATATCGCCGTTTACGTCAATTTCCCATGTTGCGTTTATCTCTATAATTTTTTGAATGTAAATTGCCGATATCGACATGCTGCAACTAATTACCGCTATGCCGTCCTTAAGCTCGCAACTTGTATCGTATACCTTCGTGGTCATTCTGTCGTATCCGTACTGCTTCCACACGGGGTCAATGTACATGTCGTTGTCCGTAGGCGCCCTGTAAATATTTAGTTCCATAGGCTTTGTCAAAAGGCTTACATTGTTTTTTACTATGCTCTCAAACATGCCTCTTTTCTTGTTAAAGCTGTGTTTAAATGCGTCTGAAGAAATATAAATTTTCTCGTCGTCCTCTTCGACAAAAATGTCGCCCTTTGCGTGCTCGGGTCTTTTGTACACGCCGTCTGAAATAATTATTTCATCAAAACCCAAGGGAAAGCCCTTGTCGTAGAACTCTGTATTTTCCTTTGAAGAATAATAAAGCAGTAGGCTTACGGTTTTACTCTTGTCATAATCCATGGGGACGGTGACGGTTGTGGTCTTGTGGGGCTCAATGTTTAAATCTTCAAAAACGCCGCCGTATATGGTTTGTCCGTCTTCTAAGACCTCATAACTTACAGATATAAAGTCGCAAACGTTTGTAAAATCTAGGGTATTGTAAAGGTCAACTTCCCCTTTTTTCTTGTTTTTTAGGCTTGCCCTTATTGGCCTTATTCCGTTTTTAAATTCGATAAGTCCCGTGTGTGGCGTCCTGTCAGGATAGACAAGTCCGTCCATGCAGAAATTGCCGTCGTGTGGGAATTCGCCGAAATCGCCGCCGTATCTGTAGATGGGTTTGTTGTCGGGTGTTGTTCCACAGTAGATTGCATGGTCGCACCACTCCCAAACAAATCCACCGACAAAGCCGTCGTATTTATAAATTTGTTTTTGATAGTCCTCTATGTCGCCGGGGCCGTTGCCCATTGCGTGGACATACTCGCACTGAATAAATGGCAGGGTGTTTTTCTTGTCTGCAAAATATTCGTCAATTTTTTCTGTCGGATAATACATTTGGCTCATCATGTCTAGCATGGATTTATCATTTTTTCTGCCATAGGCATCAAAATTGCAGTTTTCATAGTGCAAAAGTCTTGATGGGTCGTAAGACTTTACCCATCTTCCGGCCTCTTCTAAATTTTCGCCAAATCCCGACTCGTTTCCAAGCGACCACATGATTACGCAGGGGCTGTTTTTGTCTCTCTTGACATTTTTCTTGTTTCTGTCGAGTATGGCCTTTTTAAACATTGGGTCTATTGCAAGGTCTGAGTATCGGTCTGTGTTAAAATCTCCATAGGTGGAGGTGGCGCCGTGTGACTCTAAATCTGCCTCGCCCATTACATAGAAGCCAAGCTCGCTGCAAAGCCCTAAAAACCACGGTGCATTTGGGTAGTGGCTTGTGCGAATTGCGTTGATATTGTGCTGTTTCATTAGCATCAGGTCTTCTAAAGCCTGCTCATAACTTATGGTGTAACCCGTTACGGGGTCGCTGTCGTGGCGGTTTACTCCCTTGATTTTTATGTTTTGATTATTAAAATAAATCACGCCGTCCTTAACGTTTATCTCCCAAATTCCCACCTGTTGCGGTATTACTTCGTCGTCGGTGCAAAGAAGTAAATTATAAAGATAAGGGTTTTCTGCGTTCCAAAGTTTTGGATTGTCTATGGTAAATTTAAGCTTGCCCTTTTTCTCCTGCACCTGTGAGAGCAGCTTGCCGTTTTTACTAAATAATTTGCCGCAAACGTTTACATCTCCCACTTTTTCAAGCTCTACTGTGACAGTTGCCTTTGTGTAATTTTTGTTAAGCTCTTTTTTTACAAAATAATCTCTAATATGATTTTTTGGGCGCTTCATCAGATACACATCTCTGAAAATTCCGCTCATTCTAAATTTGTCTTGGTCTTCAAGATAAGTTCCGACACACCATTTCAAAACGAGCACTGCTATGTTATTTTCGCCTTTAACTAAAAGCTCAGAAACATCAAACTCGCTTGTGCTGTGCGACACTTGGCTAAAGCCTACAAATTCGCCATTTACCCAAAGATAAAAGCACGAGTCCACTCCCTCAAAGTTTAGGTAGGTTTTGCCCTTTAAATCCTTGTCGGTCAAGGTGAAATTTCTTGCGTAAAGGCCGCAGGGGTTGTCGTCGGGCACATAGGGAGGGTCAAAGGGTATGGGGTAGTGAATATTTGTGTACATATGCTTGTCATAACCGAAGTTTTGCCAGCATGAGGGCACCGGAATTTCGTCCATTTCGCTCTCGTCCACAAGTATTTCATCGTTTAAAGCGCTTGAAGGCAGGGCTTTTTCAAAATTTTCATAATATTTAAAGCTCCAAATGCCGTTTAGCAGGGTAAGCCTTGAAGACTGCCCTTTTTGCACCTCTTTTTCATTCTTAAATGGAATAAAATAGCTCCTGTCAGGGCAGGTTCCTAGGTGTAATAAATTTGGGTTTTCGTGAATTTTCTTAAATTGCATGATGATACCCCTTTCATTAATTTTATATTCTTTATGTTTTTGCTTGAAAAATTTATAAAAATAAAGTAAAATGATATATCTACTTTAATTTTTTAGGAGGTTGTATGCTGGCGTTTACTACAATAATTAGTATACTTTTTTGTGTACCTATACTATATTACTCTGCAAAATTTGCAAAACCGTCTTACGGCGCAGAAATTGGATTTTCAAAATTTCAATACACGGCAATAGTGCTTTCCTCGATTTTTTTCACGGCGCTTATAATAAGGCTGGTTTTTGCATATGCGATAGAGGGTTTTTCTACAGACATAGGCACGTTTAAATCTTGGGCAAGCCTTACAAACTCTGCAGGCTATCAAAACGTTTATAACGAAACCGACTTTTTGGATTATCCTCCGGGATATCTCTATGTTTTATCGTTTTTAGACCATGTAAAAACATTTTTTGGCCTTGAATTTATAGACCCCATGTATACCATGATACTTAAGCTTCCGTCAATTTTGACAGACCTTATAACTGCGTTTATTGTATACAAAATGGCGGCTAAGAGATGGGGAATAAATTTTGGAATTTTTGCAAGTGGAGCCTATTTATTTTGTCCTGCCGTAATTTTAAACAGCGCAGTGTGGGGGCAAATTGATTCTTTTTGCACACTTTTAGTGCTTATTAGCATATATTTTCTTAAAAAAGATAAATATCTTTTTGCGGGACTTGTTTACGGAGTTTGCAGTCTTTGCAAGCCACAAATGCTGATGTTTGCGCCCGTATTTGCTTTTTACGTCATATATAAAAAGTCGTTTAAAGGCCTTTTTATAGGTCTTGCTTCTTTCTTTTGTATCATTATACTACTATCGACGCCATTTATCAACAACTTTAATTATTTTTGGCTAATTGAAAAATACGCAACGACCATGGCGTCTTATCCTTATATGAGCGTCAACGCCTATAACTTCTGGGCACTGCTCGGTTTAAACTGGACTCCGCTTCCTACAAATGAGATTTTTACCTTTATTTTAAATTGGAGCGCACCTGTTTTGGTCTGCATTTTAAGCGGAATATTTATGTTTAAGTGCAAAAGCACGATAAGACTTTACGGGGCGGCCGCAATAATCACTTCAACCATGTACATTTTTGCAATTAAAATGCATGAGAGATATTTTTTTCCGACGCTTTTATTTTTGCTTATAGTCTATGTTTTGACAAAAGACAGGCGATTTATGTACTGCTTTTCCCTGTTTACCATAGCGCATTCGGTAAATGTGTATTTTGTCATGATTACCCCCGGATATTTTCCGCCGGGAAATTCATGGTATATCTTAATTTTATCGGCAATTTTCGTTTTAAGCTATATATACATGATGTATCTTTTTTATACTTACATGAAACTGCCAAAGGGGGTGGATAAAGTGAATGTTCCAAAGCCTTTAAGTGCCATAAAAGAGGGGCTTAAGACGGTCTTTTACAAGGAAGAAAAAGTGCAAAACTTTAGCAGAAAAATTAATAAGAGGGACATAATTGTCATTTCGTTAATAACGGCATTTTACAGCATTTTTGCGTTTTGGAATTTAGGAGACACGACGACGGCGAATACTTCGTGGTTACCCTCGAGCGCAGACGAGGTGATTATCAAGACGCAGGGCGAGTACACGCACATAAATTATCTTGTGGGCATAGCAAAAGGGGAGAATAACAGCAGTCGTGTTGCCTCTAATTTCACGGTTTACACGTCAAGCGACGGCGTGAATTTTACCGAGTACAGAAACCTTGCAAACGAGAGTTTTTCATTTGTTTACCAGTGGCTTTCTTTCGATGTGCAAAATTCTCCACAGTACATAAAGATAGTCGCACTTGATGATAATTCTATTTTAAATGAAATAGCATTTGTAAATCAAACTACAGGGCAAAGGCTTGAAAGCAGCTTGATATCGGGTGAGGGCGAGGCGCTTATAGACGAGGGCGAGAGCGTGCCTGTGTATCCGGGATATAAAAATTCTACTTATTTTGATGAAATATATCACGTGAGGACCGCCTATGAATATTTAAACGGCATAGAGCCTTATGAAAACACCCACCCGCCACTTGGCAAGCTTATAATATCGTTTTTTATAACAATATTTGGCATGAATCCTTTTGGTTGGCGATTTGCAGGCGCACTTTTTGGAGTGCTTATGCTGCCTGTGCTTTATTTTATACTGAGAAGATTTTTCAAAAGTCCACTGCTTTGCGGTGGGGGCGTGTTCTTATTTGCCTTTGACTTTATGCATTTTACGCAGACAAGAATAGCGACAATAGACACGTATTCGGTGTTTTTTATACTGCTCATGTATGCGGCAATGATAGTATTTTGCCAAAAGGACATATTAAACAGCTCGTTTAAATCCTTATTTTTACCACTTTTACTCAGCGGAATTTTTATGGGGCTTGGCATAGCCTCAAAATGGACTTGCGCCTATGCGGCGGTAGGGCTTGCGGTGCTGTTCTTTATAAAAATTATAAACACCTTACTTGGGGCAAGGTCACAGGAAGAGGAGTTTAAAAATGCAAAAAGCAAAGGCCTTTCTATATGCCTTTGCTGTGTGGGATTTTTTGTTGTAATTCCGTTTTGGATATATTTTTTAAGCTTTATTCCCGTGTATTTGATAAGCTACAATCAATCGGACATTTTTGGCGTGTTTACACGTGCGCAAACACATATGTTCAACTACCATTCAGGGCTTGTGTCAAGCCACCCATTTGCCTCTCCGTATTACGAGTGGCCCATGAGTATTCGAAATATTTGGTATTTTGTGTCATATAATTTTGAGGGGACGGGGCTGTATTCTACCATATCCGCACTTGGAAATCCTGTCGTATGGTGGAGCGGACTTGCCGCGGTGATATTTGCAATTTATAGGAAAGTTATAAGAAAAAGCGAGGCGCTAAACTTTATAGTTATAGGCTTCCTCTCGGTGTATTTGCCATGGGTTTTAATTCCAAGAGAAACTTTTGTTTACCACTATTTTACGGCAATACCCTTTATAGTAACTGCGGTAGTATATCTGTTTAGCAAACTGGAAAACAAAAAACGCTTCAATTTAAGTGCCACACGAAGCCTAGACCTTTCACAGTATGGAATAATTTTTCTTTGCGCATTAGCATTTATAATGTTCATAGGGTTTTACCCTGTAATTTCAGGAGCCCCCACAACAGGCGAGTACGCAAACGGGCTAGAATGGTTTTCTACGTGGACGTTTTTATAAGATAGGGAAAAAAGGGAGGTCGATGACCTCCTTTTTTTAAGTAATAAGTAATAGATAATAGTGAATAAGTGTGGTGAAAAATGCAAGCATTTTTTGATGGTATATTGAGAAAATTTTTATTTTATCGTAGAGGCGTCCACCGGTTTTATTTTATGCGCTAATCATTGTTTTTGCCTTTTGAATTTCCTTGGCCGTTTCCATTTCCACTTGAGTTCCCTTGGCCGTTTCCATTTCCGCTCGAGTTTCCTTGGCCGTTTCCGTTTTGTGCGTCTTCGCTGTCTTTTTCTACTATGCCGCCGCTTTCAATCAAATCCCTTAATTCGCTCATGGAGAAGTTTTCGATATCTTGTATTTCTATACTTGGATTAATCTCCAAAAGCTCTAAATATGCACGATATTTTCCAAAAGACAGCCCACTTTCGGCGGCTTCCTCTTTTAGCGTTATGTTAGCCGAGTGAACAGCAATGTTTTGGCCGCCAAAGTCGCACCCTTCAATGTCTGTGATAATTTTTTCACTGTTTTCTGAAATAACGGTTATCTCGGTGTATTCACCTGAAAAATCATTAAAACTTTCTGAAGTGTCAAGTGTTTCCAAGGCATCAATGTAGTGTAAATTATTTAAATTCACGGTTTCAAGAATTTTTTGTGCGTCGCCGTTGCTTGCTGTAGCCAAAATCACTCTGTCGAAAGTGTTTATTGATAGTTCTATAGAGGGGTTTACGTCTATGCTTATGAAAGACACGGGAGCAAAGTAAAAATGTCCGAAAATTAAAAGAAGCGATGCTATCGCACCCATAGGTATTAACTTATAAATTGTGGGTATTTTGCGTTTTTGTCTAGTTTTTTCTATTATATTTTTAAAGCTTTGCTTTTTTAGGTTTTCATCGGCATGAATTTCTGAAAAAGCAACTTTTATTTTACCATTCATGCTCATTACCTCCTAAAGTAAGCTTAAGTGCCTGTCTGCCACGGGAAAGAAAAGTATATACTGTATTTATGTTTTTATTTAGGATTTTTCCTATCTCTACTGCCGTGTAACCTTCAAAATAATGCAAATAAATTGGTATTTTATATTTTTCGGGAAGCTTTAGCACAGCCAGACGGACATGTGAATTTTCGCTTAAATCGTCCTGTGCCGTCATATTTGATAATTCGTCTACACTGACGGTGTTTTTTCTGAAAAAATTTCTTAGCAAATCTTTACATTCGTTTATTGTAACTCGTATTATCCAAGACTTTTTATGTTCTTCGCTTTTAAATTGAGCAGAATTTTTATAATACTTTAAGAAGACATTTTGAAAAATGTCTTCTGTATCGGCCGTGTTTTTAAGATAAATCATGCAGATGCGTTTTACCGTATCTGCATAATTTTCTATAGCTAAGTTTAAATCCTGCTCGCTTTTCATAAAAGTCCTCGTTTATCTATTTCTGCCGTTGCCCTTACCTTGATTACCTCTACCTTGATTGCCTTGTTGTGCAGCGGCGCTGTCTAGGTTGTCACAAACGCCGTCGCTGTCTGTGTCTTCGAAGTTTGCGCCTGTGTTAGTTCCTAGGTTGTCGCAAACACCGTCGCCGTCTGTGTCTTCAAAGTTTGCGCCTGTGTTAGTTCCTAGGTTATCGCAAACGCCGTCGCCGTCTGTGTCTTCAAAGTTTATTCCGCTGTCAGTTCCCAGGTAGTTTGGAATGCCATCTCTGTCTTTAGAATTTGCACCTTGACCCCTACCCATTGCAAACGCCGATGTTGCGCCGAGGGAGAGGACAAACACCGCTGTTAGTGCTAAAGTAATAATTTTTTTCATGAAAAATTCCTCCATTTGTTTTTTAAGGTTTTAAACCTTTCACTACTAATACGAAACAAATGGAGAAATCCTTTCAAAAAATTAAAATAATTCTCAATTAATAACTCTCAACTATTTATAACTCTAATCCTTATTATAGCGTCGTTTTGCTTTAGATTTTCAATGCATTCATCACTCAATGTGCCGTCTATGTCTAAAACTGTGTAGGCGATCTCGCCCTTTGATTTACTTGTCATGTTTTCGATATTTGCACCGCAGCTGCCACAGGCGGAGGTGAATGTCGCTATGGTGTTTGGCATGTTTTTATGTATTATGCAGACCCTGTTGCAATCAGACTCCGGCATGGACAAAGACGGTAGATTTACCGAATTTTTTATGTTGCCGTTTTCTAAATAATCCTTTATTTGGTCTACTGCCATCACGGCGCAGTTATCCTCGGACTCAGGCGTCGATGCGCCTAAATGAGGTATTGCAAGCACACCCGCTACTCCGATTAACTCATCGGTCGGGAAATCTGTCGCGTAAGAGGAAATTTTTCCGCTTTCAAGCGCCTTTATCATGTCTGCTGAATTTACAAGCTCGCCCCTTGAGAAGTTTAGTATTCTTGCACCGTCTTTCATTTGCGCTATGCTTTTTTCGCTGATTAAATCTCTTGTGTCGGGCACAAGTGGGACGTGAATTGTTATGTAGTCGCAGTTTTTAAAAATATCTTCTATGCTTTTTGCCCTTTTTATTTGGTTTGAAAGTCCCCATGCGGATTTAACGGATAAAAATGGGTCGTGGCCGTACACTTCCATTCCAAGCTCTTGTGCGGAGTTTGCAACTAAAATTCCTATTGCACCAAGGCCTATTACGCCAAGTTTTTTGCCTAAAACCTCAGGACCTGCAAAGTCGCTCTTGCCTTTTTCCACAAGTTTTGGAACCTCGGCTCCCTTGCCTTTTAATGTTTTAATCCACTGTGTAGACTCTACAATTTTTCTTGAAGTCAAAAATAAAGAGGCGAGAACTAGCTCTTTTACGGCGTTTGCGTTGGCACCCGGTGTGTTAAAGACGACTATGCCTTTAGACGAGCAGTCGTCAATTGGAATATTATTAACTCCGGCACCAGCCCTTGCTATTGCCAAAAGGTTTTTAGAAAATGGAAGGTCGTGCATTGAAGAGGAGCGCACTAAAACGCCTTGCGCCTCGTCCATTTCGGGTAAAATTTCATAATTTTCATCGAAACGCTCTGTGCCCACAGGGCTTATTTTATTTAAACAATTAATCTTATACATTATGCATTCTCCTTTTCAAACTCGGCCATGAATTCAGTTAGTTTTTTAACGCCTTCTATTGGCATTGCGTTGTAAATTGATGCCCTCATTCCGCCGACGCTTCTGTGGCCTTTTAGATTGACAAAGCCTTTTGCCACGGCTTCTTTTACAAATTTATCGTCTAAATCTTTACTGCTTGTAACAAAGGTGACGTTCATTAAAGAGCGGCTGTCCTTTTCGGCGCAGGCCTTAAATAGTTTAGAATTATCGAGATAGTCGTATAAAATAGAGGCTTTTTTCTTGTTGTGCTCCTCCATTTTTGAAAGCCCGCCCATGTCGTTTTTTATCCACTCTAGGACAAGTTTGCTCATGTAAATTGAGTAGGTAGGCGGTGTGTTGTACATTGAGTCGTTTTTACTGTGCACCTTGTAGCTAAACATGGTTGGAGTGCCGTCCATAGGCTCTCCTATTAAATCTTTTCTTATGATTACAACGGTAAGTCCTGCAGGCCCCATGTTTTTTTGTGCGCCTGCATAAAGCATGCCAAATTTGCTTACATCTATTGGAGCGCTTAAAATGCATGAACTTATGTCGGCTATTAGCGGTACGCCGTTTGTGTTAGGAAGCTCATGATAAGTTGTTCCGAAAATTGTGTTGTTTAGGCAGATGTGAAAATAATCTGCATCGGCCCTAAACTCGCTTTCGTCCCATTTTGGTATCATTGAAAAATTTTCTGATTTTGAGCTTGCAACTGCCTTGCAGTCGCCATAACGACAGCCTTCCTCATATGCTTTTGTGGAAAATTGACCGCTTAGTATGTAATCGGCCTTTCCCGATTTTGTCATAAGGTTTTGTGCGAGCATGGTAAACTGTGAAGACGCACCGCCTTGTAAGAATAAAACCTCGTAATCGTCGGGTATATTCATAAGCTCACAAAGTAGCGATTTGGCGCCTTTAATTATATCGTCATAAACTTTAGAACGATGCGACATTTCCATTACGGATTGCCCACTTTGCTCATAGTTTAGCATTTGTTCTTTTGCTATTTCTAAAACACATTCGGGAAGCATTGATGGCCCTGCTGAAAAATTATACACTCTGTTCATAAAGTTGTACCTCCAAAAATTAAAATTGATAGCTTGACTATTTTTTAACAGTATACACTAAGATGTAAATAAATGCAAGATAAAACATTGCTAAACCTCAAAAAATCCTGCTATAATTCTTCAAAATATAACTTTTTGCAAATATTTGCAATTTGAACTGTATCGTCTTGCAAAAACAGATTTACTCTTATGTGCGCCCACAAAGGACAATAAAAATTTTTCAATATAGTTTGAAATGTGAAAAAACACATGGTATAATTAAATATACAATAAGTTTAAGGAAGGAAGTAAATATACTATGAAAGTATCCCAAATAGCCGAAATTTTAAAGGCTGAGATTATTGTTGAGGGCAACATGGAAGAAGACGTGCTTACCGCCTGTGGAGCAGACATGATGAGTGATGTTTTGGCGTTTGTAAAGGACCAATCTGTGCTTTTAACAGGACTTGTAAATCCTCAAGTTGTAAGAACGGCTGAAATGATGGACATGCACTGCATCGTTTTTGTAAGAGGAAAAAGCGTTGACGAAACCATTATGAAACTTGCAAAAGAGAGAAATATGACGCTGCTATGTTCGCCGTACAGAATGTTTACGGCATGCGGACTCTTATACGATAACGGACTAAGGGGAGGTTGTAATCTCTAATGAGTATGATAGAACTTAAGTACTTAGTACCGGGAGACGATTTTACCCGTGCGGGTGAAGCCTCGGGAGAAGTAAAGAGAAAGCTTAAAAAGATAGGCTATGCGCCAGACGCCATAAGGCGTGTAGCAATTTCCATGTATGAGGGTGAGATTAACATGGTAATACACGCAGGTGGCGGAGAGGCAATAGTCGACATAGACCCTGACAAAGTAGAGATAATTTTAAAAGACACAGGCCCCGGCATTGCAGATGTTAAAAAGGCTATGCAGGCAGGCTTTTCCACGGCGCCCGACAATATACGCTCTTTAGGCTTTGGTGCGGGCATGGGTCTTCCAAATATGGAAAAATATTCCGACGAAATGGCGGTGGACTCCACAGTAGGTGTTGGAACTACCGTTAGGCTTACAATATATGCAGACGGCAAACAGCTTTAGTGTGTAAATATTTAGAGAGGTGGTGTGCAAATTGGACAAGTTTTATCATTCCGTTACTTTGGATGAAGAACTGTGTGTAGGCTGTACAAACTGCATTAAACGCTGCCCTACGGAGGCTATACGTGTAAGAAACGGCAAGGCTCATATTATATCTGAGCGCTGTATCGACTGCGGCGAATGCATAAGGATTTGTCCGCATCATGCAAAAAAGACAAAGTACAGTCATTTAGATACTTTAGATAAATACAAATATAAAATAGCCCTACCGGCACCTTCTTTGTACGGTCAATTTAATAATTTGGACGACATAGACTATGTGCTTACAGGACTTAAAAAAATGGGATTTGACAATGTTTTTGAGGTGTCTGTTGCGGCGGAGCTTATAAGCGAGGCCACAAGAAAACTCATGGCAGAGGGCAAACTTATTAAACCCGTAATAAGCTCTGCATGTCCTGCGGTAATAAGGCTTATTAGGGTAAGATTTCCCGATTTATGCTCGCACGTGCTTCCCCTTCAAGCGCCTATGGAGCTTGCCGCAGCCCTTGCAAAAAGGAGGGCTGTGGAGGAAACCGGTCTAGCCCCCCATGAAATTGGATGCTTTTTTATAAGCCCATGTCCTGCAAAAGTTACAGACACAAAGGCGCCGATTAGTTTAGAGAAATCGAGTGTAGACGAGGTTTTATCCATAAGCGAAGTTTTTCCCGTGCTTTCGGGAAAAATGGATAAGCTTACATCGATAGAGGCGCTTGCAAATTCGGGAATAATTGGCGTTAGCTGGGCTACAAGCGGAGGCGAGGCGGCGTCGCTTTTAAAAGAAAAATATCTTGCCGCAGACGGCATAGAAAACGTAATAAGGGTGCTAGAGGAAATTGAAGACGAGCGTATAGGCGAGCTTGATTTTATAGAGCTTAACGCATGTAATGCAGGCTGTGTAGGCGGAGTTTTATGCGTTGAAAACCCTTATGTCGCTAAGACGAGAATACAAAAACTTAGAAGATATTTGCCCGTGTCGCAAAATCATTTAGATTTTTCTAAAGAGGTGCCACATGGCATGGAATGGGTAGGCGGACTTGAGTTTTCCGACGTTTTAACCCTTTCAAAAAATTTAACCGAAGCCATGAAAATGATGCTAAGGATAGACGAAATAGAAAAAGAGACCCCAGGGCTTGACTGCGGAGCGTGTGGCTCGCCCACTTGCAGAATTTTTGCAGAAGACGTGGTAAAGGGCGAATGTAAAGTTTCAGACTGCGTGTTTATCTTGAGAAAGAAAATGGAAAGAGTTGTCGATAGTATATCCGACATGACTTCGTAAATAGTTAATAGTTAATAGTTAATAGTTAATAGTTAATAGTTAATAGTTAATAATTAATAGTTAATAGTTAATAATTAATAATTAATAGTTAAGGTGGAAACTTGGCTATAAAACTTTAATTTTGGAGGTGTAGAATTGAATTTATTAGAAGCAGTAAATTTATTTTCATACGAAAAAATAGTTGCCCCTGATGAAGACAGGGAGATAAAGGGCATATATGCAGGCGACCTTTTAAGCTGGGTCATAGGCAGGGCGAAAGAGGACGACATTTGGTTTACTGTCATGGGAAATGTAAACGCAGTGGCGGTGGCATCTCTTGCTGACTGTACTGCAATAGTGCTGACAGAGGGCTCGCCCTTAGACGATGACGCAAAAGCGAAGGCTCTTTCTGCAGGGATTAATATTTATAAGACAAATAAAACCACGGCTCAGGCTGTGATAGAGATTTCAAAGTATTTGAAAATATGAGAGAGTATACTTACGATTTTCATATGCATTCCTGTCTGTCACCCTGCGGCGACATGGAAATGACACCAAATAATATAGTCAATATGGCAAAAATTATGGAGTGCGACATCATAGCAATAACAGACCATAACACAGTGAAAAACGCGAGAGCCTGTATAAAGGTCGGAGAGGAAGTCGGCGTTGTAGTAATACCGGGTATGGAGCTTTGCACCGTAGAAGAGGCGCATGTTGTTTGTCTTTTTGAAACGGTAGAGGGCGCAGAGGAATTTGAAAAATATGTAAAAACTCAGTGTTTGCCCATGGAAAATGACGAGGATATTTTCGGAGCGCAGGTCGTTATGGACGAAAATGACGAGGAAATTGGCCGTGAAAAAAATATGCTAATAAATTCTACATTTATAAGCGTAAACGATGTCGATGACTTGGTTAAAAAGTATGGCGGAGTGGCTTTTCCTGCCCATATTGACAAAAATTCTTACAGCGTAATAGCAAGCCTTGGCGCAATACCACCGGAAGCAAATTTTTCTTATGTGGAAATTACCGACAAGTGCGATATCAAAACATTTGAAACGCTCCACCCTGAAATTTTGGGAAAAGGAGTGCTTATAAACTCTGATGCACATTATCTTGAGGATGTTTGCACCAAATACAGTAAAATTTTTTTATCGGACTGCTCTGCAAAGGCCGTGGTGGAGAAATTATTAAGCTTTTTATAAAAACACACTTAATAGTGGTTTATCTGAGTGTAAATACCAGTAATTGTGGTGATTGGCGTGTCTGATTTTTCCATATGGAAACATAAGGAAAACACTTGAAAATGTTTCGTTATAATTTTATCAAAGTTTTAGTTAAAGTTCTTTAGAAGAATTAAAAATGAAGTAGTATTTGATATAATAATTTTTGGTGAAATAGAGATAGAAAACCGACTGATATATTACAAATTGTTAGTCTTTTCTAACTAAAAATCTAATACTCACTTTCCTGACAAAAATTTATAGGAGGACAAATAATGCAAAAACGTATCAGTAATTTACCATTCATCGACACAGCCGAACAAAAAGCAAAGCTTTTAGAAGTTATAGACAGGCTAAAAGATGAAAAGGGCGCAGTAATGCCTGTTTTACAAGAAGCACAAGAAATCTACGGATATCTTCCGCTAGAAGTGCAAGATGTAGTAGCAAAAGGACTTGGCGTACCACTTGAAGAGGTGTATGGAGTATCTACATTCTACTCACAATTTACACTTACTCCAAAAGGAAAATACCACATTTCAGTATGTCTTGGAACTGCATGTTATGTTAAAGGTGCAGACAAAATTTTGGACAAGCTTGTTGAAAGACTTGGAATTAAATCTGAAGAATGTACAGACGATGGAAAATTCTCACTTACTGCATGTCGCTGCATAGGCGCTTGTGGCCTTGCTCCCGTTTTAACAGTCAACGAAGATGTTTACGGAAGACTTGAAGTTGAAGATGTTGACAAGGTTTTAGAAAAATATTTGGCATAATTTATGAGAGAGTTATCGCTTAATGTTATGGACCTTACGCAAAACTGCATAACCGCAAATGCTACACTTATAAAGATTAGTGTTTTTGAAAATGCCGATGAAGAGAGCCTTGTTATCGAAATAGAGGACAACGGCAAGGGGATGAGTGAGGAGCAGGTGAAAAGCGTGACAGACCCGTTTTTTACCACGAGAACCACAAGAAAAGTGGGGCTTGGCATACCGCTTTTTAAAATGCAGGCGGAAATGACAGAGGGTAGTTTTGAGATTTCATCAAAACTGGGTGTTGGCACTAGTGTGAGTGCAAGGTTTATTACGGCGCACATAAATATGCTACCTTTAGGAGATATGAACTCCACAATATTACCTTTAATTACAGGTAATGAAGAAATAGATTTTATATATAGCCGAAAGTATGTAAAAAACGATGTCACAAATGAGTTTACGCTTGATACAAGGGAGATAAGAGAAGTCTTAGACGGCGTGTCTTTTAGCACTCCCGATGTAGTTTTGTGGATTAAAGAGTTTTTAGAGGAAAATACAAGAGAATTATATATATAAAAGCGGTGCCTTGTTACCGCCTAATAATAAGGAGAAAGGGCGGGTTGTATTTATAAAAATACCGCAACCCGATGATTAAAGCTTATGAAATCTTTAGCTGAATTAAAAGCAATTAAAGAAAAAACTCGTGCCTCTGTTAGTCTTCGTGAAGGACAAGAGGGCAAAAGAAGAGTTTTGGTAGGCATGGCGACATGTGGAATAGCAGCAGGCGCACGTCCTATTTTATCGACTATGGTTGAAGAAGTCGCTAAAAGACAACTTTCAGACGTTATAGTCACTCAAACAGGCTGCATAGGCATTTGCCAATATGAGCCGGTTGTAGAAGTTGTTGAGTCAAACGGAGAAAAAGTTACTTATGTAAAAATGACTCCTGAAAAAGCCCTAAGAGTAATTAACGACCACGTAGTTAATGGAAATGTGGTTATGGAATATACTATAGGTTCCATTGAAAAATAAAATTAAACGTTTTGAAAGGATGGTAAAAACAATATGTTTCGCTCAAATGTATTGGTTTGCGGTGGTACAGGTTGTACTTCATCAAACAGTGAAGTAATAATCACAAGACTGCAAGAAGAAATTAAAGCAAAAGGCCTTGAAAAAGAAGTTAATGTTGTTAGAACAGGCTGTTTTGGACTATGTGCCTTAGGCCCTATTATGATAGTTTATCCAGAAGGCTCTTTTTATAGCATGGTTACTCCAGAAGATGTTCCTGAAATTGTTGAGGAGCACCTATTAAAAGGACGTCTTGTAAAAAGACTACTTTATAAAGAAACAATTATTGATGATAATACTACAAAATCACTTGAAAGCACAGAGTTTTATGAGAAGCAACTTCGTATAGCTCTTAAAAACTGCGGTGTTATTAACCCAGAGCTTATTGATGAGTACATAGCCGTTGACGGTTATGAAGCTTTAGGTAAAGTTTTAACAGAAATGAAGCCTGCCGACCTAATCCAAGAAATGCTAGACTCAGGACTAAGAGGAAGAGGCGGTGCCGGCTTCCCAACAGGTCTAAAATGGAAATTTGCAGCGGCTAATGACGCCGACCAAAAATATGTATGTTGTAACGCCGACGAGGGTGACCCAGGTGCGTTCATGGACAGATCTATACTTGAAGGTGACCCACATGTATTAATCGAGGCTATGGCTATAGCGGGTTATGCAATAGGTGCTACTCAAGGTTATGTCTATGTTAGAGCAGAGTATCCTATAGCTGTTAAAAGACTTCAAATAGCTATCGACCAAGCTCGTGAATACGGACTTTTAGGTAAAAATATATTCGAGTCAGGCTTTGACTTTGACTTAGAAATAAGACTGGGCGCCGGCGCATTCGTGTGTGGTGAAGAAACAGCTCTTATGATTTCTATCGAAGGTAAAAGAGGAGAGCCAAGACCTCGTCCTCCATTCCCAGCCGTTAAAGGTCTATTCCAAAAACCAACTGTTTTAAATAACGTTGAAACATATGCAAATATTCCTCAAATTATTTTAAACGGCGCAAAATGGTTTAAAGATATAGGTACTGAGCGTTCAGCCGGTACAAAAGTTTTCGCCTTAGGCGGAAAAATTAACAACACAGGTCTTGTTGAGGTTCCAATGGGAACAACTTTAAGAGACGTTGTTGAAGTTATAGGCGGCGGTATCCCAGGTGGTCACACATTTAAAGCGGCTCAAACAGGTGGACCATCAGGCGGATGTATCCCTGCATCACTAATCGATACAAAAATTGATTACGATAATCTACTTGAAATCGGTTCTATGATGGGTTCTGGTGGACTTATCGTTATGGACGAAACTACATGTATGGTTGACATTGCTAAATTCTTCCTAGACTTTACAGTTGAAGAATCTTGCGGTAAATGTACTCCTTGCCGTGTAGGTACAAGAAGACTTTATGAAATACTAGAGAGAATTACAAATGGTAATGGCTGTTTAGAAGATATAGACAAACTAAAAGAGCTTAGCTACTATATCAAAGAAAATTCACTTTGCGGACTTGGACAAACTGCTCCAAACCCTGTTTTATCTACTCTACAATACTTCGAAGACGAGTATATAGCCCACGTAACAGAAAGCCGTTGTCCTGCAGGCGCATGTAAAGCACTTACAAATTACTTTGTTGTTGAAGAAAAATGTAAAGGTTGTACTTTGTGTGCACGTAACTGCCCTGTTAATGCTATTGAAGGAAGCGTTAAAGCTCCTCACGTTATCGACAGATCAAAATGTATCAAATGTGGCGTTTGTGTTGAAAAATGCAGATTTGACGCTATCATTAAGAAATAAGAAAGGAGTATGATTTAAACATGGATATGGTAAATGTTAAAATTAATAATATGGACTACAAAGTGGCTCCGGGTTCTACAGTTTTAGAAGCTGCAAGAGAAGCCGGCATCGATATCCCTACACTTTGTTATCTAAAAGATATGAACGAAATCGGCGCTTGCCGTATGTGTATGGTTGAAGTTAAAGGCGCAAGAACTCTAGTTGCTTCTTGTGTTCACCCTGTAAATGAGGGCATGGAAATTCAAACAAACACACCAAAAGTACAAAAATCAAGAAAAATGACTCTTGAGATGATACTTTCTATCCACAATAAAAAATGTCTTACTTGTGATAGAAGCAACAACTGTGAGCTTCAATCACTTTGTAAAGAACTTGGCGTTGAAGATGAAACACGTTGGGAGGGCGCTATGCCTGATGTTTCAACAGACACATCTTCGGTTCACCTTGTAAGAGACAATTCAAAATGTATCACTTGTAGACGTTGTGTAGCGGCTTGCCAAAACCAACATGTTGCGGTAATCGGCGCAAATAACAGAGGATTTGACACTACTATCGGTTGTGCTTTTGAAGCAAAACTTGCAGATGTGCCTTGCATAAGCTGTGGACAATGTATCAACGTTTGTCCTACAGGCGCACTAAGAGAAAAAGACGATGTAGATAAAGTTTTCGAGGCTATTTCAGACCCTGATAAAATCGTTATCGTTCAAACAGCTCCATCGGTTAGAGCTGCTTTAGGTGAAGACTTTGGCATGCCAATCGGTACAAACGTAGAGGGCAAAATGGTTGCGGCTCTTAGAAGACTTGGCTTTGACAAAGTATTTGATACAGACTTCGGTGCCGACATGACTATCATGGAAGAGGCTACAGAGTTTTTAGACCGTGTACAAAACGGCGGAACACTTCCTATCATCACTTCATGTTCACCAGGTTGGGTTAAATTCTGTGAGCACTACTATCCTGATTTAATAGACCACCTATCATCATGCAAATCACCTCAACAAATGACAGGTGCCCTAATTAAAACATGGTATGCCGAGAAAGAAAATATTGACCCATCAAAAATAGTTTCAGTTTCTATCATGCCTTGTGTTGCTAAGAAATTTGAAATTGGCAGGGACGATCAATCAGGCGCAAAACATTACCCAGACCTTGACTTTGCACTAACAACAAGAGAGCTTGCTAAAATGATTAAAAAAGCTCAACTAAACTTTGCTAGACTTCCTGATGAAAAATTCGATGCAGCTATGGGTGAATCAACCGGTGCGGCTGTTATCTTCGGTGCTACAGGCGGTGTTATGGAAGCGGCTCTAAGAACTGCTGCCGACGTACTAACAGGCCAAAGCCTTGATAGCATTGACTATAAAGAAGTTAGAGGAACAGAAGGCTTTAAAGAGGCTGTTTATAATGTAGCCGGCCTTGATGTTAAAGTTGCGGTTGTAAGCGGACTTAATAATGCAAACGAGCTTCTTTCAAAAATCAGAGCTGGAGAGGCTGACTATCACATCGTTGAAGTCATGTGCTGTCCTGGCGGCTGTGTAAACGGCGGCGGACAACCTATCCAACCTGCAACAGTAAGAAACTTTGTTGACATTAAAAAATTAAGAGCATCTGCTTTATATAACCAAGATAAAGACATGCCACTAAGAAAGAGCCATGATAACCCAACGGTTAAAAAATGCTATGATGAATTCCTAGGCAAACCAGGAAGCCATCTATCACATGACTTGCTTCATACTTCTTACGTAAAAAGAGGTTTTTAATTTAATAAAAATCCCTCGTATCCCTTGTGGAAACGGGGGATTTTTAGTATAATTAATCTTATAAAGGTGGAAAAGGACGGATAAAGTGATAAAAGACATCAAAAGTTCAAACTATATCGTACCCAAAATTATAGGTTCAGCGGTAATATTATTTCTTGCAGTATGGTTTTTCTTGCCGTATTTTAGGGCAGGCTTAAATGAGGGCACCGCATTTGCGCATTTGGGTTGTGTATGGGTTTTGTTTTTAATTTGGGGTGCGCCCTCACTAGTAAAGAAAAGTAGGTTTTTAAAAATGATAATATATGTGTTAGCATCACTTACCGCATTACTTGCAATTTGGTTTGTGTTTTTAAGCTTTAAAATACTCACAAGCATACACCATGAAAATTTACCGCAAAACACGACGGTAATGGTGCTTGGTGCCAGGGTGAATGAGGACAGACAGGTCAGCAAAACTCTTGCAAACAGGCTTGATGTTGCTTATGATTATATAAAAGAAAATCCCGACTCCTTTGTAATACTCACAGGCGGACAGGGCCATGACGAGCCTATGACCGAGGCCCTAGCGCAAAAAGAATATCTTATTAATTTGGGAATTGATGAAGGTAGAATGCTACTTGAGGATAAATCGACAAGTACAAGGGAAAATATGGAGTACTCCCTCCCTTTAATAGAAGGGGAAAATTTGGAAAAGACTATAATAGTCGCAACGCAGGATTTCCATATGTATAGGGCGCTAGAACTTGCAAAAGACAACGGCTACACGGCGTATCCTTTGGCGGCGGTAACAGACCCCATGCTGTTTCCTGCCCATTATAGCAGGGAGCTATTGGCACTTACAAAATATTATTTAGAAAAAACATTTTTGGGAAAATAGGTGAAACATGAAAATTTTAATTAAAAACGGAAAAATAGTAAACCCGGCAAAAAATCAAAATTTTATAGGAGACATACTCATAGAAAACAGTGTCATCAAAAAAATGGGTGAAAATATCTCAATTGATGCGGATAAAATCGTTGAGGCGAAAGGCCTTGTCGTGGCACCCGGTTTAGTGGATATGCATGTGCATTTAAGAGACCCAGGTCTTACTTATAAAGAAGATATAATTACTGGCGCAAATGCGGCGGCGGCAGGAGGAGTAACCTCGCTTTTATGCATGCCAAACACCTCGCCCGTAATAGATAATAAGGATACGATTGATTACATTTTAGAAAAATCAAAAAGTGCAAAGTGTAAAATTTATATAAGTGCATGCATAACAAAAGGCATGGACGGCAGTGATTTGACCGATATGCCTTTGCTTAAAGATGCAGGAGCTATAGCCTTTACCGACGACGGCAAACCCGTGTTTGACACAGAAATTTTATTAAATGCACTGATAAAGGCAAAGGAAATGGGCGTAAAAGTAGTGTCCCACTGTGAAGACCCATATCTTGCAAAGCAGTGGTATATGAGCGAGGGCGAAGTATCAAGAAAGCTTGGGCTTAAAGGTGTGAATAGGGCATGCGAAGACAGCTCTACCGCAAAGGAAATAGCCATAGCGATGGCAGTAGATGCGCCGCTTCATATATGCCATGTAAGCACTAAGGGCAGTGCAAAAATTATAGAAGACGCAAGAAAAAACGGCGGAAAAATTACGGCGGAAACCGCACCGCATTATTTAATGCTTACAGATAATGAGCTTGCAAAAAAAGATGCGACCTATAGGATGAACCCACCACTTAGGACAAAAGAGGACAGTGTGGCTCTAATAAATGCGATAAAAGACGGAGTGATAGAGGTAATAGCCACCGACCACGCACCTCATTCAGAAGAAGAGAAATCCGACTTTTTAAAAGCGCCAAACGGGTGCATAGGCATGGAAACCTCGCTATCTGCAAGTTATACGGCGCTTGTAAACAAAGGACATATAAGCCTTGATAAGCTGATAGAGCTTATGAGTGTAAACCCTGCTAAAATTATTGGAATAGATGCAGGTGTCTTAGAAGAGGGCAAAAGTGCCGACATTGTTATATTTGATGAAAATGAAGAATGGACGGTAGACGAAAATAAACTGCATGGAAAAAGCAAAAATGCAATATTTAAGGGTATAAAATTAAAATCAAAAGTAAAATACACTTTCTTAAACGGTGAAATTGTATTTGAAGATAAATAATGAAAAGGTAGGTAAAAATTATGTCAATGGATAAAATGATTAAGGGTATCGTAAAAATGCAAAACCCAACTGTAGCAGGGCTTGACCCAAAACTTGAGTTTATTCCAAATTATATAAAAGAAGAGGCTTTTAAAAAGCATGGCAAAAATTTTGAGGGTGCGGCCGCCGCTCTTTTAGAGTACAATAAAGGCCTTATCGACGAGCTTTGCGACATAGTGCCGGCGGTTAAACCTCAGGCGGCGTATTATGAAATGTACGGCTGGCAAGGCGTGAAAGCCCTTAACGACACCATAGCCTACGCAAAAGAAAAAGGCATGTTTGTAATGACTGACGGAAAAAGAAACGACATAGGCCCTACAATGACAGCGTACGCTATGGCTCATTTAGGCGTAACCGATGTGGAGGGCGAAGCGCTTTCTGCCTTTGGAGCAGATGCACTGACCGTAAACGGCTATCTGGGCACAGACGGAATTAAACCGCTTGTAGACATTTGCCAAGAGCACGACAAAGGCATATTTGTGCTTGTAAAAACCTCTAATCCGTCATCGGGAGAACTTCAGGACATAATGACAGTTGGCGGTAAAACCGTTTATGAAACCATGGCGGACATGTGTGAAACATGGGGAGAGTCAGTGCCGGGCAAGTTCGGATACTCAGGCGTTGGCGCAGTCGTTGGCGCGACTTATCCAAAACAACTAGAAGAATTAAGGGCAAAAATGCCACGCACTTTCTTCCTTGTTCCGGGTTACGGAGCGCAAGGCGGAGGAGCCGATGACATAGCCCCTGCGTTTGATAGAAACGGACTTGGCGCAATAGTTAATTCATCAAGAGCAATAATGTGCGCATGGCAAAAAGAGGGCTGTGAGGAAAAAGACTACGCAAAAGCCGCAAGACGTGAAGCCGTAAGAATGAGAGATGAGATTGTAGGGAAAATAGGTACTATAGTAGTTTAGAGTGGAGAGTGGATAGTGGATAGTTGTGGTGAAAAATGCAGAGCATTTTTTTATAATAAAGGCACGACGAAGTCGTGAACCTTCACTTTCAACTCTCAACTCTCAACTTTCAACTAAAAAAGGAGGATTTTATGTGTCAAAAAACATATGATGTAAAAAATTGTAAAATAATATCAAAAAAAGAAATAGCCGAAGGTATGTTTGATATAACTGTGTTTTATCCTGAATTTGCAAACATGGCAAGGGCAGGACAGTTTGCCCATATTTTAGTGCCGTCAAAAACGCTTAGGCGACCAATTTCTATTTGTGATATAGACAAAGAAAAAGGAACATTAAGGCTGGTTTTTCAAATAAGAGGCGAGGGCACAGCCCTTTTGGCTCAGTGTGAGGAGCAAACTTTTTTAAATATAATTGCACCCTTAGGAAACGGTTTTAACTTGATTGAAAAAGAGAAAAAAGCACTGTTTGTAGGTGGCGGAATAGGCGTTCCTCCGCTTTTGGCTGCGGCAAAACATTTCGGAGAAAATGCGACGGTCGTCTTAGGCTTTAGGGACAAGCAGTCGGTCATTTTGGAAGAAGATTTTAAGAAAATCGGCGCTAAGGTATTAATCACAACCGATGACGGCTCTTATGGACATCACGGTCTAGTAACAGATTTAATAAAAGATTTAGACTACGACATAGCATACGCCTGTGGGCCTCACCCTATGCTTAAGGCTGTTAAATTTGAGGCGGATAAAAAAGGCGCAATGTGCCAGCTTTCTTTAGAGGAAAGAATGGCATGTGGCGTGGGCGCTTGCCTTGGCTGTGCATGTAAATTACAAGACGAAAACGGAAATGAATACTATGGCCATGTCTGCAAAGACGGCCCAGTGTTTGATGCCGACAATATAGTGTTTTAAGAGGGAGGAATAAAAATGGCTAATTTATCAGTAAATGTTGCAGGAGTAGAATTTAAAAACCCAATAATACCTGCCTCGGGCACTTTTGGTTTTGGAAAAGAATACGCAAAACTTTATCCCCTTAGCACTTTAGGAGGAATATCCTGCAAAGGTATTACCCTAGAAAAAAGGCAAGGAAATCCACCTCCAAGGGTGACAGAAACACCTGGTGGCATGCTAAATGCGGTCGGGCTTCAAAACCCGGGTGTAGAATATTTTATAGAAAACGAACTGCCTTGGCTTAAAAAACAAGACACAAAAATAATTGCAAACCTTGCAGGAAGTAGCTCGGACGACTACTTTGAAATGGCAAGAATTTTAGACAGCTCCGACATAGACATGATAGAGCTTAATATATCCTGCCCAAATGTAAAGTCAGGCGGAGTGCAGTTTGGCACCACGATAGAAGGTGTTACAGAAATTACAAGTGGTGTAAGAAAAAACACAAAAAAACCTTTAATGGTAAAACTTTCTCCAAATGTTACGGACATAGCGCTGATGGCTCAGGCGGCAGAAAGTGCAGGCGCTGATGCAATTTCTATGATAAACACGCTTACGGGTATGCGCATAGACATAAACACGGGTAGGCCCATAATAAGAAATAATATAGGCGGACTTTCAGGCCCTGCGGTTTTACCTGTTGCAATTCGAATGGTATGGCAGGTCGCAAGCAGGGTTAAAATTCCCGTTGTCGGAATGGGCGGAATTTCTACTTGGCAAGATGCCATAGAAATGCTACTAGCAGGTGCGACGGCTCTTCAAATAGGCACAGTTTTATTCACAGACCCTTATGCTCCCATAAAGATTTTAGAGGGAATAAAAGCTTATATGGATAAAAACGGGATTAAATCGCTCAGTGAAATTACAGGAGGCATAAAGCCATGGTAACAAAAATTTATCTGATAAGGCACTGCCAAACCGAGGGCAACTCTAAGGGCGTCATGCAGGGAAGGCTGGACACCCAGCCTAGCGAAGTTGGAATTTTTCAGCTAGGGCTTTTGGCCGGATACATGAAAGACAAAGGGCTTGATAAAATATATTCAAGCAATTTAGGCAGGGCGAAAAAAACTGCCGAGGCTATAAACATGTTTTACGGTTTTGATGTGGTAGAGGACGAGAGAATAGCCGAGGTAAACCTTGGTGATTTAGAGGGCAAGCTCATGACAGACATAGCAAAAACAACGCCCGAATTTGCCATAGGCTGGAAAAAACATCCGCATAAACTAAAAGCGCCAAACGGCGAAACCATGGAAGAAGTTTATGGTAGAATGAGAGATGCCTTTTTGGATTTAGCAGAGCAAAACAAGGGCAAAACCATAGCTCTGGTATCTCACGGCTGTGCAATACAAAACCTCATGTGTTACTGTTTAGGGAAAGATATTACAGAGCTTTTAACGGTGGAGCTTGGCGGTAATACCTCGATAAATGAGATAGAAGTAGGCGAAAACGGCGAAATTTCTGTAATAAACCACAATTTATCAGAGCATATACCCGAAAGCATACAAAAAAGAGTTGGGAGAGTATTTTTATGATAATACTTTCTGTTGACCTAGGAAAGTCAAGGACAGGCACGGCGGTTTGCGACAATAGCGAGATTATTGCCTCTCCCTTAGAAGTAATAAAAGAGCATAATAAGGAAAAATTAATAGTAAAAATTACAGAGCTGTGCGTCCAAAGGGAGGTACAGCTTATTGTGCTTGGTCTTCCAAAAAACATGGACGGCACAGAGGGAGAAAGTGCTATAAATGCGAGAGAATTTGGCAAAATGCTGGCCGAGCACTCAAAACTGCCCGTGGAGTTTGTTGACGAAAGAGGCACTACAATCACGGCACATAATTTTTTAAACACGACAAACACAAGAGGCAAAAACAGAAAACAAGTGGTAGATGCCGTGGCGGCTACAATAATTTTAGAAGATTTTTTAAGATTTAGGAGAAATAAAAATGGGTAAATTTGACGGATTTTTATTTTGCAGTGACTATGACGGCACGCTTGCAGATTATAAGGGCAATATACCGCAAAATAACTTAGATGCAATTAAATATTTTCAGGAAAACGGCGGAATTTTCACCGTGGTCACCGGCAGGGCGTGCGAGTATTTACTAGATATTTCAAAAAAGCTAGAGCCAAAAACACATGTGATTGCCTGTAATGGTGCAGTGTTATTTGATTGGAAGAAAAAAGAAGTGATGGAATCTGTCTATGTAGAGCAGTTTGATGACAGCATTTGCGATTTCTTTTTTGACAAATTAAATCAGTGTAATTCCTTTGCAAGTGTCGGAATTGACAACGTGATTTCGCTTTATGCAAAAGATGACTATAAGAGATATGACTGGGGCGTTGATGTTAAAAAGGTGACTTGTGCCAAAGATATAAAAGAGGATATTAAGAAAACTTCTGAGAAAATTCAGAGATTTTTTGTAATGCAAAAGGCAAAGGATACCGAAGCTGTAAATTCGGCACTTATAAAAGAATATGGTGAAAAATATCAAATACTTAGAAGCTGGAGCGAGGGCATAGAAATTTTGCCACTAAATGTATCAAAAGGCAGCATGGTTAAGTCGCTGATAAAAAGAGAAGGCTTAAACATACACAGCATAGTTTGTGCAGGCGATTTTTTTAATGATATTTCAATGTTTGAAATAGCGGACTACTCATTTGCCGCTAAAAATGCTCCAAAGGAAGTAAAAAAACACGCACAAATGTCAAATGTTTTTTGCGAAGATGGAATAATATCCTTTGCGGTGAAGCATTTAGCCGAGCTCATATAATCTGAACCACGCCTAAAAATGCCCAAATTGCACCTCTAACTACGTTAGACGGACTTGCAATACGGCAAGTATTACTTCGTCCGTCTGCCTTCTTATAGGCATAATTTGGGCATTTTTAGGTCTAAGGATTTTCTGGCAAATGGGTAGGTTTTATAGCAAGGAAAAGCCCCCCTGTAATGCTTGCGCCTTGCAAAAGGCTTTGACAAAGATAGAAAGCCTACCCATTTGTCAGAAAACGGGTTCGGTTTATATGAACTCGGCTAGAGAAAGTAGTAGACAATACATAAAAAATGCGTTATAATCAGATTATATTTGTTAAACTTTAAGGAGGTCAAACATGAACGACTACATAATTGTTACGGACTCGACGACAGATTTGTCAGACGAAATGGCAAAGCAACTGGGAATAAGCGTTTTACCACTTTCATTTACCATTGGAGGTAAGACCTACAAAAACTATTTAGACGCAAGAGAAATGTCGCCAAAAGTATTTTACTCAAAATTAAGACAGGGTGAGATGTCAAGCACAACTCAACTTAATCCTGATGATTTTTATGAAGAGTTTGAAAAGGCTTTTAAAGAGGGAAAAGATGTTTTGTATATCGGCTTTTCCTCAGGGCTTAGTGGAACGTACCAAAGTTCTAATATAGCAAAAAAAGACTTAGAGGCTAAATATCCTCAAAGAAAACTTTACTGCGTGGACTCTCTTGCGGCGTCTATGGGACAAGGCCTTTTAGTCTACACTGCCGTAGAGAAAAAGAACAGCGGTCTAAGCATTGACGAGCTTAAAGACTGGCTTGATGAAAATATACTTAAGTTATGCCTATGGTTTACGGTAGACGACTTGCATCATTTAAAAAGAGGTGGCAGGGTGTCTGCGGCGGCTGCCATAGTGGGCACTATGCTTGGAATTAAACCGGTTTTGCATGTCGATAACGAAGGAAGACTTGTGCCTGTATCAAAAGTAAGAGGAAGAAAGCCGGCTCTTGAAGCGCTTGTTGCTCAAATTGAAAAAACAGGAATAAATCCAAAAAGCCAAACCATGTTTATAAGCCATGGCGACTGCATAGAAGATGCAAAATATGTTGAAAAAATAATTAAAGATAAGTTTAAATGCAAAGTGTTCATCAATGAAATAGGCCCCGTAATAGGTGCGCACTCAGGACCCGGTACAATAGCCCTTTTCTTCTTTGGCGCAGAAAGATAAATAGATTTTTACAATTTATGCATAGTTAATTTATATGAATTGTTGAATTGATAAGTTATAATTATTGTAAAATATGATAATGTTTCTTTTGAGAGGAGAAGTATGTTATGAGCAAAGTAGTATCGGTTGCCGTTGTTGGATACGGCGGAATGGGTGGCTGGCACACTCGTTATATTTCACAAATACCTGAGGTTAAACTTGCAGGTGTTTATGATATTAAGCCTGAGAGAAATAAAGTAGCAGAGGAAAACGGAATTAAAGCCTATGAAACTTTAGAAGAGCTTTTGGCAGACGAGAGCATAGATGTTGTCACGGTGGCAATACCTAATGACGTGCATGAAGAGGTTGTAGTAAAGGCTTTGGCGGCAGGCAAAAACGTAGTTTGCGAAAAACCTGTTACTATGAGCACAGAAGTTTTAGAAAGAATGATAGACGCTTCAAATAAATACGGCAAAATTTTCACAGTTCATCAAAATAGACGTTGGGACGAGGACTATCTTGTTGCAAAGAAAATTTATGAGTCAAACGACATGGGTAGAATTTTCAATATAGAATCAAGAGTTCACGGTTCAAGAGGTATTCCGGGTGACTGGAGAAACACTATAGCTCAAGGCGGCGGAATGGTTCTAGACTGGGGCGTTCACCTACTTGACCAAATGAACATGATGATAGGCAAAATGCCTGTGTCCGTGTATGCACAGCTTTCAAACGTGACTAACGAAGAAGTTGACGATGGATTTAAGGCTCTATTTACATTTGATGATGGTCTAACTTTCCATGTAGAAGTTGGAACAAGCAACTTTGTAAATCTTCCAAGATGGTACATACAAGGCCTAAACGGAACATCTGTGATAGAAGACTGGGATATTAACGGAAAGTCGGTAATTGCGACCACAACAGCAAAACATGACGCCGTGCCCATTATAACAGCCGCAGGTCTAACAAAAACAATGGCACCAAGAACTGCAGACACAATAAAAGAAGTGCCACTTGTAAGAATAGACAGCGACATAAAAGATTATTATAGAAACATAGCAAAATCTGTAAACGGCGAAGAGAAGCCACTCATAACTCACGACGAACAAAGACAGCTTATGAAACTTATGGAAGCTATTTTCGAGTCGGCAGAGAAAAATCAAGTAGTGTATTTTTAATAATAAATAGCAAAATCAAGAGGCTGTGACGAATTATCGTCACAGCCTCGAACTGTTTATAAACCTCTGTTAGGGAAAAAGTTGCACAAATGGGTAGGTATAAGGAAACTTTTTCTATCGCAAAAACTTTCCTCTTTTGCCCTTTTAGGGCAAAATTCACCTTCAAAAATGCTCTTCTAAGGATAAAGATTTCGTTTTCTGCGGAAAACGCCTTAAGGCTCTGCCCTAAGAACCCGTAAGTTTTTGAAAAAACTTAACAAAAACTTTTAATCTTTGCCACTCTGACAAAACGATTTATTCTGGAAGTAAAACCGATTTTGGGTTTATATACGAGCCGTTTTGTTTGACCTCTAAATGAAGGTGGGTAGAATTTGCTTCAAGTGGCACGTTTGATACCGAGCCTAAGGTTGTTGCACTTGACACTACGTCGCCTACCGCAACTAGCGCCGTGTCGCCTAGTCCGCAGTAATAAAAATCATATTCGCCATGTTCTACAACCACTACATTTCCTAAAAGCAGGTCGCTATAAACCTCTGTCACGATGCCGTTGTTGCAGGCGAAAACTGGGTCGCCAATATTTGCTAAAAAGTCCAGTCCGTTATGGGTTCGCCAGTCTTTCATTGTTTCGTTATACACAAGCAGTCCGTCGCTGAAAACTGTGCTTATTTCACCTGCCTGAATAGGTAGGGTGAAGTCTACATTTAAGGTATAGGGCACGGCGTTTGTGGTGTCTGTCTCGGGCTCTTCAGGGGCTGGAGTGATAACTACAGGGGCCTCGGTCTCTTGTACGGGCTGGGCAGTAGGTGAGGGGGTTGGCTGTGCTGTGGGTGCAGGCGTTGGAAGCGGAGTGCTTTGAGGGCTAAGAGGCTGGGCGTTATCGTCCTTTTCGGCATTTTGTAAGATTTCTTCGGGGGTAGAAAGGTCTGACATGTATGTGCTAACCCCGGCATAAGTGCCAAATGCCGCAATTCCAACGGCCATAAGGCATACCGCAAGCGCAAGATACAGGCTTCTTTTTTCTTTTAAATTTTTCATGATGATACCACCTTTATATTTATTGTAAAAATTTTTTTATGTAAAAGTATTTTTTCCGATATAAGGTGATTTATCCAAATAAAATAAAAAAACACCAGAAGGTGTTTTGATAGTTGATAGTTAATAATTAATAATTGTGGTGAAATGCTTCGCATTTTTTGATTATATTTGTTTTCAATAAAATCGAAAAATACGGCGTAGGGGCGACGTTTCGTCGTCCGTGTGGTTTTTATAAAATTTCCTGTCACAATGTAATGAAATTCGGCTTGCAAATTTTAAAAAACATATAAAAAGTATGAAAGCACCCATTGCGGTTGGGTGCTTTCTAGTTAGGGGTTTATTTGAGGAGGGTAGAACATGTACCAAAAAGGTGCGGTTCCTTTGTTAGTACACCTATATTATAACTCAGTTAAAAATTTAGTTGTTAATATGCTATGAATAAAGATTAAAGAATTTAAGGGAAAATTATTAACTTTTTTATATCTTTAATAATATCTTATAACAGACACTACTTTTCCTAAAACTTGTACGTCTTTTGAATAAATAGGCTCAAATTCTTCGTTTTCGGCTTGAAGCTTTATAGTGTCCTTTTCCTTAAAATATCTCTTAACAGTTGCTTCGTCGTCTATCATCGCAACAACAATTTGCGAGTTTTGCGCAACATCTGTCCTTTGTGCAATGACATAGTCTCCGTCTAAAATGCCCACATCTTTCATGCTATAGCCTTTGACATGTAGGGCAAAAAGCTCGTGGCCGCTGTTGTTTTCAGGGAAAGGGATATAACCCACAATGTCCTCGACCGCAAGTATAGGCGCTCCGGCCGTGACAGTGCCCAAAATAGGCACCTGCGCCACACTGTTTGTTCCGGTAACAACAACACTTCTATTTTTACCATTATCCCTTTGTATATACCCAAGTTTTTCAAGGGTTTTTAGATGATTATGCACGGTAGACGTCGAAGAAAGACCTGTGGCAAAACATATCTCTCTTACAGTAGGCGGAACACCGCTCATGCCGGCTTCTCTCAAAAATTCATACACTTTTCTCTGGCTTTCAGTTAAGCTCTTCATATATACACTCCATTTAGTATAGTTATCTTTATAAAAACAGTATAACACACTATAAATAAAAAAGCAAACAAATGTTTGGTTTAGACTGTCGAAAAACCCGCAAATGCAAAAATAAAAAATCCAACCGAAAATCGATTGGATTTTGTGGTGACCCATCGGAGATTTGAACTCCGGACACCCTGATTAAAAGTCAGGTGCTCTGCCAGCTGAGCTAATGAGTCATATGAAATTTTAACGCCGTGCTGTTTTGTTACAGCTTAGATAGTATACCAATTTGTAAGCCATTTGTCAACACCTAAAACAAAAAATAAATAAGTTTGTCTATTTCTGCATTATTTTTACCTAAAATGGTCTATAAATTCAGCAAATATATTAGTTTTTTCAATTTAATTGACAGGGTAAAATTATTGATGTATAATAATTTTTATTAATATTTTAATTCGCAAGAAAAATTGGGGGATTTTAAATGATTAAAATTATTACAGATAGCTCATGCGATGTTGATATACACACCCTAAAAAAGTTAGGTGTAGATATCATACCTATTCAAGTGCATTTTGACGACGAAAGTTATACTCCTGGAATAGACTTGACTAATGAAAAGTTTTACAGCAAGCTTGAAATGGCGGAAAAACTCCCGACTACCACTCAAATCACACCTATGACCTTTCACGATGAATTTTCAAGGCATATAGAAGAGGGCGATGAGATAGTGGGGCTTTTTATCTCAAAAGAGCTCAGCGGCACATATAATAACGCAGTGCTTACGGCGAAAAAATTTGATGAAACACGAATACATATAGTAGACACCCAAAACACTACATTTGGCCTTGCTCTATTAATTTTTGAAGCGGTAAAAATGCGTGAAGAGGGTAAAACTGCAAAAGAAATAGCCGAAAGAATAACAAGCCTTGTGCCTAGAGTAGAGCTTTATGCAGGCATTAATACTCTCAAATTTCTAAAAATGGGCGGAAGACTTTCCAGTGCGGTAGCCTTTGTAGGCGGCGTTTTAGGAATTTGCCCCATAATCTCCGTAAAAGAGGGCAAGGTAGTTGTTGTGGGCAAGGCAAGAGGAAAATCTGCAGTGCTCACTCAAATAGAGGCGCTTGTCAAAAAAAGTGGAGTATCCGCAGACTGTTGCGTTACTTTTGGACACAGCAATGTGCCAGAGAGCGCAAAAACCATGCAAAAATCCCTTAAAGAATACACGGCAAACAACAAAGTCCACAGGCTTGAAATAGGCCCTGTAATAGGCACACACACAGGACCTGGCGCATATGGCGTTGCATTTATAAGGAAATAGGTTTATTAGTAGAGAGTTTACGTGAAAGTTCCACCCTTTTGGGGTGGAACTTTTTTATGGGTAAATTCTATTGTATACTCCTGTCGGGTCTGCGTAGGATTCAAATTGTTCGGGTCGCCACATTGGGTATACATACACACTTTCATCTGTAAGTACCTCAAGCGAGATATCGCTCATAATGTCGTCGGCATAAGAGCCACTGATACTTGCCAGACTGTATCCGTATTCGTCAATGGCCGAGGAGAGGTCGAGGCGTCCGTCCTCGCCCGGTACAAATAGAAGATAGTTTAAATAATCAGGGCTTGTGTCGCAGATTATCATAAGTGCGGCTTTTTTGTCCTCTCTTATATAAAGGCCTGTAGGGAAATCGCTAAAAGACTCGGGAACGGCTTCGTAATAATCAAGCTCCGCTTCTAAATTAAAGCTTTCATAATAAGATAATAACTGCGCCACTATATCTAAATCAGAAAGCGGTTCAGGAGTAGGTTCAGGAGTTGGTTCAGGAGTTGGTTCTGGAGTCGGTTCTGGAGTTGGTTCTGGGGTAGGCTCAGGAGTCGGCTCTGGGGTAGGTTCGGGCTGTTGTGACTGAGTGTCTGAGTCCTCTGTGCTTTCGTCTAGCTCTAAAATATCGTTATCAATGACACCCTCTATGCCTATTTTAGAAAAATCAAGTTCGCCACTGTCGTTAGAGCCATAGGCTATGAAAGTGCCGTCTGATTTTTTTGCTATAATAGAATTTTCGCTTACCGCCACTTCGCTTATATCACCCCACAGAGTAAAATTCACTTCATAATATGCGTTAAAGGATTGAAGAGTGCCGTCGTCATAAATAGACAAAATTATGTCTCCGTTTGCCACTACACGCTCCAATTTTTCGGCGTCTATCGTTTCATACCAAGCGTTCATTATGCGGTCAGAGTACTGGTTGTCATAGTTAGCTCGTATAGAAATATCGTTTTCGTTTGTGTAGGCTACTAAAAAATAGTCGGTAACATCTATCCTTTTTACGTTTTGAATACTGTCAAAGTTACTCTCGGCGGAGTTCATAGCACAAAAAAGTACTTTTCCGTCGTCTGTGACGCCATAGACTGCGTTGTTGTCTATCGCTATTTGGGTAACATTTGTCCAAGTGTCTGTGACATTGTCCATAAAGGGGTAGGAGGGGGAAAGAATTACCGTTCCATCAGATTTTAAGCCCATAACAAAAGACCCATTTGTGGCGATGTCGATAATGTTAGTCCATTCGACTGTGTCGCTAAAATTTTCATCTCCCGTGGTGACAACAGTGCCGCCTGATTTTAAACCTACGGTGTGGTTTTCATAGCTCACTACTTTTGTAATATCCGTCCATGTGTCCACATCACACTGTCCGTATGTGTTGTCGCCTGTTGCCAAAACAGTGCCATCGTCCCTTAAAAACACAGAGTGATAACTGCCGACCGAGAAGTCATTGCCTAGCCCTTGTGAGGAAGATGCACCGAAAAACGATAACATTTTATAAGCACCTGTAAGCCAAAACACCAAGACACTTGCAATTAATATTGTAATTACACTAAGCCCTACAATAAGACCTGCCCTGCTTTTTTTAGTAGCGGTTTTCACACTGCTCTTTTCTTGTGCTTGTACGGGTTGCGGTTGCGTGGTTTGCTGTTGCACGGCCTCTACAGGGTAGTGGCTTACCTGTGTCTGTCCGCTACTTACCGAGAAATATGTAATTTCACGAAACTGTCCGCCGTTTTGGTCGTAAACTGTCTTTTCGCTGTAATATAAATCGGGATTGTTTGGATATGGTATAAACCCGTTTGGTATTTGGTATGACATAAATAGCCTCCTTTAGTCATCTATAGGTTCAACAAAGAAATATGATCAGTCGTACACCGGTATGCCTATGCTTTCTAAATCTAGCTCTCCATAATCATTCTTACCTGCGCTTACAAAAGTTCCGTCGCTTCTAAGGCCTATTATGCTGGTAAGATTAAATTTGATTGCTACTATATCGGTCCACTCGTCTGTGCCGTAATCTTCTATTTCCTCAAAATCGTTGAAGGTATCAAAAACAGCTACTGTTCCGTCTTTGTACAAAACATAAGTATTGGCAGGAGTGACTATATCTGCTGCGTTGTCAAGATCGATTTTTTGTGCTATATCGGCAGTTTGTAAGGACAAATACTGGGGCAACGCATATGTTTCTACAAAAAATTGACCATTGTTTTTTGAATATATATAATAATCGATATATTCGCCCTGCTCGCCTTCAAGGGAGAAAGCGGTGAGTTTTTTTATGTCGCTAAACGAACTTAAAAAATCTGACTGAGTTTGAGTGAAATCTCGTGCAAATAAAACTTTGTTGTCGTTTGTATATCCACATACAACACCGCTCATTCCGCCGGTCAAGCCTATGCGAGCGATGCCACTCCACTCGTCTGTATAGGTGTATGTTCTATCATAATCGCTTTCACCACTGGTGCTTATAACCGTTCCGTCGGATTTTACGCCTGTTGTGCTAAAATAAGATGTAGTAATGTCTACAATATCTGTCCAAGTGTCAATATTACACTGCCCAAATTCATTATCTCCTGTAGCCACCACGGTTCCGTCGGATTTTAGTCCTATGCTTTGATGACCGGATGCATAAACTGCAACAATGTCGGTCCACATGTCGACGTCGCACTGTCCAAAAATATTGCTTCCCGCCGCAACAACTGTGCCGTCATCTTGCAAAAACACTGAATGATAATATCCCATTGCAAAATCGGTGTTTTCCTCAAAACTTGTGCCGCTAGATGCCCCGAAAAACGGTAGCATTTTATAAGCGCCTGTAAGCCATACCACAAGTCCACCTGCTATTAAAAGCGTGAGTATCAATAAACTCACAATTAAGCCGGTTTTGCTCTTTTTAGGGGCGATTTTTGCCGCCACGGAATTATTTTGCACCTCAAAGTTCTGTGCCGTTTGCACGGCCTCTACAGGGTAGTGGTTTACCTGTGTTTGTCCGCTGCTTACACTAAAATATGTAATTTCACGGACTTGCTGTCCATTTTGGTCATAAGTTAACTGCTCATAATAATATAGGTCGGGGTCGCTTGGATATGGTATAAATCCATTTGGTGGTGAATATGACATAAATTGCCTCCTTGTTTACTGCGTTAAACTATTAAATAAAGTATACGCCTCAGAGGATTACTTGTCAATATGCCAAATTTACAAAATAAACTTGACTTTGAAAATATCGGGAGTATAATTAAGTCGTATAAAAAAATTAATCGGAGGTAACAATTATGGGTAAATTATACAAAGGGAGCGACGTTCCGAAACTAGGTTTTGGGCTTATGCGCCTTCCTATGAATGGCGAAGAAATTGACATGGAACAAACATGTAAGATGGTCGATGTTTTCATGGAAAAAGGCTTTACGTATTTTGATACGGCTTATGTGTACATAGGCGGTAAATCAGAAGTTGCACTTAAAGAAGCTGTTGTCGACAGATATCCCAGAGAAAGTTTCCAAACAGCCTCAAAACTTCCACTTTGGATGTGCGAAAACAAAGAGGATATGGAAAGAGTTTTTCAAGAGTCTTTAGACCGTGCGGGGCTTGAGTATTACGACTACTACTTGCTTCACGCAATGGGCAAAGAAAGATTTGAGCATGCGGAAAAAATAGGTGCTTGGGAATTTTTACACGAGAAAAAGGCAGAGGGAAAAATAAGAAACATGGGATTTTCTTTCCATGACAGCTCAGATGTCTTGGCAGATGCCTTAGAAAAACATGCACATGAAACAGATTTTATTCAGCTTCAACTAAACTACATAGACTGGGAAAATCCTACGGTTGAGTCTAAAACTTGCTATGAACTCGCTATAAAGCACGACCTGCCCGTAATCGTAATGGAGCCTATAAAAGGCGGTACTTTGGCGGTGCTTCCACCAAAAGCGCAAGAGATTTTAAACGAGCTTGACAGCAGTGCTTCTGCGGCTTCTTGGGCTATGAGATACTCGGTCTCACTTGACAATATAGTGACCTCGCTAAGCGGCATGTCGACTTTAGCGCAAGTAGAAGACAATGTGTCCTACATGAAAGACTTAAAGCTTCTAAACGATGAAGAAAGAGCCGCTATTGAAAAGGTAGTAGAAGTCTATCAGTCCATCCCTACAATACCATGTACAAAATGCAAGTACTGCGTGGACGACTGTCCTCAAAAAATAGACATTCCCGAAGTTTTTGATGTCATGAATTTCCACAAAAAATTCAATTCTCACGAGGACAAGCCAAAAAACATGTGGGGATATGAAAACGCAACAAAAGACAAAGGCAAAGCCGCAGACTGCATAGCATGCGGAATGTGTGAGGGACTATGTCCACAGCACATAGAGATAATAAACGAATTACAAGAAATAGCAAAACTTTATGATAATTAAAAAAAGCCCCTCGGGGCTTTTTTTACGCATTTTTTACTTTTCGCTTAATCCGACTAAATAATCAATAGATACCTTATAGAAGTTAGCAATGCGGATTAAAATATCTATCCTTGGCTCTCGCTTCATAAGCTCATAGTTTTGATACGCTTTTTCTGTAATATCACAGAAAATCGCAACTTCACGCTGAGTAAGATTTCTTTCTTTTCTGCATGCAACAAGTCTACTAGCTAATACTTCATTCATATCATCACCTACATTTGTTCTTGATAATAAAATTATAGTGTGATATAATAAATTTAATACCAACAATTGTTCGTGAGAGGTGGAATATATGAATAAAAATTGCTTAGGAGAAAAGTTAAGGCGGTTTAGAAAACGTGCCGGCATGACACAAGACGAAGTTGCGATTTATTTAAACCTAACACGCTCTGCGTATACGTACTATGAAACCGGAAAGTCAGAACCTAGTCTGCAGTCAATTGTTACTTTGGCAAAACTGTATAACGTAACAACAGATGAAATACTTATGCCGAAAAAGAGGAAATTGTACCTTGGAAAATGAATTGCTGGCAAAGTATAAGGGGTGGTCACACAGAACCGCCCCTTATACTGTCAAAAAAACGTAACCGTAAAAAAGTAAAGAGCAGTGGTGAAACGCTTACGCAAATTTTTGGAATTCCATTATTAATTATTAACTATTCATTATCAACTACCTAAGCTATCTCATTTAAATAAATTTCCGCTCTTTCCTGTAATGCCTTTGCTACTTCTTCTGCCGTGTACATTCCGTCTGTTTCATAGTACTCTCTCAGTATGTCATATACAGGCAGATATGCGTTTAAGTTTCTCATTACTATCGGTAGGGATAAGGAAGTTTGGTAAAGTGAAATTAATTTATCTTTTTCTTCTTCTGTAAATTCTGCCAAATGCGAACTTACAATTCTTTCCATATTGTTTTTATTGACAGGCATATCGGATTCAAACCTGTTACCGCCCCATTTGCCAAGCTTTGCTATATCTAGTCCGTCGGGCATTTCTTCGCTTTCGTATATACAGTATTTAATGAATTCCCAAGCAAGTGCCGGGTTTTTTGCATTTGTGGGTATGCTCATGTTATATCCCGGAGTAATTAGAAGCTCTCCGCTTGATGTCACAACAGGTATGGGCTTCGTTATTCCGTCAAGCTCGCTTATTAAAAACTCTCCCGTGCCATAGCTTAAACCTATAATGTTTTGCACAAAATAGCCATCTTCCAAAAATGCCTGCACACCATCATAAATAGGCCCTGAAAAACCGCCAAAAGCGTATGGAGAATCATGCTGTTTTGTAATCTCTAGGTACTGGGTAAACTCGGGGGACGTGAAACTTGCTGTCATGTCTTTGCCGTTAAACGCATTTGTCACTTCATATCTATAAAGCAAAGCCTTGCCCTCACTGGCATTTTGTCCAATGCCCTCTAAGTCGGGAAACTTTCCGCTGTCTTTTGCTTTGTTATAAACATCTAGCAAGAATTTGTAGTCGACTGTTTCTACTGTGTTTGGGTCAACTCCTGCCGCATTTAGCACGTCTTCTCTCATTCTTAAATACATAAAGCTTACCGTGTTTGGCATGTTATAAAGTTTTCCGTAAACTTCACATGCATCAAATATTTCCATGAAAAAATCGTCTTCATTAAATGTCGGGTCATTTTGGATAAATGCGTTTAAGTTCATTAAACTATCTGTCGTTGCAAAACTTGAGGTATAATCTCTTCCTGTGAAAATTAAATCGGGGACATCACCTGTGGTTAAGCCTATTCTCATGTCCTGCTCATACTTCTCACTGAGCACTTCCAATTCCTCTTGGCTCATGGCGTAGTCCGAATGGTTATAACCCTCTACTATCACTTCGACATTTGGATGAAGTTCTTTAAACCCATTTACAAGTGGCAATATTCCATGATAGCTTGTAGTATTTGGATTTACCTTGTCGGAGGAGATTACCAGCGTGCCTGAGAGCTCCTCACCCTCGTCGAATAAATCAACATCAAGGTCTAAATCTTCCTCGGGCTCTGGTGTGGGGGTTGCTTGTGGGGTGTCTTGGCTACTTTGACTTTCTTCGCCTGAATTTTTGCAGGCGACAAATATTTGGCTAATTAAAATTAATGTAAGAGTTAAATAAATAATCTTTTTCATACCAGTAATCACTCCTTTTTAATAACATAGTATTGCAAAACTGCATAATATGTGTTACAATGTATATACTAATAACGAAAGGTGGTTATACTATGGCACAAACAACGCTAAGTATTCGCATTGACGAAAATGTAAAAAAACAATTTGATGCTTTTTGTAATGAAATCGGGCTCAATACTTCTGCCGCTATAAATATGTTTGCAAAAACAGTTATTAGAGAGCAACGCATACCATTTGAAATTGCATTAAATAACGACCCTTTTTATAGCGAGGAAAATCAAGCTCGCCTTTTACGAGCTGCAAGAAGAATGGAACAAACTGGCGGAACTCCCCATGAGTTAATCGAGGTGTTAGACGATTAAATCATTTGACGATGACGCTTGGGAAGATTATCTTTATTGGCAAACACAGGACAAGAAAACTTTAAAAAGAATAAATAAATTAATTTCGGATATTGAACGAAATGGCTATGACGGACTTGCAAAATCCGAACCGTTAAAAGGTCAGCTCAGTGGCTACTGGAGCAAGCGAATTGATGAGAAAAATCGTATTGTTTTTAAAATCGAGGGCAATCAAATTAAAATCCTACAATGTGGTTCTCACTATCGTGATAAATAGATGGATTAACCAAATCCTCGTTAAAATCTTTAAACTTAGGAACTATAACATTTGTTGTAGTTCTTTTTTTGCCAATTATTAATCTAAAAATGCGAAGCATTTCACCGCAACTATCAACTCTCAACTACTAAGCTATCTCGTTTAAATATATTTCTGTTCTTTCCTGTAATGCCTTTGCCACTTCTTCTGCCGTGTACATTCCGTCGTTTTCATACCAGTAATCACTCCTTTTATATAAAAATTATGCGTTAGCTGTAATGCTTAAATATTCTTCAAGTACTAAATCTTTACTGTAAATATAGCTTGCTAAGTCAACTCCGACATAGTAATAGTGCCACGGTTCGTAGCCTATGCCTGTTATAAGCACCTTGTCATCGGGATATCTGTATATGAATCCGTATTCGTGCGCATTGCTTAAAAGCCATCTCCACATAGCTTCTCCTGCAAAGTCAATTGCAAGGCCTGTTTGGTGCTCTGAATGCCCAGGCTTTGCGACAAATTCCTCCACCATTTCAAGCGCTTCGTCCGCAGAATATCCGTCTTCTAAATATCCGTTGTACCGTGAGTTATATATGTCACTCTGCTCATCAAAAGAGCGGTATGCGCTTGTCATTTCTAAATTTACACCATCGAGCTCTGCCGCCTTGTACATTTTTTCTAAATCGTCCGCTAAAACGCTTGCGACTTGATACCCCTTGAACTCTACTAAATCGGGTTTGAAATCTTCTGGCACAGGGTTTTCGCTGTTAATAAGCATCACGTCTTGTGGCGGCAAGCCGTCCGAGGTTTCCAGTACATTGTAATCGACCTGTAAATTATGCGATAAATCATAAAGCACTACTTGAACAGAGCTGTTTACATTATCATAAAGTATATACTCATTTCCAAGGGGAAAGTCCGACGTTTTAGTAAGCCTAATTTCGTCAATTCTGCCCATAATTAGAGCCGTATCCGATATGCCAAAACTTTCATTTAGAGTTTTGAGAACTGTTTCTATATAGTTCTTTTCAATATCATAATTTTCCTTTGATATAGAAACTGAAACGGTTTTTGCCTTGTCATTATTTGTGTCAAAAAATATAGTTACGCTATGTTCTTCTTCGGTGTCGAGATAATAACAGTGATTATCCCTGTTGTTGCCCATGTCAATTACACTTTGAGTATAGCCGATAAGCATGTTGCTAACTGAGTTTACAAGGTGATTTTTATCAAATTCTGAAACAATTTTGGGCGTAACTGTGGCCGTATTATTTAATAAAGTTTCCGTTGGCTCTTTATTAAAATTTGCGGGTTTGCCTCTAAACTGCAAATATAAAACTGCAAATACTGCAACTAATAAAAATACTAGAGTAATAAAAACTAATTTATAATTTTTTCTTTTTCTAACATATCTCATTAAGGCCTCAACTTTCTGGTGTTAAGCTATCTCGTTTAAATAAATTTCCGTTCTTTCCTGTAATGCCTTTGCCACTTCTTCTGCGGTGTACATTCCGTCGTTTTCATAGTAGTCTGTCACAGTTTGGTTATTGTATGCGGGCAAATATGTGTTTACATTTGCGGCTATTATAGGTAGCGTTAAAGTGTCGTTATATAGGTTTATTAAATAGTCTTTCTCTTCCTGTGTGCTTGTGGTAAACTGTCCGTTTATGTAATTTTTCATGTTGTTTTTATTTACAGGTATATCAGAACTAAATCTATCGCCGTCCCATCTTGACAGATTCTCTATCTCTAAACCGTCCGGCATTTCTCCGCTGTCATAGATACAGTACTTGATAAATTCCCAAGCAAGCGCTGGGTTTTTCGCATTTGTCGGTATGCTCATGGTAAATCCCGGATAGACTAAAACTTCACCGTTTGAAGTTACAACGGGTATGGGATCTGTTATGCCGGGAAGCTCGGCTGTTTTAAACTTTCCTGTTTCATAACCTACCAACATGCCAATTTCCTGCACAAAATAGCTGTCGTCTACAAAGGAGTCATTCCTATCATAAATAGGTCCCGGAAAATATCCATAAGTATACTGTGAGACAGCATGCTCTTTTGTAAAGTTTAAATACTCTATAAATTCTGGGCTGTCAAAATTTGCCGTCATGGTATCGCTGTTAAAATTTGTCGATATCTCTTGCTTGTAAAGCAAGGCATTGCCCGTATAGTCGTGTTGCGCTATGTATTTTAAGTCGGGAATTTTTCCGCTTGCCATCGCTTTGCTTTGCACATCCAATAAAAATTTGTAGTCGACAGTTTCTACGGTGCTTGGGTCAATTCCTGCTGCCCTTATAACGTCTTCCCTCATTCTTAAAAAGTCAAAACTAAAAGTATTTGGCATATTATAAAGCTTTCCCGTGACTTCAAAGGCTTCAAACACATTCATGTAATAGTCGTCTTTGTTAAAATTCGGGTCGTTTTGCATGAATGCGTTTAAATCCCTAATATTATCGGTAAAGGCAAGGTTTGAGGTGTAATCTCTGCCTGTAAAAATTAAGTCAGGTGCCGTGCCTGATAGTAGCTGCATGTGAAGGTCATTTTTGTATGTTTGACCCTCTACTTCAAGCTCCTCAGGGCTTAAGGTCTGGTCTACGCGATTATAACCCTCTACTATAATTTCTACATTTGGGTGAAGTTCGTTAAATCCCTCTGCAAGAGGATAAATTCCAAAATAACCTGCCGCATAGGTGCTGGCAACATCGGAGGAGATTACCAGCGTCCCCGAGAGCTCCTCGCCCTCGTCAAACAAGTCCACATCAAGGTCTAAATCTTCCTCGGGCTCTGGGGTCGGGGTTGCTTGTGGGGTGTCTTGGCTACTTTGACTTTCTTCGCCTGAATTTTTGCAGGCGACAAATATTAGGCTAATTAAAACTAATGTTAGTGTTAAATAAATAATCTTTTTCATACTGGTAATCACTCCTTTTTTGTGGTTTGTGTTGTAATCTTATTCTAAAATTTCTTTAATTTCCAAAATTTGCTCCTCGGTAAACAGGAATAAATAGGTGTTTAATGAGTCTGAAACAGTTCCGAATGACACTGGGTTATCGTCAAGTGTGGTGTGCTGTGCCTCTTCTAAAACAGCAAACAGCTCTTCACGTGTCTCTCCTGACAACTCGTCTTTATTATAATCAGACACTTCATAATATATTTCATATTGTGATAAATCTTCATAAAGGTAATTTGTGTAATTATAACTTAAATAGTTACCCTCTTTTTCACTGCCGTCGTTAAATGCCACTGACTGAACGAAAAGAGAGCTTGAATGAATACTCAAATTATCAAACGAGTTTGTCTTATTGTAAATTTCAAGAATTTTTTCAAGAGCCAGAGGTGTTTCGTCAGATATTTGAACTTCGCCATACCTTCCGCTTTTTGCATCGACAAAATGAAGCACAAAAGTAGGTCTGCTGTTGTAAGAAAGCTTTACTCCGTTTTCAAAATCTTGTTTTAATGCGTCGTATACTTCAAGAATTTGTTTGTCTGTGGCCATAATATCCCGTACACTATAGCTGTAGATGTATAGGTTGGTAGCTTCCTCGGGCAGGGTTGCCATGGTTCTTTGGTGTTCTTCGTTTTCTTCAACAAGTTCAAAAAACGTTTCTAGGAAGAAAGAGGCGCCATTTGATGGCAGGGTGATATTTCTAATTTGTGTTTCTAAATTTTTGGTGGTGATTTTAAAGGAGAATGTGTCGTATCCATGCATACTATTTGTGTAATTAAATGCGGACATTACATGCGCTATAATCTCGGGGTCGGTGTGCACAACATCGCCTGCAAGGTTTTCAAAATAACCATCTCCATTATACACAAGCTGTATGCTTAAAACGTCTTCTGACTGTGGTATTGTGCTTTTTGAGACTTCGGCCGCCACGGGAATTAAGGCTGTAAGCGCTCCTACAAACGCTACGCTTATTAAAAATAGAGGCGCACTTTTTGTGGTTTCTTTAAACGACTTTGTGGCTATAAGCTCATATCCAAAATACAGGCATACGGCGATTACGAAAATCGTTATAATGATAGTAATTTCTAAAGGAGTACTATAGGCTATGTTTAGCATGATGATTTCGGCTATGATTAATAGCGCAGGCAGTGTGATAAGAATTCTAAAGAAAGCCCTGTTTTTGCTTCCTAAATTCATATTGCCTGAAACCTCGGAGGGACGTTTTTTAAATAAAAGCAGTCCAATTAATGCGTATACCGCACAAATTAAAAGTGTGGTAAAAATAGTTGTTAAGCTAGTGTCAAAACCGGGAATATAATATCCTGACACTGGGTAAATAAGCAGGGAAATTGGCGCAAGTGCAGGATTTTCAAATAAAATACTTACAATTTCTATATAGGAAAAGTTTACTGAGGGGTCTAGTAAGGTGAAGTTTGCCGAGAAAAACAGCACCAAGGCATACGGGGTAAGACCCACAAGCACCGAGGACACAAATGCACTAATTGCAGTGCCCGACAAACTAATTCCAACCAAAGAGCACACGGCCACAAATAAAATGACCAAGAATGCGTCTAGTAAAAAAGCAGATGGATAATAGCTAGATGAAATAAATGATATCGCTGAGATAAAAAAATTAATGAAGTAAGAAACGAAAAGCACTGCGCCGGTCATTGCGACCGAGCTTAAAAACTGAGTGAAATACAGCTTTTGACGGCTTATCGGAATGGAGCTATAAATGTCGTCGGCACTTCTTTTTGACATGAAACTAAAATTTGAAAAAGTGAAATGCCATGTGCCTATATAACAAAATGCAACAAAAATAATCAGCGATATATCCGAAATATACCAGCTTTCTGTGCCGGAGCTTGGCATAATTGTGTTTAATGCAATGGTCAGTGACGGCAGAGTCAAAATAAGTAAATAAATGAGCAAAGTAACTCTGTTTTTATAAAAATTGTGTAAAAATAGTTTAGTGTTAATCATTTATATCACTCCTTTCAAATATTTCCCCCATAAAGTATCCTTTTGCTTCCATTTCCGCAATAAAAATCTCCTCGAGTGAAAGTGGCAGTATGTCGCAAATTTTTGCGCCCATTTTTAAAAGCTCTTCTTTTTCTTTAGTTCCGTCACCCATTACCGTAACAGTGGCAACAGTTCCGTATCTTGTAAATTTAAGGGCGTTAATAAAATCAAGTTTGCTGTTTTGCCAGTCGCCCTCAAAGGCAATTTGAATTTTAACCATAGAGCTTTGTGCGTCTTGTGTGCTGTGGTTCATCACAACTTTTCCGTCGTGTAAAAATATAAGCCTGTCGCAGCTGTCCTCTACTTCTTTTAGTGAGTGACTGGTCAAAAGCACGCTTAAATTTCTTTCGCACATTTGGTCGTATAAAAGCTTTTTAATATTGTTTCTCACAACAGGGTCTAAGCCATCAAATGTTTCATCAAACAAGATGTAATCAGTGTTTGCGCTTACTGCAAGCAAGGTAATGCCCTGTCTTTTCATGCCTTTAGAGAAAGTGCGCACCCTTTGTTTAGTGTTAAGACCAAAAGATTTGCATAGAAAATTAAATTTATCCATGGAAAAATCTTTGTAAAGAGATGCGTAAAATTTTGCGCTGTCGCTAAGTGTGTAACCCGGATGAAAATAAAGGTCATCACTCACAAAAAACACCTTTTCTCTTGCGTGAAAGTCGTTAAAAATATCTTTATTATAAAGTGTTATTTTTCCGCCGTTTAATTTGTAAACTCCACTCATAAGGCGTAAAAGTGTAGATTTTCCTGAACCGTTAGAGCCTATAAGCCCGCAAATTGAAGAGGGGGCAAGCTCAAAACTTACATCGTTAATAATTAGTTTTTTATCAAAATATTTAACCGCATTTTCAAGCTTTAACATCGTCTTCCACCTCTTTCTTCTTTTTTAGCTCTAAAATAATGTCGTCAAAGCTTATGCCTGCCGCCTCAAGCTTTAAAACGTTTTCATAAATTTCATCTATCATAATCATACGCTTCCCCCTAATTAAACTCAGTGCTTCCTCAGACACATATCTACCCTGTCCTTGGGCTGATATGCTAATGCCCATCCTTTCAAGTTCCGTATAAGCTTTTTGAATTGTGTTTGGATTTACTCCTAGTTGTAAAGATAAATTTCTTACAGACGGCATCTTTCCACCACATTTTAATATGCCAGACAGTATTTCTTTTTCTATCTCATAAATAATCTGCTCATAAATTGGAACTTTGTCAAACTTATTTAAGTTCATATCATCATCCTTTCTGTACCTACTGTACTATATATTATAATACACTGAACTTGTGCACTTGTCAAGCAAAAAAAGAAAATATTTGAATATCTCTATTAATTGACAATAGAACATTTGTTTGATATACTTGTTTCATAACGAGAATACGACAAAAGGGGCGTGAAAATTTATGGGAAATGGGGAGATGAATAAACCTTGTTTTGATGTAAAAAATATTGAAGCGTTGACATCTAAGGAGGTTCTTTCGTTACTGCTTAATGCGGTTTGTGATAAAGAAAGTGCGCAAGAGCTTTCAAAAAGCCTTATTGAAAGTTTTGGAAGTTTTTGTGCAGTCTTAAATGCTCCATGCAAAGAACTTACACAGCTTGAGGGTGTAGACGTGAGCACGGCGCAGTTTTTAAGGCTTATCCCGATGCTTTCACGCTATTATATGAGTGAAATGAGCACAAACTCACGCAGGGTGTACGATGCACAGTCGGCATATGAAATGCTAAAAAATAAATTTATCGGCCGCACCACAGAGGCCATAGGCGTAATAATACTAAACGGCAAGGGTGAAGTTAAATTTAATAATATAATTTGCGAGGGCATAGTGTCCTTGGTTCCTATTTATATAAGAAGACTTATGGAAATTTGTATAGAGTACGAGGCGGACACGCTAATTTTGGCGCATAACCACCCAAACGGAAGCGTTATGCCATCAAAAGGAGATTTGACGGCGACAAAAGAGATACAGCTGGCACTTGATGTGATTAATGTAAATTTCGAAGACCATTTAATTTTCTTCGACGGCGGATATACCTCGTTTAAAAAGAGCGGATGGCTTACCGATGTGACAAAAAGCATACAAAATTTCAGAAAAGGCATACTGGAGCGTGCACGGGAAGACGAGGAGAAAATCATAGATTTAGTTGGATTTGGAAATATGGATTAAAGAGGTAAAGATGTTTAAAATTCATTCAAAATATAAACCAGCAGGCGACCAGCCTCAGGCGATAGAGGAGCTTGCAAAGGGCATAGAGGACGGGGAGAGGTTTCAAGTGCTCATGGGTGCTACCGGTACGGGCAAGACATTTACCATGGCAAATGTAATAGAAAAACTCCAGCGACCCACCATAGTGCTGGCACATAACAAAACTTTGGCGGCTCAGCTTTGTTCTGAGTTTAAAGAGTTTTTTCCCGAAAATGCGGTGGAGTATTTCGTGTCTTACTATGACTATTATCAACCCGAGGCATATATCGCCCACACCGACACCTATATAGAAAAAGACTCTGCGATAAATGAGGAGATAGACAAGCTTCGCCACAGTGCAACGCTTGCCCTGTCTGAAAGAAGAGATGTAATTATAGTTGCGAGCGTGTCCTGCATTTACTCGCTGGGCGACCCTGTTGATTATCGTACCATGGTGGTGTCGCTTAGACCCGGCATGGAGAAAAAACGTGACGATCTCCTTAAAAAACTCGTGGAAATTCAGTACGAAAGAAACGACATAAATTTTGTTAGAAACAAATTTAGGGTACGTGGAGATGTTGTGGAAATTTTCCCCGCAGGCTCGGGTGAAAAGGCTATCAGGGTAGAATTTTTTGGCGACGAAATAGAAAAAATAAGTGAAATTATTCCTCTTACGGGTGAAGTGGTGGCAAGCCTTAAACATGCCGCAATTTATCCGGCGTCTCACTATGTCGTGTCGCAGGAAAAAACCGAGGTTGCGCTTAAGGAAATTGAGCGTGAAATGGAAGAGGTCGTCGCAAAATTTAAGCTTGAGGGCAAACTTGTCGAGGCTCAAAGAATAGAGCAAAGGACAAGGTACGACATGGAAATGCTCTCTGAAATTGGCTTTTGCAAGGGAATTGAGAATTATTCAAGGGTAATGGCAGGAAGGCCGCCGGGCTCCACTCCCTACACGCTTTTTAGTCACTTTCCAAAGGATTTTGTCTTGTTTGTAGATGAGTCGCACGTTTCTCTGCCACAGGTAAGGGGAATGTATGCAGGGGACAGGGCAAGAAAAGAGGCTTTAATTGAGTATGGCTTTAGACTGCCCTCGGCGCTTGATAACAGGCCGCTTAATTTTGATGAGTTTTATGAAAAAATAAATCAGGCGGTATTTGTAAGCGCAACACCCGGAGATTTTGAGCTTTCAAAGGTAGAAAATGTTACCCAACAGATAATAAGGCCGACAGGCCTTTTAGACCCGGAGATAGAAGTAAGGCCAACCGACGGTCAAATTGATGACCTGATATCGGAAATAAATATGAGGACACCCAAAAAAGAGAGGGTGCTTGTCACGACGCTTACAAAGAAAATGGCGGAGGATTTAACCGAATATTTTGAAAATTACGGCATAAAAGTGCGTTACATGCACCACGATATAGACACGGTCGAAAGAATGGAAATAATTAGGGATTTAAGGCTTGGAAACTTTGATGTTTTAGTTGGAATTAACCTTTTAAGAGAGGGTTTAGACATACCCGAGGTGTCGCTCGTTGCCATTTTAGATGCGGATAAGGAAGGCTTTTTAAGAAGCTCACGCTCGTTAATTCAAACCATAGGCAGGGCGGCGAGAAATTCTGAGGGCAAGGTTATAATGTATGCAGAAGTGGTTACGCCGTCTATGGAAATGGCGATTAACGAAACCTATAGAAGACGGACTATCCAGCAAAAGCACAACGAGGAGCATGGAATAATTCCTAAGACCATAACAAAAAAAGTGTCGGAAATTTTGGAGATTTCCACACATAAAGACGATAAAAAACCAAAACGCAAGCTGAGTGCACTTGAAAAGAGAGTGGAAATAGAGAAGCTTACAAAAGAAATGAAGGCAGCGGCTAAGCTGTTAGAGTTTGAGCACGCCGCATTCTTAAGAGATAAAATTAAAAAGATACAAAACTCTTAATAGTTGATAGTTGAGAGTTGATAGTTGATAGTTGAAAAGATTAATCACGGTGTAGGGCAAGGGCTCTGCTCTTGCCTTTTGGTTTAATGAGTATTGCGGTGAACATGCCCATGTTAATTGAGAATTGAGAATGTAGAATTGAGAATTGTGGTGAAATAAAGATTAAATCACGGTATAGGGAACGACGCCCTCGTCGTTGCGCATGGTTTCCACAAAATTAAAAATTAAAAATTAAGGAGAATTTATGAGTTCACAGTTTATATCGGTAAAAGGCGCTAGGGAGCACAACTTAAAGGACATAAATCTTGATATACCAAGGGATAAATTAGTGGTTTTAACAGGGCTTTCGGGCTCGGGCAAGTCGTCCCTTGCCTTTGACACCATTTATGCAGAGGGGCAAAGAAGATATGTTGAGTCCCTCTCATCATATGCAAGGCAGTTTTTAGGGCAGATGGAAAAACCTGATGTCGACAGCATAGATGGCTTGTCGCCTGCAATTTCAATCGACCAAAAAACGACATCAAAAAACCCACGTTCAACGGTGGGTACGGTCACGGAAATATATGACTATTTAAGGCTCATGTACGCAAGGGTAGGTATTCCGCATTGTCCAATTTGCGGCAAAGAAATTAACCAGCAAAGCATAGACCAAATTGTGGACAAGGTTATGGAACTTCCCGAAAAGTCAAAAATTCAAGTGCTCGCACCCGTTGTCAGGGGAAGAAAAGGCGAGCATCAAAAGGAGTTTGACTCGGCGAAAAAAGGCGGTTTTGTCCGTGTAAGAGTTGACGGAATAATGTACGAGTTTTCAGAGCTTCCAAAACTTGAAAAAAATAAAAAGCACAACATAGAAATAGTTGTCGATAGGCTTGTGATTAAAGAGGATATTAAGTCACGCCTTGCAGACTCTATCGAAACCGCCTCGCACATAACAGGCGGACTTGTTATGATTAATATTATAGACGACAGGGATATTTTGTTTTCCCAAAGCTACTCTTGTCCCGACCACGACATAAGCATAGAGGAGCTAAGCCCTCGAATGTTTTCGTTTAATAATCCCTTTGGCGCCTGTAAAAAATGTACAGGGCTCGGTGTTTTTATGCAGGTCGACCCAAGTTTAATCATACCCGACCCAAAGCTTTCCATCAGTAAAGGCGGAATTAAGGGCAGCGGTTGGGCGATGGAGGGCAGCACAATTGCGCTTATGTACATGAAAGGCCTTGCAAAGCACTACGGTTTTTCGCTCGACACACCGCTAGGCGAACTTCCTAAGGAGGTCATAGATGTGCTTCTTTACGGAACTAAGGGCGAGAGGATAGAGCTTAGACGAGAGAGTGAATACGGAAGCGGAAAATACAAGGCACCGTTTGAGGGTGTAATAAATAACCTAGAAAGAAGATTTAGGGAAACGCAAAGCAACTGGATTAAAGAAGAAATTGAAGCGTATATGAGCGCCGTCCCCTGTAGCGAATGCAAGGGCGATAGGCTTTCAAAAGAGAGCCTTGCCGTGACTGTAGGCGGCATGAATATAAGCGAGCTTTGCAAGCTGTCCGTGACAATGGCGTTAGAGCATATAAACAAGCTGGAATTTTCTCAAAGAGACATGGTAATTGCCACTCCTATAGTAAAGGAAATTAAGGAAAGACTAGGCTTTTTAAGCAGTGTAGGGCTGGAATATTTGACGCTATCAAGGTCATCAGGCACTCTATCAGGCGGCGAAAGCCAAAGAATAAGGCTTGCAACAAACATAGGCTCATCGCTTATGGGTGTGCTTTATATTTTAGACGAGCCCAGCATAGGGCTTCATCAAAGGGATAATCACAAGCTGTTAAACACCTTAAAAAGGCTTAGAGATTTGGGCAATACCGTAATAGTTGTAGAGCATGACGAGGACACTATGCTTAGTGCCGACCATATAGTAGACATAGGGCCAGGAGCTGGAATACACGGCGGAAATGTAGTTTTTAATGGCACGGTAAAAGATATATTAAAATGCAAAGACTCGGTTACGGGCCAGTATTTAAGCGGTAAAAAGAAAGTTGAAGTGCCAAAAAAACGAAGAAAAGGCAGTGGAAACAAACTGACAATAACGGGTGCGGTGCAAAACAATTTAAAAAATATAAATGTAAACATTCCACTTGGCCAAATGGTGTGCATAACGGGCGTGTCGGGCTCGGGCAAGTCGTCGCTTATAAATGAAATACTTTATAAAAAACTTGCGGTAGAGCTTAACGGAGCAAAAGGCATTGCCGGAAAACACAAGGAAATAAAGGGCTTAGAGCACCTTGACAAGGTAATACAGATAAATCAGGCGCCGATAGGGCGTACACCACGCTCAAACCCTGCAACTTACACGGGTGTGTTTACAGACATAAGAGATTTGTACGCGAGCACACAGGACTCTAAACTTAGAGGCTTTAAGACGGGAAGATTTTCGTTTAATGTAAAGGGTGGCAGGTGCGAGGCCTGTCAAGGCGACGGAATTTTAAAGATAGAAATGCACTTTTTACCCGATGTATATGTAAGTTGTGACGTCTGTAAAGGCAAAAGATACAACAGAGAAACCTTAGAAATTAAGTACAAGGGAAAAAGCATACACGACGTACTTGAAATGACGGTAGAAGAGGCGATGGAGTTTTTTAAAGACCATCCGAAAATTTTCAGAAAAATAAAAACGCTTTTTGAAGTGGGGATAGGATATATCAAGCTAGGGCAATCGGCAACGACTCTTTCAGGCGGTGAGGCGCAAAGGGTTAAACTTGCAACGGAGCTTAGCAAAAGGGCGACGGGCAAGACCATATATATCTTAGACGAGCCTACAACAGGCCTTCATATAGCAGACGTGCACAAGCTCATAGAAGTGCTTCAAAAGCTAGTAGACACAGGAAACACCGTGCTAGTAATTGAGCATAATTTAGACCTAATAAAAACCTGCGACCACATAATAGATTTAGGCCCCGAGGGAGGGGACAAGGGTGGAGAAATAGTAGCAGTGGGAACACCCGAACAAGTCGCAAAGGTAGAGGGCTCATACACAGGCCAGTATTTAAAAGATATGTTGAATTAATAAAGATACAGTGTTTTACCATAATGACCATTATTAAAGGTTTTATTAAATTTTTTTCAAAAAATTTCGGGTTCTTAGGGCTGAGCCCTAAGGCGTTTTCCGCAGAAAACGAAATCTTATCCTTAGAAGAGCATTTTAAAGGTGAATTTTGCCCTAAAGGGGCAAAAGAGGAAAGTTTTGCGATAAAAAACGGGTCTGTGAATAAAAGTCTGTAAATTCAGATTTTCTATGATAAGTTTTGGGAG
>CAYJJU010000011.1:0-91423 GCA_964370635.1 uncultured Eubacteriales bacterium | reverse complement strand
TTTGGACAGTCCGACAGCGTGTGCAAAAAAGTAGGACTTTTTTGACACGCTGAAACGGCCGTTTGGCCGTTTTTTTAATTGAGAATAACCAATTTCATACATCTTTACAAATTGTATCTATTATGATATAATTTGTTCAATAATATTAGCAAAAATACATAAGGGAGATGTAGTGATGAAAATATTTAAATCAGTCACAGTTATACTCTTAACATTCGCCCTAGTGGCGTGTAGTACGGGAAATACTGCCCAAATTAACATTTTATCACAAGATGTTGCAAGCGGTGGACTTTCGGGCACGCTTGAGATATTTATAGAGTACAAAGAGTATCTCACTTCACTAAGCCACAATTTAATTAAGGGTTTTAATGAACTTAATCCCGATGTCGAAATTATAATAAGTGGCGACACGGCTGACCTTATGTCCATGGAACGTGAGGAAGTTGAAGCTATGGAGCAAGCCTCGCTAAATGATTTAAAAGTGCGCATGGCAAGCGGTGATGCGCCAGACCTCATTTTCGGAGATAGTGTATCGTATAAAGATTTTATAGGAGGTAATTCTCTTTGGGATTTATATGAATTTATGGAAGCGGACGAAAGTTTTAATGAAGAAGACTATTTTATGCAGGTTATAAAGGCGGTGGAAGTAGGCGGAAAGCTTCCTGCTATGCCACTTACCTTCTCAACAAGTTACTATAGACTTAATAAAACCATTTTAGATGCGGTGGGAATTTCTGAAAACGATATAAAAACGCTTGACTATAATTTCTTAATCGATACTTATAATGCGGTGGTAGACAGCGGTAAATTCCCTGAATTTGAAGCACTTTATATGGAGAATAGACTGTATACTGCGATACCGTCAATTGAGAACGAACTTGCATCTATGACCGACACGACCACATTTAGTGCAAATTATGAAGGCGATGAGTTTATATCATTTTTAAAAAAGATTGCCACTTATGAGGGGAAAATAGATTATACTACAGATGAAACGATTGCACATATAGACTCCTACACCTTCCCGTTTCCCGATAATAGATTTCTATTATCCTACAACATGAGTTTCTTCCCATTTTATATAGACCAAGCTATTACTGAATATGAAAACGCAACTACATTTTATCCACTTGAATCCTCAGACGGAAAAACAACTGTACATGCAAACGGTATAGCAATACCACAGGCCGCAGAAAACGCAGAGCTTGCGTGGGAATTCATAAAATACTGCATGTACGAAAGTGAAACCGTTGGAGTCGCAGAGCTATCAACCGCGGCGCTTGAGTCATCAGGGCGGTGGCACGGCGACAGGTTTGATGGAGGTATTCCAATTAACAAAAATAATTTCGAAAAATATTTTGGCAAGATTTTAAATAGATATTCAGACGAAGAAAAAGCCAACTTTTATGAAAGAGTAGACACTATTTTTAGCGGTGAAATTCATGTCGACATGAGACCACACGATTTGAGTGACTCTCAGTCAGACATAGTAATTGAATACCTTGACGGACTTATGACAGCAGAAGACTGCGCACAAGCCCTACAAGACAGGACAGAGCTATATTTTGGAGAAATTCGGTAGTAAAAACGGACGTTTTTTTAGGTAATAAGTAATAGTTAATAGTTAATAAGTGTTGTGAAAAGAAAAAGGGCGGCCGATGGCCGCCCAAACTTTATATTTTGTGAAAACAAATATAATCAAAAATGCGAAGCATTTCGCCACAATTATTAACTATTAATTCTCAACTATTAACTCTCAAGCGTTCCCTGTGAGGCGGATTTTAGATATGCTGTGATAAAACCGTCTAAATCGCCGTCCATAACGCCGTTTATGTTGCCCATTTCAAAGCCTGTTCTATGGTCTTTTGCCATTGTGTAGGGCATGAATACATATGAGCGAATTTGGCTGCCCCAAGTAATTTCCTTTTGGTCACCTTTAATATCGGTAATTTTATCAAGGTGTTCTCTTTCCTTAATTTCAACAAGCTTTGACACAAGCATTTTCATCGCCGTGTCCCTATTTTGAAACTGGCTTCTCTCGACCTGACAAGAGGTTGTAATTCCTGTTGGAATATGGATAAGCCTTACCGCCGACGAGGTTTTATTAACCTTTTGACCGCCTGCGCCACTTGCCCTGTACACTTCCATTCTAATATCGTCAGGTGCAATTTCTATGCTTAAATCCTCATCAATTTCGGGCATTACCTCTAAAGACGAGAAAGAAGTATGACGTCTGCCTGCAGAGTCAAAGGGCGACACCCTTACAAGTCTGTGCACCCCTGCCTCACTCTTTAAAAAGCCATACGCATTTTCACCCTCTACTAAAATTGACGCACTTTTAAGACCCGCTTCGTCGCCGTCAAGATAGTCGAGAGTTTTTACTTTAAAACCCTTTCTTTCAGCCCATCTGTTATACATTCTAAAAAGCATCTCTGCCCAGTCCTGCGCCTCTGTGCCGCCCGAGCCTGCATGGAAGGTGATGATTGCGTTTTTGCTGTCATATTCTCCCGTTAAAAGCGTGGTGAGCCTCATTTGCTCTATAATGCTGCTGACTTCCTCAATTTCACTTTCTATTTCGGGTAAAAGGCTTAAATCCTCTGCCTCATTTCCCATCTCAATAAGCGCTTCGCTGTCTTCTATTTTTGTGACAAGCCTTAAATACTGCTCGTCTTTCCCTTTAAGACTTGCGGTTTTTTGAAGCACTTCCTGCGCTTTTTCCATATTGTCCCAAAAACCGGGCTCCGCCGCCTTAAGTTCCAGCATTTCAATTTCTTCCCTAATGCGCTCTAAACCCAATGCATCGCCTAATTCCTTGAGATTTTCTGCTTGAATTTTCAAACTTTTACCTAATTCTTCAAATTGTAACATGTAATTTCTTGCCTTTCAGTTGATTTTAATTAATTATACTTTATTTTAGGCCTCTTGTAAATACCTCGGCTAATTGTTAACAGTATGAAAATTCTCGCAAATTTATTTGCTCTTTTCAAAAATTTAAAGTACAATATTGTAAACATACTAAAATAATTAAATGGAGTATTTATGATAAATTATACTGGTTGCAAATGTCTAATTTGCGAAAAAACATTTACCGATAGTGACGACATCGTCGTATGCCCCACATGCGGAACACCGTATCACCGCGATTGCTATTTGGAAAAAGGCGAATGTGTGCAAACAGAGCTTCACGAAAATAACTTAAGTTGGACTCCTACTTATAACACAGAGCCTGACCCTAGGTCCTCTTATGAAATAAAGGACAAGGAGTGCCCTTCTTGTGGAATATTAAATTACCACAGCTCAACAGTTTGCACTAACTGCGACAAACCCTTGACTGGAGAGGAAAAACCGCCTTACCAAAGCAAAAACCCTTACCAAGCGGAGCCAATGCCTTTTAATTTCCCGGGAATACCAAACCCCTTTGACCCCATGGGTGGCATTAGCCCTTCTGACACTTTAGAAGATGACATAAATTACGGTGAAGTGTCGAAACTTGTCGAGCGCAACACCGCATACTATATGCCTGTTTTCAAGCGTCTTAAGACAGAAAAAAGGAAAAAATTTAGCTTGGTCGCCTTTTTATTTACAGGCCCTTGGCTTTTATACAGAAAGATGTACAAACAGGGCATTATCATAACCATAATAATGTTTGCACTCTACCTTTCGCAAACTTTTGCTACGGTTTATATTTTAATGCCTACCATCTCAGACCTTGCGCTAAAGGCAGGTCTTGATATCATGGACGGACTTACAACAGGGCAAATTTTCACCGCAATGCAGTACGCAACAAATACCGAAATGCTTTTGCTTGCACTGCCGGGACTTTTAAGCATATCAATGCTTGTCATTATGATAATTATGGGCAATATTGCAAATAAAATGTACATGAAACACTGTATTAAAACCATAAAAACCTTGCGTGAAAAAACAAAATCGCCCGATGAATACGACGCTGCCCTATCGCAAAAATCAGGCGTTAACACATCTATAACCTACTGTATTATTATTTGCTATTTTTTATCGACATATCTGCCAATGCTTTTGCTGTAAATTTAAAATCGAGGAGAAATAATTATGAGCCAAATAAAAAAAGTAAGAAAAGCCGTCATTCCAGCCGCAGGCCTTGGAACAAGGGTTTTACCGGCAAGTAAATCCATGCCAAAAGAAATGATACCAATAGTGGATAAACCCGCTATACAGTATATAGTCGAGGAAGCCGTGAAATCTGGAATTACAGACATACTTATTATTACAAGCCGTGGAAAATCTATAATCGAAGACCATTTTGACCGCTCACCAGAGCTTGAAGAGCGCCTTGCACAAAATCCCGACAGAAAAGATAGCTTGGACGAAATTATAGACATTGCAAACATGGCAAACATCACATTTGTTCGCCAAAAAGAGACAAAAGGCTTGGGACACGCCGTCTTGTGTGCAAAAAATTTCGTTGGCGACGAACCCTTTGCCGTGCTTTACGGAGACGATGTCATCTTAGGTGAAAATCCAACTTGCAAACAACTAATTGACGCGTATTACAGCCACGAAAAAGGCGCCGTTGGCGTAAAAGAAGTGCCTAAAGAGCTTTTAAAAAAATACTGCTCTCTTAAAGTGGAGCATCTAAACGATAACGAATACATGTGCACAGACATGATAGAAAAACCTAAAGAGGGCGAGGAATTTTCTAATTTTTCAATTTTAGGCCGCTGTGTCTTGCCTCCCGAAATTTTTGAAATTTTGGAAAACACTAAACCGGGTGCCGGTGGAGAAATTCAGCTTACCGATGCAATGAAAGAGCTCTCCCTAAAAGATGGCGTTATTGCCGTTGACTTTATCGGAACAAGATATGACATGGGAAATAAGCTGGGAATAATGCAGGCGGCTGTTGAAACCGCTTTAAACCACCCAGAAATAGGAGAAGATTTTAAAAATTATCTTAAAAATCTTAATAAAAACCTATAAATGACTTGACAATTCGAAATTTTGTGATAAAATTAATCTGTTAATTTGTGAAATTATATTTTCACTGATTTAATAAATAAAATCCTTGCTCCAAAAAATTTGGGGCCAAAGACCAGAAGGAGGTGCGATACAATGACAGGAATTATTAACTCATACGAGACTGTTATCGTTGTTTCAACAAAACTTTTAGAAGAGGGCAATATTGCCATGATCGAAAAGTTTAAGAAATTAATAGGCGAAAACGGAACTGTAGAAAGCGTTGATGATTGGGGTAAAAGAAGACTTGCTTATCTTATAGACAAGCAAACAGAAGGCTTTTACACACTAATCAACTTTAAGAGTGAAGCCGAGTTCATCACTGAGCTTGAAAGAATTTACCACATTACTGATGGTATTCTACGTACTCTTACTATTAAAAAAGACCCTAAAGTCTTAGAGAAAAAACAAGCGAAAAAAGCCGGAAAAGTAGTTGATGTTGACGCAATTGCCGCTCAAGCGGTTATTACTTCAGAAAATACTGACGCCGAGTAATTTTATCTTAAACGAAAGAGAGTGTTATTATGAACGTAGCTGCAATAATGGGAAGACTTACAGCCGACCCCGAACTTAGACACACGCCAAACGGTGTTGCCGTCACAAGTTTCTCGGTTGCTGTTAACAGACAATTTCAATCAAAAGAATCGGGCGAAAGACAAGCCGACTTCATCAACGTTGTCGCTTGGAGAGGCACTGCCGAGTTTGTTTGCAAGTACTTTACTAAGGGTCAAATGATAGCCTTAAACGGCTCAATACAAACCCGTACTTATCAAGACAAAAACGGAAATAACCGTCAAGCTTTTGAAATTGTTGCAGAAAATGTCAACTTTACGGGTTCTAAATCCGAAAGTGGCGGTTCATCAATGGCACAAGGTGCTTACAATCAGGCGCCACCACCACAGCAACCTGCTCCTGCATTTTCAAATGGCAGCAGCGGAGACTTTGAAGAACTTATCGGAGACGACGATTTACCGTTCTAACGATAAAATATTTTACAGATAGGAGGCTTTTACAATGGCTGACAGACAGGAAAGAGATAACCGCAGACCTATGGGCGGTCGTAAAGGTCGCAGAAAAGTTTGTAATTTTTGTGTTGATAAAGCAGATTATATAGATTACAAAGATGTTGCAAAACTACGCCGTTTTATTTCTGAAAGAGGAAAAATTCTTCCAAGAAGAGTAACTGGCACTTGTGCGCATCACCAACGTGGATTGACAATTGCAATTAAACGTGCACGTCACCTAGCGTTGCTACCATTTTCTAGCGACTAATTAAAAACTTATGAGCTGTACCTTTTTGGTTCAGCTCATTTTTTATATTTGAAAGGAAGAGATTTATGATTTTTGATGCACACACACATTTTTTCCCTGATAAACTTAAGGGAAAAGTTTTGCCAAAACTTTCAGAATTTTCGGGACATGAGTATTATACCGACGGCACCTTAAGCGACACATTAAAGGCAGAAAAGCGCTCCGGCTGTGACAAAATCCTTGCTTTGCACATAGCAACAAACCCTACACAAGAAAGCGCTGTAAACGATTTTGCCATCGCCTCACAAAGTGATGATGTACTTTGTTTTGGCTCAGTAAATCCAAATTCTCAAAATGCCCTATCAGAGCTTGAAAGGCTAAAAGACGCCGGAATTAAAGGCATAAAACTCCACCCCGACTATCAAGACTTTTTTGTAGACGACAAAGCACTTTACCCCATTTATCAAAAATGCGGCGAGCTTTCTTTGATTATCACCTTTCACGCAGGCCGTGACCCTTATTCAAAAAACATAGTCCACTCTCCCCCATCATCAATTAAAAATGTTGCAAAGGACTTTAGCAGTAATATCTTCATTGCGGCTCATATGGGCGGAATGGAGATGAGTGATGATGTTCTAAATCATCTGGTAGGGCTTGAAAACGTATATTTTGATACAGCAATGAGCGATGGATATCTTTCCACCGACGCGGCGCAAAACATAATAAAAGAACATGGAGCAGATAAAGTTCTCTTTGGCACAGATTTGCCGTGGAGCACGGTAGAAAAAGAGAGAACTTTCATCGAAAGTCTTAATTTGAGCGAGGCCGACAAGGCATTAATTTACTATAAAAACGCCCATAAGCTATTTTGTATATAAGGCAGTAATATTTCCATAATTCTCTTGACAATTCTAGTAATTAAGGGTAGACTAAGAAGTATAAATTAAAGTTTTTTTGAGGGGGATTTCATGAAAAGTATAAGACAAAAAATATTGGTTTCTATAGTTCCTCTTACGATAATAAGCATAACTCTACTTATTATTTCATTTTCGGTCAGTCTATATAATGATTCACTAGATTATTTAGAGTCCTCAATGTCGGACAACACGCAGTTTGCCGTCACCTCTTTGACCAGTGAACTTTCTCATTATGAAAAAATGGCGATACAGCTTAGCAAAGACCCGGTTTTGTCCCAAGGAATTCCAAGTGCACAAAGCCCCGATTACGCTGCTGTTCGAGATGAAATTTTAAATACTGCCGCAAGTTTTTCTGAACTACACGGTTTTGCTTTTTTAGAAATACTTGATGCAAACGGAGTGGAACTCAATTCGGGTTATGATTTTTCGTATGAAGAATATTTTAATCATACAAGAGATGAAGGCACTGTATTTATCACAGACCCCATAGTAAGTGAACTTTCTGGAGATCTTCTCATGATGATAGCCGCACCGCTAGTAAACGAAGGTGAATTTGTAGGCTGTCTTGTCTACGCGATAGCGCCTGATGTGTTCTCTACACTAATTTCTCAGATGAACATAGGAACGGACGGAAATGCCTTTATCATGAATAGTGATGGCGAAATAATTTTGCATAAGGATCAAGAGCTTGTTCTTAGCAAATTTAATCCCATTCTCGAAGCGCAAAACAACTCACAACTTGCCAGTTTTTCACGCCTTACCCAAGATTTGGTAAATGGCAATAGCGGATTTACAGATTACCATTTCAACGACACAACTTACTTTGCAAGCTATGCTCCGATAGACACCGATGAAAATTGGGGAATAGTTGTAAGGACAGATAAAACCGCATTCTTGATGGATTTACTTTTTGTAATTCTAGGAAATGCAATTTTAGGCTTTGTCATTACTGTCGTAATTATTTTGACGATAACTATAATAAGTAAAAAAATTGCTAAACCAATTTCGGCTTACAGTAGCAGGCTTAGTTTACTCACAGCAGGCGATCTAAGCTCTGAAATTCCAAGTATTGCAAACACTTTAGAAACACAGCAACTCTTTGATGCAACAGCTACTCTTGCAAAGACTTTCTCTACAATAATCACGGACATCGACCAAGCGCTTACACAAATGAGCAGTGGTAACTTAAGAGCCGAGAGCTATGCAGAGGAATTTTATGTCGGAGATTTTGAAAAATTCTATGTCAGCATGGACAATATCCAAAATAAATTATCCGGTACAATTACTGCAATTTCAGACGTGCTGTCTTCTCTTAATATGCAAAGCAGACAAGTTAACAGCTCAAGTCACGATATCGCTGTTAAAACTTACGAGCAGTCTGAATCGGTTGAACAGCTGGTTTCTATCATAGACGGAATTTCCACCATGGCAAAAAGAACTGCAGAGAACACCAAGGCTGCATCTATAGAAAATGAAAAAACAAAGATTGAGCTTGACAACAGTAATGAAAGCATCAAAGAAATGATGAGCTTCATGGAAATGCTTATCAATAATGCGCTTCAAACAGAAAAGATAATTACCACAATAGACGATATAGCCTTCCAGACAAATATTTTGGCACTTAACGCCGCTGTTGAGGCTGCAAGGGCGGGCGAGGCAGGAAAAGGCTTTGCCGTGGTTGCCGATGAAGTGCGCAACTTGGCGGCAAAATCTGCACAGGCCGCAAAAACTACAGCAAGCCTAATTGCAGAAACGACGCAGACGGTACAAGTAGTCGCAGAAAAGATGAAAGAGTCGGAAGAATCGATGACAATACTGCGCTCAAGCGCATCAGAGCTTGGGAAAAAAGTTGTTTTGGTATCCTCAGACTCAGAAGAACAATTTAACCAAATTATGCAGACAAACGAGATAGTTACAGAGCTTTCAAACGCAATCCGAAGCAACGCCTCCACGGCCGAGGAAAGCTCACAAGCAAGCCAGGAGCTCTTCTCTCAAGCAGAGCGCCTTAAAGAGCTGTTATCGCAGTTTAAGACGTAAATAAGCAAAGAAAAAGGTATGGCGTTTCGTCATAATGGCGGAGATTAAAAGTTTTTGTTAAGTTTTTTCAAAAACTTACGGGTTCTTAGGGCTGAGCCCTAAGGCGTTTTCCACAGAAAACGGAATCTTTATCCTTAGAAGAGCATTTTTGAAGGTGAGTTTGCCAATTTATTGGCAAAGAGGAAAGTTTTTGCGATAGAAAAAGTTTCCTTATACCCACCCATTTGTGCAACTTTTTTTCCCAGCAGAGGTTTTTCGACATGCAAAAATCCGACCTTAGCGGTCGGATTTTTTTATTTATTCTGGAATATCGTTCATTGCATTTTCATTTATAGTTATAGGATACTTTGCAATATACTCTTCAGACAGAGTTTCTATTAGGTCTAATTTTAAGTCTTCGCTTACAGTATATTCCCAGTCTTGTCCTGTTTCACCAAGGAACACAACAATATGTGTGCCGTAGTCAGAATCAACAAGCTCTGCCTCTCCTACTTCTCTCGCATCGTCAAATACCCATTCATCTATTGTCTCTTCAAGCTCACCCTCTACAACGCCTTCGTATAAGCCGCCTGTTAGGTTAGAGCCTAGGTCGTCAGAGTACTGTAGCACTAAGTTAGTAAATGCTTCATCTGTACTGCCCTGCGCGTTCCACTCGTCAAGAACTTCCTGTGCCTTAGCGTGAATTTCTTCAACTGTATCATCTTCAAGTTTTTCAATTAATATGTGTTTAAAGCCTAGAGTTTGCTCCTCGTCTTTTCCAGGTAGCTCGGTCAACATATAAAATGTATAGCTTTTTGAGTCACTATCATGAGTGTAGTGTGTTTCATACTGCTCTCTGCCCTCTTCAAAAGCCCATGCTATAAATTGATTTGTTGCGTCATAGTTTTTGTTTTCTACTAGGCTAGATTCGATTAATGCCTCTGCGTATCCGTTGTCCTCGCCGTCATTGCCTGTTTGTTCCGATTTAATAATCAGCTCGTCAAACTCTTCAGGAGTCGCTGCATTTTCAAAGTCTATTGAAAGCAAGTCTGCCTCTTCTTGATTCATCTCTCCCTCGTCACCATAGAACAAGGTGTATGATTTATAAGAAATTTTATCATACACAAGTGTATTTGCTTGATAATGCTCTTCAAGTTCCTCTTGTGTAAACTCAGCCTCGTCTTGAATCTGTGTTATATATTTGCTTGCAAGCCTTGCAACTTCCATAGCCTTTGTTATATCTTCTTTTACAATTCCGTTTTCAAAGAAGAATGATGTAAGCGAAACATCTACAAGGTCTTGTATTGATTGTAGTTCTTCTTCATTAAGTGACACGCCGTTTGCCATTGCCTCTTCAGCCCATACCAACATATCCTCTGTTGTGCCTATGGTTAAATCTAAGAAATAGTCAAACCATGTAGCATCTGCAGAATAATCTTGAACTTTCAAGGACCTTGTTGTGTCTACCCCTGTATAGCCCGAATAGCTATTATACATTTGACCTAGATATGTATTATATTCATTTCTAAAATTATAAGTCATCATTGCATTGTCAATTTGGATATTTTCACTCTCCATGACAATATTGTTTCTCAAATAACTTGCATTGGCATAATAAAAATTATAAATTAGCATAGTAGCTGCGACTACAACTACTAGAAATAAGGATACTATTATTGTCCAAAATTTACCCCATTTTGCCTTTTTGACTTCTTTTACATTCTCCTCTGCCCTTTTAATCTTTTTATCAACGTTTTTTTCACGACTTCTAGCGCCTTTACCCATAGTTTCCTTCACCTTTCAACAAAAAAATATATATCAAAATAGAGTTTACCTAAATTTTGACTATCATAGCGCTTATTATACCACAGTATTATACAAAAAAGCAATATGTACTAATCTGAATTTTTTGTGAAGATGACAAAAGCCGAGATGCCAGTTACAGCATCTCGGCTCTATTCTTAATTATTATCTAGTTTGCGCTTCTAAAAGACCAAAATTTCCGTCTTTTCTTTTATATACTACACAAACATCGCCGCTTTCATTTCTATACATGAAAAACTCATGTCCTAAAAGTTCCATTTGAAGTATAGCCTCTTCGGTAGTCATGACATCGACAAAGAAACGTTTTGTCTTTGCTACCTTATACTCTTCTTCAGGTTCGTCATAATATGCCTCTTCAAACTCTATAGCCTTAACTTTTTTGCTTTGCTCAAGTTTAGTTTTATTTCTCCTGATTTGCTTGCCAAGTTTTGAGACTACATCGTCCAAAGCCTCGTTCATCTCAATAGCGGAGGCTTCCGCTCTATAATAAACTCCTCTTTGTTTAATAGTAATTTCTACAGTTTGACTGTGTTTTTCAAGCGTTACCGTAACGGTAACATCTGCGTCTTCGTCAAAAACCCTGTCAAATTTTGCAAGTTTTTTCTCTACTAAAACCTTAAAATTGTCCCTTAAGTTTACTTTTCTGCCAATAATACTGATTTTCATAGTTTCCACCCTTTCCGATGAGCTTATTAAGCAACATATTTCTAATATGTAACTTTGTCTATCTATATTCTAGCATAATTAATAAAAAAAATCAATATTTTATTTTTAAATTATTATTTTTTTGTGCCTTGTAACATGACATCCTATATTTACCGCAACCGGCAAGCCTGCAATATGTGTCGGATAGGTTTCAATATTAACGCAAAGAGCCGTTGTGTCTCCTCCAAAGCCCTGTGGGCCTATGCCCGATTCATTTAAACGCTTGAGCATTTCTGCCTCTAAGTTTTCATAGTATTCATCACTATTTCTTACGGTAATGTCTCTACAAAGTGCTTTTTTTGAAAGATAGGCGCAAAGCTCGAAATCGCCGCCTATTCCCACGCCAACTACCACCGGCGGGCAAGGATTTCCCCCGGCGCTTACAACTGTTTGAAGCACAAAGTCTATTATATCCTCAATGCTTGCAGATGGTGTAAACATCTTAAGTGCCGACATATTTTCACTGCCAAAGCCTTTAGGCGCTACTGTAAGCTCAATTTTATCACCGGGTACGAGCTCTACATGTATCACAGCAGGTGTATTGTCCTGCGTATTCACCCTTTTAATAGGGTCTGAAACTATTGATGCCCTAAGATAGCCTTCGCTATAACCTTGCCTTACGCCCTCGTTTACGGCGGTATTAAAATCACCCTCTATATAAAGCTCTTGTCCGATTTTTGCAAAAACCACCGCCATGCCCGTGTCTTGACATACGGGAAGCGAAAGCTCTTTTGATGCGTCAATATTTTTGCATAAATCCTCCATAATGCTCTTTGCAAGCGGATTTGTTTCAGTCTTTGCAAAGTCTCTTACCGCAAGCTCCAAATCCTTTGGCAAAAACTTATTTGCTTTAATACAAAGCTCTTTTACTGCATTTGTAATTTCATTTGCTTTTATCGTTCTCATAATTTTCTCCTATATAATAATTTAGGTCACGGCAAGCCGTGACCCTACATGTGTCTTTATTATTTTTGATTGTCACGGCGAGCAGAAAAACCTCCGCCACGTTTAGTGTCCGTGCTTCGTTTAAGGTCAGAAATCTTTTCATCGCTGGTTTGCTTGAATTTTGACATCATGTCTTCAAAGCTTCCTCCAGATATACCTTTACTCTGCCATTCAAAATCACCCGGTCTTGCCGGTGACTCTACAGGAGGCGGCGAGGGCCTAAAGCTCCTGTTATTTTTAGGTCTGTCAAATTTATTTTGTTTTGGCGCAAAAGGCGCAGGCCTATCCTCTGCTTTTTTCATAGACAGGCTAATTTTGCCGTCGTCAGAAATAGCAATTACCTTTACCTTTACCTCTTGACCTTCTTTAACAAAGTCCTTTATTTCTTTAACAAAAGAGGATGCAACTTCAGAAATATGAACCATTCCTGTCTTCCCCTCTGAAAAATCTACAAAAGCACCAAACTTTGTAATACCTGTAATTTTGCCCGCATAAATAGTACCAACCTCAACCTGCATAAGACTTCTTTATCCCCCTAAAAATTTTAATCCAAATTCACAAAAATACGCTCGCCTTTTTTAGCATAATCCATTTCATTTCTAGCGTATTCTTCTGCGTATTGGTCATTATTTAACGCACCTGCCTCAATTATATCAAGCAGTTTGCCGTTAACAATTTCTTGTTCTGCTATATTATCCTCCAAAAAACTGAGCTCCTCAGATTTTTGACCGATATCAACTTGTTGTCCAATTATAAAATAGACGGCAAAAGCCAAGCCGGCAACCATTGCAAGCCTTAATAAAATATTTTTACTGTCTCTTTTTTTAATTTCTTTCATAATGAACACTCCACTTAAGATTTTAAATAGATATTTATATTATTATAAAACAAAACCCTATGTAATATCAAGAGCAAATTTGAATTTTTTTATGTTTTTTCTTGATTTTTTGTAGTTTTTTTCACGTTTTTAAGCATATTTGAAAATTTTAGGCGTATTTTTTGCGAAATTGAGCAAAATGTCTTATGTAAACTTAAATACTTTTTTGCGAAAAAATGCAGAATTGATATCATAAATTCTGAAAAGGCATAATAAAACGATATTGCCGCAATAAGCTCTAGCAAAACTTGCAAAAGTCTTAGGTAGGCAAAAGAAATTGAAAGTGCTCCCAAAAATGTTAACACACAGCTTATGACGGCAAATGTAAAATCCAGTAGAAAGGCTATTATTTTTTTTACACCAAAAACTACTATTATAGCCTTATTAATTGAAAAAATCATGCCTATTATTACACCAATCGTCAGTGAAAGCAGTATACTTTGGTCGGAAATTATCATTTAAAAATCCTCTTAAGAACACTTTTCCCATTCTCTTTTTCAAAATATCTTATGCCCTCTATCTTTCCTCTTACCAAAAGCATACAAGTATTGGCATCTAGGCTCTCAACATAAAGCTTTGTCCCATATATTTTTATTCCTCCAAACTCGGTATAGGCTATCAAGGTTTCCTCTGAGAAATAATCTATTCTAAGCACTCCGCTTGCAGACAGTGTTTGCTTATCTTTAAGTGTTATAATATGCTCTTTTTTAAAATTACTATCTTGCATACACTCACCCCCAATTAAGGATATGAAAAAATCAGCTAAGTTATGCAGACTTAGCCGATTAAGGTTTTGAGTTTAATTATTTTATTCTTCTCCGATAATTTCGTACATATCGCCGGCTTCTGTCTTTTTTGCGTACTCATTAATTGCAACTACCCTTGCCTTAACTTTTCTTATGCCGAGCTCAAGTTCTAAAATATCGTTTTCCTTTACTATGTATGAAGCCTTTGCAACCGTGCCATTTACACTGACTTTACCTGCGTCGCAGGCCTCATTTGCAATGGTTCTTCTTTTAATAATTCTTGATACTTTTAAATATTTATCTAATCTCATATTAATGCTCCATTATAAATCAAGGGGCTGTGACGAAAATTATTTTATTACGTCACAGCCTCAATGCTTTTATTATTTATTTATTGTGTCTTTAAAAGCTTTACCTACTTTGAATGCAGGTGATTTAGAAGCTGGAATTTGGATTTCATTGTTAGTTCTTGGGTCACGTCCTGTTCTAGCGCTTCTCTCTCTTACTTCAAATGTACCAAAGCCAACAAGTTGAACTTTATCTCCCTGTGCTAATGTATCGATAACAGTGTTTATAACTGCTCCTACTGCATTTTCTGCATCTTTCTTTGATAGGCCTGTTTTTTCTGCTACTGCAGATATTAGTTCTGTTTTGTTCATTTTTATTCCTCCATTGATTTTATTAATATTTGTTTTTTTATATTCATCGGTACTATACACCGTGAAATATCAGTTTTTTGTGGCGTCAATTAAGCTTTCTGTATAATCCCCCAGAAGCTTTTCGGCGTCATAACCTTTACTAAGGCATAATGCCACAAGCGCCGACATTGCTTTACCAATGCCATTTTCTGTAGTATCAACACTTAAAACACCTGCGTCTTTTAGCAAATCATTTATGTCAGAAGTTTTTAAAATCTCAGACTTTTTAACTACTTTTTGATGTCGCATTAAAGACGGAAGCGATTTAGAAACACTTGAAAGAACTTCCTTTTTTGATTTTTGACCCTTGGTTTCTTTTTTAATTTTATCCCAATTTGTCAAAATTTCTTCGGTAGTGTCGGCCTTCACATCAGAAAAAACATGAGGATGTCTAACAATTAGTTTTCTTGCAATGTCGTTTACTACATCGCTAAAATCAAACTTGCTCTCCTCTTTTGCCATTTCACTGTGAAACACTACCTGAAGCAGCACGTCTCCAAGCTCTTCTTTTAAAAGCTCATCGTCTTCTAAGTCTATTGCTTCTACAAGCTCATAACACTCTTCAATTAAATTTTGCCTAATACTTTGATGTGTTTGCTCGCCGTCCCATTTGCACCCTCCGGGCGCCCTGAGAAGCTGCATTATCAAAAGCAAGTCAAAAATATCTAGTTTGTCTTTTTCGCTAAATTTTTTCATATCCACTATATTTTACCCTATCCAGCCACGTTTTTCAAGTAAAATTAAAATTTTTTCACTTTTTGGTAGCATAGAAACGTCATATTTTGTAATTGTCTTTGTTACTAATAAGGAAACAATATAAATCATAACAGCAACAAAAACACCAATTATACAGGAAAGTTCTATACTAACACCTACATATTGTGCAAGTGTCGCCGAGCCAAAGGCGGAAAGCGCACAAATAATTGCCGAAAAAATTGGCTTTAAAAAAGTTGCCTTTATGCTAATTTTCACCTTAGTTATCCTTAAAAGCATGATAATTTGCCCGATAGACGAGAAAGAGTAGCAAACTATTGTTCCAATGGCAGCACCCATAATGTTAATTTCAGGTATTCCGCACAGCACATAATTTACTCCTATTTTAACCACCAGGGCACTTGTTAAAAACTTTACGGGCAAATCCACCCTTCCAACTGCTTGAAGCATACTTGATATGGGCGTGCCAAGAGCCGAAAAGAGTGCGCCAAAGCCTAAGATAGAAAGCGCCTGCCCTATAATGTGTGAACTGCCACTGCTTCCATAGAGCAAGTTTGCAATTGGTCCGCCTAAAGCTACTATTCCAAGGCCTGCAGGGATGCAAAGAAGACAGGTAATTCTCATAATGGCTTCTATGTTTTTCTTAATTTCATTTTCATTTTGTTTAGTCCAAGCGTCTGTTAGGCTTGGAAGAGCACTTACGCCGAGTGCTTGAGTTATTGTTGGCACTAACATGTAAATTGTCAGTGCATTTGTATAACAGCCGAAAAGAAAATTCGGCACAGTCGATAAATTGCTTAAATTTTCACTTGGAATATATCCATCATAGATGCCAAGCAAAACCTGTGGGCTTGACTCCATGACATCTCCCAGTCTTCTTAAAAGAAAAGTGGTGTCTATCATTCCTGCAACGCTTAAAGTAAGCGAGCCTATGCCTATGGGTATTGCAATTAAAATTAATTTTTTTGCTATAGAGCGTCCGCCATGGGGTTTTGGTGAAGACCTATACATATCCTCTGTAATTCCATCACCTTTTTTTCTGTGATAAATAAGTAAAAACACCCAACTTATCATCGAGCCTAGGCTAACGCCTAAAATTGCTCCGGCGGCGGCATATGAATAGGTCGAAAGTATTGCCGCATCTTGCTCCATTGCAAAGCCAAAGATTGTTCTGGTAGCCTCGTACTCTGCGTTTAAAAAATACACGGTAGCAATGGCCAAAGATAGTCCAAAGACAAGCTTTGACAGCGCTTCCAAAACCTCTGACACCGCTGTGGGGTACATGTTTCGAAGTCCGCCGTAATATCCTCTGTAAACAGAAGATAAACAGCAAAAAAGTATTGAGGGCGCAAGCACCATTACAGGAACCATCGCCCCCGGATTGTCTATAACCTGTGTGTAAAGTCCCGCACCAAAAAACATGGCTATCATGCCTAGAAATCCTGTTAAGGAAAACAAGGGAATTGCAACGCGTTTTATCTGTCTAACATCATTATATCTTCCAAGCGAGTAATTTTGAGCCACAAGTTTTGTTATGGCTATGGGAAAACCTGCGGTTGATAGACTGAATATGACATTATAAAGCGTATATGCTGTATTGAAATAGCCCATACCGTTTTCAGATATGACATTTGCCAGCGGAATTTTGAAAAATGCGCCTACTACTTTAGTCAGCGCCATGCCTATAGTAAGAATTATAGCACCTTGTAAAAAGGTTTGACCCATAACCGTTCTCTCTCTGGCATTAGTTTTTGGCATAATAAAAAATCATCCTATCTAAAAAATTAAAACTTAAACATCCTTTAGTCGTTTTTTAGTGCCGCTCCGCAAGCCGAGCAAAACGAAGCTTCGCTTACTGATAATTTTTTACATGCAGGGCAAGACTGTTTGTTTTGAACAGAAGCCATTTGCGCTGCTAGTTCCTCTAGTTGCACATAAAGTTCGTCGATTTCAACTATTCTTTCTTCAACATCTGTGTCGACTACTTCTCCGTCTTTTTTTGCATTATAAATGTACTGACCAAGCTCGTTAAAACGCTTATTAATATTTCCGTTAACCTCAGAAACGCTTATTCTTAGCTTTGATATATCAACGAATTGACCTGCTTTTTTGGAAACTACACCTGCCGCTGATTTTACATTTACTACTACATCGTCTAAAATACTCATAATTAATTCTCCTTTAATAATAAAATGTTTCTCTTATTATACACTATTTTTTTTGTTTTGCAAACATGTGATATGCACATTTTGTAAACTTTTTAAAAATAATACTTACAAATCGTGGCCTATAAACTCTCTAAGCATCGAATTTTTGGGAACATAAGAGCAGGGTACCGGTTCAAATCTCATGAGTTTTGAGTCGAGCTCTCTTGCTTTTTTGTAATAAGGACTGTCCTCTTTTATCTTTCTTAAAATGCTAATTGCCAAGGTTCTCATCACACAAGGCTCATAAATATGAACTGAATTTACCGTGTAATCGGCAGACAGTCTGTATGGCCTTATGTATTTATTTTCACCCTTTATGACATTATTCCACATCGCAAGTGTAGTCTCAGGCTCTGTTCCCCTAAACTGCATATCCCTGACTATTCGCCTTATTAGCCTTAAGTCCATAGGGCTTGTGACGTCGCCATTTGCGTCTTTTATGGGCTGCTTTACGCTTACATAAAGCTTAATTACGTTCTCTTTAGGTATATTATCTGTAAAAACAGGGTTTAGAGCATGTATGCCCTCCACAATCACTATATCCCCTTTTTGAGTCTCAATTTTTTTTGCATTGTCTTTTCTTATCCCAAGTTTAAAATCAAATTTTGGCACATAAATGTCCTTGTCTTTTATAATGTCGTCAAGGCATTTTTGTATACTTTTTATGTCCACCGCATCAACAGTTTCAAAATCTTTTGTGCCGTCTGAGAGCAGTGGAGTTAAATCTCTTGATAAATAATAATCGTCTAAGGACACCATGTGCGCATTTTTTCCAAGACTTGTCAAGTAGTCCTTTAAAAGCTTTGCCGTGGTGGTTTTGCCGCTACTGCTAGGCCCTGCAAGCATGCAAATTTTCACACTGTCGCCCAACCCCACAATATTTCTTGCAATATTTTCTAAATGCTCCTTGTAAGAACTCTCCACTTCGCCTATCATTTTTTCGGGATTGAACATTGCCGCATCATTAATCTGCTCTAAATGGTTTATATATTTAATGTATCCGCTCGCGAAATTGCTCATAATATTTTATCACCTCTTTTTTTCTTGACAAAATTTCGTTGAATCTATCTATATACTCGTATGAATGTTTAAAGTTAAATATTCGCTCAAGTCTGTTTGAATTTGGGTCTTTTATTTTCGATACCGCACCTGCCCCACAGGCGATTACCGTTTGGCTTTCGTCCATGGTATAAATGTTATAAAAACACTGTGTATCAGGCTTTGCCCAGCCTGTGTTTTCCATATTTGCAGCACTTCTACTTTGTTTATATAGATAATACGGAAGATAGCCCGCATTTAGCAAGCTTTTTACAGAGTAATCCACCATTTTTGTGACCTCTAGCACCCTGTCGTGATACTCTTTTCTATTTTCATCTCTAAAAATATCCGCCGAGCGTTTAAGTGCCAGTGAATGCACAGTAATATTTTGTGGATTTAGGTTTATAACTTCATCAAGCGAGTTTTTAAAGCTTTCAAAATTTTCGCCTTTAAGCCCTGCAATTAAGTCCATATTTATGTCGCCTATGCCTATCTCTTTGGCCTTTTCATACATTTCTACCACTTGTTTTGCGCTGTGCTTTCTTCCGATAATTTCCAAAACCTCGTCATTCATAGACTGCGGATTTATACTTATCCTTTTGATATTATTATCCGCCAAAACCTTAAGTTTTTCATCGTTTATGGTATCGGGTCTCCCCGCTTCCACCGTAAATTCTACGCAGTTTGACATGTCAAAGCATTTATTTACATGCAAAATCAAAGTTTCAAGCTGTTTTGCATCGAGAGTCGTCGGCGTTCCTCCACCTATGTATACCGTTGAAAGTTTAAGCGAAAGACCGCTTGCAATTTTTGCGCTCTCCTCTATTTCCTTAAGCAAAAGCTCTAAATACACTGGTATGAGCTTCTTTGTTTTTTCTATGCTTTGCGACACAAATGAGCAGTAATTGCACCTAGATGGGCAAAAGGGTATAGAAATATATAGGCTAAAGCTGTCCGATTTATTCAAGTCTATCGCAACTTTTTGAGCGCTTACGATAATTTTAGAAAGATTTATTTTTTCCTCGCTTACAAAATACTCCTCTCTAAACATCTTCTCGGCTTCTTCGTAGCCTAAAACCTGTGCAGTCTGCTCAAAAAATTTCACCGGGTGTATTCCTGTAAGCATTCCCCATTTAGGTGTATAATCTGTATACTCGCTAAAAACCAAAAATATGCACTTACATATATTTTGCTCCAAAACTTTATTATCTTGTGTAATGCTCGAATAAAGTTTTTTTGTGATTTCAGTGCCGTCTGCGACAAGCTCTACCGAGTATTCTGTCTTGTCGGCTAAAGTTTTTATTATCGCCTTTACCTTAATGCTCTCGTCCACAAAATCCGCCATGTCTTCCACTAGCTTTAAACTATGGTATGGAAAAAACAACCTGCATAAATTTCCTGCCTCGTAGTGAAAAAAATGATGACTGATATAAATTATCATTAAAACGCTCCTTAAATTATGCTAGCTTCTCTCTATAGATATTACGCCGTCCACCTTGCTTAGTCTTTCTATTACCGATTTTAAATGATCTAGGCCGTTTATTGTAATGGTTGTAGATATTAAGGCGGTGGTAGTGTTTCTTAGTTCTCTTGAATTTAGGGCGTGTATAAACAGTCGCATTGCCGAAAGCTGCATAGTGACATCGGCAAGCATTCCACGTCTGTTATTTGCGGTGATATGCAGTGTAGCCTTAAATTCTTCTTTGACTTCACCTGCCCAACGTGCACGCACCCATCTTTCTGGCTCCGGCGAGTTTTTTATATCTACAGGCACGTTTGTGCAAGTTTTTTTATGAATGGAAACGCCATAGCCCCTTGTGATAAAGCCGATAATATCATCGCCCGGAAGAGGATTACAGCAACGTGAGAATTTGATAAGGCAATTGTCCATTCCGTCTACTAAAACGCCGCCTACTGCCTTTTTACTTGTCTCCTCTGTCCTGATTATAACATCAGGCACTTCGTCATTTTTTGTAAGCTTGTGGTTTTCTTCCTTAATTCTGGGCATAATTTTCCAAAGCTGTATTCCGCCATAGCCTATTGCGGCAAAAAAGTCGTCCGCATTTGTACAGCTATGTCGCCTGCCTATAGAATCTATCATAAACTGCATGAGCTCATCAGACATAGAAATTGCATTTCTTCTAAATTCTTTTTCGAGCTCTGCCCTGCCCTCTATGATATTTTCTGCCTTTTTCTCTTTTTTAAACCAAGTCCTAATTTTATTTCTAGCCTCACCCGTCCTTACCATGGCAAGCCAGTCCCTATTTGGTCCTTTCCCCACTTCTTTTGTCGTGAGAATTTCAATAATTTCGCCGTTTTTAATCTTATAATCAAGCGGAACTATTCTTTTATTAACCTTAGCGCCTATCATTCTATTTCCGACAGCACTGTGTATTGCGTATGCAAAATCTATGACATTCGCACCTAAAGGAAGGGATTTAACGTCGCCTTTAGGCGTAAATACAAACACCTCTTCAGGCACAAGGTCGGTTTTTATTGAATGAATAAGTTCTGTAATGTCTTCGCTTTCTTCTTGATTTTCAAGCATTTGATTAATCCAGTCAAGCTGAGGTCCATTTGTCTTATCTGATATACCCAGTTTATATTTCCAGTGGGCCGCAATGCCAAACTCCGCAGTTTGATGCATTTCCCATGTCCTTATCTGCACTTCAAACGGGGTGCCATTTCTGCCTAAAACCGTGGTGTGCAAACTTTGATACATATTAGGTTTCGGTGTGGAAATATAATCTTTAAATCTATTTGGAATAGGCTTAAACATGTCGTGTATTATTCCTAAAATATTATAGCAGTCTGTCACAGTGTCTACTATAATTCTAAGCGCAAACACATCAAAAATTTCATCAAAGCTTTTTCCCTGTATAAACATTTTCCTGTATACGCCGTTTATGCTCTTTACTCGACCTTCGATATACACCTTTTTAATTATTCTCTTAACCCTGTTTGAGATTTCAGCCTTTGTATCAATTATAAACTGATTTCGACTTTTCCCCTTTTTCTCTAAGTCGTTAACTATTTCGGAGTAGGCTATTGGGTCAAGGTATTTTAGCGATACATCCTCCATATACTCTTTTACCGCACGCATACCAAGCCTATGCGCAATAGGCGCATAAACCTCTAAGCACTCAAGTGCCTTATCCCTTTGCTTTTGTGGCGACATAAACTCAAGCGTGCTTAAATTGTGCATTCTATCCGCAAATTTTATAATGACTACCCTTATGTCTTCCGCCATGGCTATAAGCATTTTTCTTATATTTTCCGCCTGCTCTTCCTCTCTTGAAGAAAATGGAATTTGACCGATTTTGGTAAGCCCGTCTATCAGTCCTGCAATTTCCGACCCGAATTTTGCCTGAATTTCATTTAGGCTTATGTCTGTATCTTCCACAACATCATGAAGAAGTCCGGTTATTACAGATTCCGAGTCCATCCCCATCTCCACAAGCAAATACGCCACCGCAATTGGGTGCACAATATATGGCTCGCCCGATTTTCTCATCTGGTCCCCATGCGCACTTTTGGCAAGCTCAAACGCCTCACGAATTTTTTTAAGGCGATATTTTTTTCCGCTTCTTACAATAAGCTTTTCAAGCTCTTCAAATGTCCTCGTCTTTATTTCCATAAACTACCCCTTAATTATAATTTTTCAAACAGTGGTGATGCAAATATGTCAACTTTTTTATCAATTGGCAAGATGCTTACATTTTGCACATTTTCTGCACCCTTACCCTTAATACCGATTAGGCCTCTCTCTTTCATGACATCAAGCATAAATAGCAGTTTTCCAAGATTTATATTGTCAAGGCCTATCAAAAATTCTAGTATAGATTTAATTTCGCTGTTGGCTTTTAACGCCCTGTAAACCAGTGCGAAATCCTCTCTTGACGGCATGATTTCCGCTTTATCTTCTTCTGTCAAGCTTTCATTTCTAAGTGTATTTTCATAGATTTTATATGTTTTTATGCTTTCATCCATGTCTAGTTTTGTCGGTTTAATGTCATTTATCATTATCGTAAGATTTTTAGCACCTCTAAATTCATTCACATCTATATTTACCGCCAAATCGAGCAAAGAATTTTCCAGGTACAAAAATTCATCGGGAGTGCAAGAAAACATCATACAGCTTATACTTACGCCGTCTCTTTTAAAATGCAGTCTTAAATGCTTGCCCCCACTTACAGGGACAATTTTTTCTAAAATCATGGAAAAAAGTCCGAATTTTGGCACTACATTTCCGGTTCCAAATGGCTCTAAAAGCGTTAAATCTTCCGCAAGTTCCACCGTAAGTGCCACGGGCATTAGCTTGCAGTCAAGCAAAGTCTTTGGCACGGGCATATAATTATATTTTTCCTTGCAAAACAAATTAATCTTACTTCTAAACTCGTTTATATTTTCTCTATTTAGGCTAAGGCCTGCGGCCATTGGGTGTCCGCCAAATTTAATTAATATGTCTTTGCAAGCACTTAAAGCCTCAAAAAGTGAAACTCCCTCTATACTGCGCCCACTTCCTTTTGCCTCGCCCTCTTCGATAGATAGCACAATGGACGGTTTTCCGTACTTTTGCGTAATTTTTGCCGAAACTATCCCCAAAACGCCGTGATGCCAGTTTTCACCGCATACTACAATAAGTCTTGAATTTTTAATACTTTCGTCATTTTCTATGATTTCAACCGCTTTTTGGTAAACTTCTTCTTGGGTCGTTTTTCTTTTTTCATTTTCCTTACAAATCACTTCGCAAAGCAGTTGTGCGTCGTCTTCGTTATCGCAAATTAAAAGATTAAGCGCCTTGTCCGCACAGCCCATTCTGCCTGCAGCATTAATTCTGGGTACTATGGTAAATGCAAGGCTCGTTGCAGAAATTCTCTTCATGCTTGAGGCCTCTAGCAAACTGATAATACCAGGCCTGTGGCTACGATAAATTGCGTTTATGCCATTTTTAACTAAAATTCTATTTTCATCGACCAAGGGCACGACATCGCCTATGGTTCCTATCGTTGCAAGGTCGCAGTAAGCGTCAAACAGTTCGCCCGACATTTCGCTTTCCCACTCAAGCGCCATCACAAGTTTAAGCGCAACTCCTGCACCTGCATAATCCTTAAATTCTGACGGACAATCTTTTCTATATGGGTCTACCACCGCATAGGCGTTTGGAATTTCCTCCTGCGGCCTGTGGTGGTCTGTAATTACCACATCAATTCCAAGCTCATTTGCCCTTTCCACCTCTTTTACCGAGGCTATGCCGTTGTCTACCGTGACTATTAGTTTAACGCCTTGCCGTGAAAGCTCTTCTATCGCTGGAATATTCATTCCATAGCCTTCGCCGTCACGCTCCGGAATATAGTACATGACATCGGCACCTACCGAGCTCAAATGTGAATATATTATCGCAGTAGATGTAACACCGTCTGCATCATAATCGCCATAAACCGCAATTTTCTCAAAATCATCTATCGCCCTGTTAATGCGCTCCACCGCCTTGTCCATGTCGATAAACTCAAAGGGATCTTTTTCCCATTTGCTTTTATACAGCATATCATAGGCGCTACTTTCAAAGCTTCTAAGCTGCAAGAGCATCGCAATTATGTCCGGTATATCAAAATTTTGTGCTAAATTTACTACCTTTTCTTTATCAAGCGATAAAACTTCCCAATTTTTTATATTCATACCGCACCACACTTTACTTATTATCTAATTATAATAACATTTTAATTATAAATATTCAATTAAAATTTTGTGTTTTCCATAAAAAGCTAGGAAAGGGGCTGTGACGAAATAGAATAATTTTCGTCAAATTGACGGACAGATGTAGGGGCGTGACCGCCCGAAACCTTGGATTTTACCATTAGTTTCGGGCGAACACACAGGTTCGCCCCTACAAAAATTTATATATTATAACAATTACGTCACAGCCTCTACCCGAAATTTTTTGAAAAAAATTTAGTAAAACTTTTAATACTTATTTGTTTCACAGGTCGAATTTTTGCAAATCGTATGTATAATTTGTGTCGATGTCGCTTGAAACATCTTCTTTTCCAACATAATAATTTGAGCTTAGTGTAAATTCTCCATCATTTACAAATATTTCTATTACACTTATGTCTACAATAATGTCAAGTTTTAGCCTGTCGCCTTGGACTTTGACATATCTTTTATTAAAATTTTCACGCTCTAGCTCGTGTTTATCGAGTTTATATAGGCTCTTCTCACGGTCAATAACAAGGTTTTTACTTGCTTTGTCATAAGTTATTTTAAAACTTCCCGTAATCGTTTTTAATAATTCAAGCTCAAATTTATCGCCCTCGCTTAAATTCACATCAAGTATTAATCTAAACAGATTATTGCTGCCACTGTTTACATCTTCATATCTTTGTTTATGATAATTTTCCAGTGATTTTAGCGGTGTTTGAATTAGTTTATTGCCCTTTAGACTTATCACTCGTGGTATGGTCATAGCGCCTGTAAAACTTTGATTTAACTGGTCTGTGACAAAATTTCTCTCCCACATCTGCGCCCATGCCACCATTACACGCTCGCCGTTTAAGCCCTTTGTGGTTTGAGGCGCATAAAAGTCAAAGCCTGTGTCTATTTCATCATAAAACTCCATGTTAAATTTTCCCGTTTGCAAGTCTAAATCGCCTATCATATAAATACTTGAATACACATTTGCATATTTATTTTCCTCTTTTGGAAGAAACATCGGCGAGACTAGTATCACATACTTATCCCCCATTTTAAAAATATCGGGGCACTCAAACATTACGCCTAGGCTCTTGTCCTTGGGTGCTCTTAAGCTTTCGCCAACATACTGCCAGTCTGTAAGATTTTTTGATTTAAATAGCAGCAAAGTTCCTATGTTTAACTCCACTACTTTTGAGCCTAAAAGGCAGTAAAACCACTCTCCCTCTTTAAAAACCTTAGGGTCTCTAAAATCCACAGCGCTTGCAAAGCTTGGCAGATGGCTTTCATTTATTACCGGATTACTCTCGTGCTTTTCATACTTTACTCCGTCGCCTACCGCAAGGCACTGGAGCTGAGTCATACCCTCATCATTGTTTCCGGCACACGCAGTGTACATCAAGACATGTTTTCCGTCGTGCTCTACCGCCGTGCCCGAAAAACAGCCTAAGTCCATCTCATACTGCCTATCAGGCATTAAGGCTATCGGCAAATGCTCCCATGTGATTAAGTCCTCACTTACCGCATGCGACCAGTGCATAGGCCCCCATTTTGTGTCGTGAGGATAGTGCTGTGCAAACAGATGATATTTCCCATTATATACCGAAAACCCGTTAGGGTCGTTAATCCAGCCTTTTTCGGCCGTGTAGTGATATTTAGGCCTAAAAAAATCGCTTGTCATACTCTTATTGCTCCTTTTTTGTAATAATGATAAACCTGTGAATGGTCTTTTTAGGACTTATTTTTATATAAAACTGATTTTCATAAATAATTCTAAGTCCCGATTTTATTATTTTTTCTCTCTCATTTTCCAGATTATATAAAGGCGAGAGCTCTTGTGCTGTAAAATCGCTACTTCCAACTTGTTCTAAAATAAAATACCCGTTTTTCGTGAGCACTCTTATAATTTCAGACAAATCATACTCTTTATTTTTATTTAAAACAAGTTTAAAACTACCGTTTTCAAATGGTAGTTTTATTTTATTGCATATAGTAAGTAGGTCATTATGGATAAGATGATTTATCTCATCGTCTAAGTCACCGATATTTAAAACCGTGACATCGGGTTTGATAAACTCTTTTACCTTTTCCTCATAATTCCACGGCAAATTGCTATTAAATATTATCATGTATTCTTGTCCACCTGATGAAAAGTTTTTAAGTTGCCCTCTATTTTATTTCGTTTGCGGTACTCTTCTTCTAAATCTTCGACGCAGATACCTTCGTTTGCCATTAAAACTGTCATGTGAAAAATCAAGTCGCTCATCTCCATAACAAGTTCATTTTTATCCTTATTTTTTGCGGCAATTATCATTTCACTGCATTCCTCACCGCATTTTTTTAAGATTTTATCAAGTCCCTTTTGAAATAAATAGCAGGTATAAGAGCCCTCTGTCGGGTTTTCTTTTCTGCTCACTATCGTTTTATACTCTTCTCTTAATATATCTAACATTATTTTATCTCCTTAAAAAAGCAGCTGCGCTCTCCTGTATGGCAGGCGTTTCCCTTTTGCACTACCTTTACAAGCAAGGTATCGTCGTCACAGTCTGCGTGAATACTTACTACCTTTTGCAAATTGCCCGAGGTCGCACCTTTATTCCAAAGCGCCTTGCGACTTCTGCTGTAAAACCAAGTATAGCCTGTTTCCAAAGTTTTTTGCAAAGATTCTCTATTCATGTATGCAAGCATTAAAACATCAAGTTTTTCATGGTCTTGCACCACTGCAGGTATAAGCGGTGACTTTTTAAAATACACATTTAAGTCTTCATTCTCCGGAGTTAATTTCATCCTGTTTCCCGCAACTATTGCGCTTCGCAAGTCAAGTGTTTTTGAGTAAATAGACTTGCCGGCAATTGCTCCGTAAAGTGACAAGGCCTTAAGGTCTAAAATATCCTTTAAATTGGCCACACCGCCGCTTGCGATAATGTTTGATGACACTGCCCTATTAATTTTATCAAGCATTACAAGGTTAGGCCCGCTTAGTGTTCCATCCTTTGATATGTCGGTGAAAATTATATATTTTGCGCCAAGCTCTTCCATTTGCTTTGCAAAATCAATATAATCGACCTCGCTTGTAGACGTCCAGCCCTCTGCCGCGACTTTACCATCCCTTGCGTCTATTCCTATGGCAATTTTCTCGCCATATTTTTTAATTGCTTCTTTTACAAACTCGGGATTATGCAGTGCGGCAGAGCCTAAAATGACCCTTTGTACGCCTTTTTCAATGTAGAAATCCACCGTGTCCATTGAGCGTATTCCGCCGCCTACTTCTATATTAAGGCTAGTATTTTCTCGCACGTTTAAAATAAGCTCGTGATTTACAGGTTTTTTCTCTAAAGCGCCGTCTAAATCGACTATATGCATCCACGAAGCACCACAGTCTTCAAAATCTTTTGCCGTTTCCACCGCATCGCCGGCAACTACAGAGGCAGTTGAGTAATCGCCCCTAAAAAGCCTTACGCATTTATTGTCTTTAATGTCTATTGCTGGTAAAATAATCATTTTTTTCTCCTAGTCTAATGTTCCTTTTGTCGAGAGTATTGACTCTCCTGTAATCGCAACAGCTTTTCTTAGTGCATGTGCAAACGCCTTGAACATGACCTCTATCATGTGATGTGCGTTTTTGCCGTATTTGCAGTCTATGTGAAGAGTAAGCCCTGCATTAAAGGCGAGTGCCCTGAAAAATTCTTCTGTCATACAGGTGTCAAAATCTCCAACACGCTCCTCTTTAATGTCGGCATTATACACTAAAAACGGTCTGGAGCTTACATCAATAGCACAAAACGCCAAGGCCTCGTCCATTGGGATATTCGCCTCACCAAAACGGTTTATTCCGTGCTTTGCACCTAGCGCCTGCTTTATTGCAAGTCCTAAAACTATCGCCGTGTCCTCTACCGTATGATGGCAGTCGACAATTAAATCGCCCTCTGTCTTTATGATAAGTCCAAATCCGCCATGGTGGGCAAAGGAATTTAACATATGGTCGAAAAATCCAATACCCGTGGAAATTTCAACCACTCCACCATCAAGATAAAGTTCAAGTTCTATATTTGTTTCATTTGTCTGCCTGTTTATAACACCTATGCGCTCCATTTTTATGCCCCCTTTATATAATTATTAATTTCATAAAGCAGTGCTTCGTTTTCCTCATCACTGCCTGCATTAATTCTCAAAAAATCACCAAAGCATCTCACGGCAATTCCTTTATTTTTAAGGTATTCCCAAATTTCCTTTGCTTTATCGCATTTTAAAGCCACGAAATTAGTCTTTGTTTCAAGCACTGTAAATAGCGATTTTTCTTTTTCTAAGAGTTTTACCGCATTATATAGTTTTTCTGTTTGAGCGGTGATTTTTGCCGTTGCATCAAGCAAAATATCTTTTCGCAAAAGCAGTTTTGTCGCTATCATCTGAGAAATGCTGTTTAAATTATACGGCGATTTCACAGCTTTTATTGCGTCTACAATATTTTTTTGTGACACCGCAAAACCTACCCTAATTCCCGCCATTCCAAACGCCTTTGAACAGGTTTTCAGTATTATTAAGTTATCATAATTTAGCACATCTTCCATTAAAGACTGCGTCCAAAACTCCATGTAGGCCTCGTCTAAAACAATTAAGGTGTCGCTTAAATTTTCTATTAAAAACTTCACATCCTCACGGCCTAAACCTAGGGAAGTAGGGTTGCATGGATTGCTAAAAATCAGCATTTTCACGCCGTTTTCTTTGCAAATTTCCACCGCTTTTTTTACATCTATCGTCCAGTCTTCATTTTTTTCTATCGTTATGCAATTAGCCTCATAAATACTGCCATAAAAATTATACATAGAAAAATCTTTGCTAAAAACCGCATAATTTTCACCCTTTAATAAAAAAGTGGAAACAAGTATTGAAATAAGCTCATCCGAGCCATTTCCTGCAACTACATTTTCTGCATTTAGACCATAAAAATCCGCAAAACTCTTACAAAGCTCTAAGGCCTTAGAGTCGGGATATCTGTTAATTTGAGTTTTTTCTAAACCCAATTTAATCTCATCGCTTAATTCTTTTGGAAAAGGAAGATACGACTCATTTGCGTCTAGCCTTATTTTAAAATCGCCCGATATAGGCTCATATGGCAACAAATCCCTTATTTTACTGTTTAGTTTATACATCTTCCTGCCTCACTTCAATAGAATTTGCGTGTGCGGTAAGCTGCTCTGTCTTTGCAAGCAAGACTATGTCGTCCGCCGCCTTTAGCAGTGCGTCTTTTGTATAATAAATAAAACTTGTCTTTTTTAAATAGCTGTCGACTGAGAGTGGTGAGAAAAATCTTGCGGTGCCGTTTGTCGGAAGCACATGGTTTGCACCTGCATAATAATCACCCAAAGGCTCCGGTGAGTATTCCCCTAAGAAAATTGAGCCTGCATTGTGAAGTTTTCCTAAATAGTCAAACGGATTTTCACAGCTAACCTCTAAGTGCTCCGGTGCAAAGTCGTTTGCAAACTCTACGGCCTGCTCCATGTTTTCGCACACTATAATTGCGCCAAAATTCTCAAGAGATTTCTCTATTATATCCTTGCGGCTTAAAGTTTTTACCTGTCTTATAAGTTCTTTTCTTGTTTTATCTGCAAGCTCTTCGCTGTCTGTGATTAAGACAGACGATGCCATTTCATCATGCTCTGCCTGACTCATTAAATCGGCGGCAAGATATTTCGGGTTTGCCTTTTCATCGGCAATTATCAAGACTTCGCTAGGCCCTGCTATCATGTCTATGTCCACAACTCCGTAAAGTTGTTTTTTTGCCGTTGCGACAAATATGTTGCCGGGTCCTACAATTTTATCTACCTTAGGAACAGTTTCGGTACCTAAGGCAAGGGCCGCTACAGCCTGTGCTCCGCCTGTTAAAAACACCCTGTCAACCCCTGCTACCTTAGCGGCTGCCATTATATCAGGGCTTGGTTTTCCGTTAATTCCTGGTGGCGTCACCATTACAATCTCGCCTACCTCGGCAATTTTTGCCGGAATTACATTCATTAAAACAGTAGAGGGGTACACTGCCGTTCCGCCCGGAACATACACGCCAACGCTGTGAAGCCCACGCACTTTTTGCCCTAAAATTATGCCTTCCTTATCGGTGTCAATTCTTGATTGCTGTTTTTGTCTTTGGTGAAAATCTTCAATATTTTTCGCCGCATTTTCTAAGGCTTTTATAAACTTAGGGTCGCTCTCCTTAGCGATTTCTTCAATTTCTTTACGACTGAGTTCTAATTTTTCAGGCACCCAACCGTCAAATTTTAGCGAGTACTCTTTAAGCGCCTTGTCGCCATTTTCCCTTACATTTTTTATTATGTCAGAAACTATAGAGTCCACTTTTTTATCGTTATCATCTATGCGTGCTTTAAGCTGTGCAACAAAACTTTTACAAGTTTCTTTGTCGCCCTTTACTATTTTAATCACGTTAAATCACTCCTTAAGACCATTTTCAAGCGCCTTAGCAAGGCTTTCTATCTCTTTTTTTCTAAGTTTTAAACTCGCAGTATTTGCTATAAATCTTGCTGATATATCGGCAATAAAGTCTTTTACTTCAAGGCCATTTTCCTTTAATGTGCTACCCGTTTCAACTATGTCCACTATGCCGTCTGAAAGGCCTAATAGCGGCGCAAGCTCTACCGAGCCTTCAATTTTTATTATGTTTACGTCCATATCCTTTTCTTCAAAAAACCTTCTTGTGACCAAAGGATATTTTGATGCCAAGGTTTTTGTCTTGTAACCCTTATAAAAATCTGCATCTTTTTTTGCCGCAAGCGCAAATTTACACCTGCCAAAACCTAAGTCGAGTATTTCATAAAAGCTTCCGCCGTTTTCCATTATCGTGTCCTTGCCTACAACCCCTAAATCGCATACACCGTTTTCAACATAGGTAATGACGTCTGCCGCCTTTGCAAGAACAAACTCAATTTCACCGTTATTTATGGGCAAAATGAGCTTTCTTCCCTTCTCTCTCACCATTGTGCAGTCGTAGCCAATTTTTTCAAAAAGTGCCACGGTGTCTTTTTCAAGCCTGCCTTTAGTAAGCGCTATTCTAAGTGCTTTCAACTGTCATCACCTCCTAAATTTATATGAGTTGTTTTTTCTGCCACCACAATTATTTCGCTAAATTTTGTGCTTTTAGCGTATGCGGTATTTTCCTCTATCGTGTCAAACAGGGCAATTTCGCAGCTGTTACCCTTTTTAGTAAGCTCATTGAGAAGGATTAATGCGTCTGTTTCATATCCTTCTTTTCCAAAAATCAAAGTCTTTTTTACGGCTTTTTCTGCGCCATTTACACAATACACATTTGCAATGTCGCTAATATTTATCGCAAAACCAATTGCAGGCATATCCATATTGAATTTTTCAAAAAGATTATTGTACCTTCCGCCATTTAAAACCGCATCGCCAATTCCGTCTACATATGCACTAAAAACGACGCCTGTGTAATAGTCATTTCTTTGAACAAGGGCAAAATCAAGCATAATTTTGTCTTCAAGTCCCATTTTACAAAGCGCTTTGTAAAGGCTTTGTATATAATTTAAAATTTCCTCTATTTCTTCAGAAGGACAAATATTTTTTGCTGTTTCAAAAACTTCTTCGCCTCCAAAAAGTCTTGGAAGCTTTGCTACTGCGTTTTTGTATGGCGAATCTTCTATATTTTTTAGTATGTCATCTAGTGCCGAATAGTTTTTACTCTCGATTACGGCACGTATTTTTTCTCTAACATCTGCGTCTATCTTCATTCCGTCTGCAAGCTTTTTAAATATGCCTGCATGGCCTATCTCTACCCTAAAGTTTTTAACGCTTGATGACAAGGCGGTAAGCGCTGTGTTTATAAGCTCTAAATCGGCTCTTATTCCGTCAGCACCTAAAACTTCAACTCCCGACTGCGCAATTTCTACATTTCTGCCCGAATGCTCTGCCCTTTTTCTAAATATAGTTTGATTATAAAAAAGCCTTATGGGCAGTGCAAGATTTTGCAGTTTTGCGGCTGTTAGCCTTGCAATAGGCAGGGTGATATCAGGCCTTAAGACCACAAGTCTGCCCTTATTGTCTGTTGTTGTGTACATTTGAGTTTGAGGAATGGAGGGGCTAAATAAATCAAAATATTCTATGCCGGGGGTTATAACTTCATTATATCCGTAAAGCTTGAATACCTCGTTAATATTTTTTTCGACTTCTCTTCTTCTTAAACACTGCCCAAAAAGCACGTCATTTGTGCCCTCAGGGCTTATCATATGTAATTTTTTCATTGTACCGCCTCCTAGTTTATCGTAGTAAAGTGTTACCATGATAACACAGTGAAATGTATTTGTCAAGATATCAAAGGTAATTTAGCCGAGTTCATATAACCCGAACCCGTTTTCTGACAAATGGGTAGGCTTTCTATCTTCGTCAAAGCCTTTTGTAAGGCGCCAGCATTACCGCAAGGCTTTTCCTTGCTATAAAACCCACCCATTTGCCAGAAAATCCTTAGACCTAAAAATGCCCAAATTGTGCCTATAGCAAGGCAGACGATGAAGTAATACTAGCGTATTGCAAAGAGGATAACGAAGTTAGCGGTGCAATTTGGGCGTTTTTAGGCGTGGTTCAGATTATATGAATTCGGCTAGCCAAAAAGGCTAATTTGCGCACTTTCGGGTAGGTGCGATAAAACTCCTGCCTCTCTTAAAACCGAAATTACGGCAGAGGAGACTTTGGCGCTTATCCTTAGGTCTTCAATGGATTTATGCGTGTCACGCCCTACCTCATAAAGGCTTAGCGCCGCATTTTCGCCTACACCTGCAAGAGATGAGAAAGGAAGCCTGATTTTTTCGTCTTCCACCAAAAACTTAGTGGCATGCGACTTCTCTAAATCGACAGGTAATAGCTCTATTCCCCTTGCAAGCATTTCATTTATAATTTGGAAGAAACCGTAAGTCGACTCTTCCTTAGGGCTTGCCTCTTTGTTTTTCATCTTAGACTCTATGTCCCTCATTTTTCTAAGCACGGCATCTCGTCCTTTTACGGCTGTGGCGCCGTCGAAGTCGTCGCTTCTTACGGTAAAATATGCCGCATAATAGTGCGTGGGTTTATAGACCTTGTACCAGCCAAGCCTTAAAGTTGCTATCATATAAGCGGCGGCATGGGCCTTTGGGAACATGTATTTTATTTTAAAGCAGGAGTCTATGTACCACTGTGGCACATTGTTTTCTTTCATAGCGACAAGATGCTCTTGCGTTAAGAATTTTTTCGCTCCGCCTTTTCTTGTAATTTCCATGATTTTAAATGCCATATTCGGCTGTAAGCCTTTAAGCATTAAATAGGTCATGATGTTGTCACGAGTTCCGATAACGTCGGATATCGAGCAGGTTCCGTTTTTAATAAGTTCTTGCGCATTGCCAAGCCAAACATCTGTTCCGTGTGAAAGGCCCGAAATTTGCAAGAGGTCGCTAAAGGTCTTTGGCTGAGTTTCAATCAACATCTGCCTTACAAAGCCCGTTCCAACTTCAGGCAGTGAAAAAGTGCCTGTCTTGGAATTTATGTCCTCGGGGCTTACATTTAATGCATCGGTCGAGTAAAACAGCGACATAACTTTTGGGTCGCTCATGGGTACGTCCAAAATTGATGTGCCCGTGTAGTCTTCCAAATACCTATAAATAGTGGGAACGTCGTGTCCGAGCTCGTCTAGCTTACAGATTGTGTCATGTATGGAGTGGAAGTCAAAGTGAGTTGTAATATTATCGGATTTTTGGTCGTTTGCAGGCCTTTGCACGGGGCAAAAATCGTAAATTTCCATCCCCTTTGGCACAACAACCATGCCCCCGGGATGTTGACCTGTGGTGCGTTTAATTCCCGTACAGCCAACCGCAAGGCGTCTTTCCTCTGCCCTGTGGAATATCCTATCCTTCTCCTCTGCAAATTTTCTTACATATGCTATTGCAGTTTTGTCCGCAACGGTGGCTATGGTTCCTGCCTTAAAAACATTATCTCTGCCGAAAAGTTCTTCTGTATACCTATGCGCCCCACTTTGATACTCGCCCGAGAAATTAAGGTCTATATCGGGTGTTTTATCGCCGTCAAAGCCTAAGAATGTTTCAAACGGTATGGTGTGGCCGTCACGCTCCATGCTTTCATTACAATTAGGACAAAATTCCTCCGGCATGTCAAAGCCTGAGTCATATTCGCCTTTTAAGAAAAATTTGCTATATTTACATTTTTTGCAAACATAGTGCGGCTCTATTGGGTTAACCTCAGAAATACCCGAGATAAATGCGACAAACGATGAGCCAACAGAGCCCCTCGAGCCCACAAAATAGCCGTTTTTCTCGCTATCGGCAACTAGTTTTTGTGCCGTCATATAAAGCACCGAGAAGCCGTGCTTGTTAATTGAGCCAAGCTCTTTTTTAAGCCTTTTTTCCACCACTTCGGGTAAATCTTCACCGTATCTCTCTCTTGCCCTTTGCCACGAAATCGCATTGAGCTCGTCCTCTGCACCGTCGATATGAGGCGGAAACACGCCGGGCGGTATAGCCCTTACGGGCTCTACCATGTCGGCAATTAAATTGGTGTTTGTAACGACTACTTCATATGCCTTCTCTTCTCCGAGATACGAAAACTCTTCAAGCATTTCGTCTGTGGTTTTAAAATAAAGTGGCGCTTGGTCTTCGGCGTCTGAGAAGCCTTTTGAGTTCATCAAAATAGTCCTATATTTTGCATCATGCGGGTCCATAAAGTGAACGTCGCCTGTGGCTACAACGGGTTTACCCAGCTTTTCGCCCAGTTTAACGACGGTTTTATTGTACTCCTTAAGCGTTTGTATGTCGCAAGTGCCGTTTTTCACCATGAACATATTATTGCCTATGGGCTGGATTTCAAGATAATCGTAATAATCGGCAATTTTTAAAAGCTCACTAAATTTTTCGCCCCTTACTATGGCCTTAAATAGTTCTCCCGCTTCACAGGCAGAGCCAATAATTAGACCCTCTCTGTGTTTATCAAGAAAACTTTTTGGCACTCTTGGGTTTTTATAAAAATAATTTAGATGCCCTGCAGAAATAATTTTATATAGATTTTTAAGTCCAACTAAATTTTTAACCAGAATAATTTGGTGGTGGGAGCGCAGTTTTTTATAGTCCCCACCTGCAAGTATGGAATTTATTTCCTTAGTGCTCTCTATGTTTTTATCCTCTTTAAGTCTTAAAAGAAGATTTATGAAAATATCTGCCAAAACCGTGGCATCGTCCACCGCCCTGTGGTGGTTAAATGGTTTAAGCTTTAAATAATTTGCAACCGTGTCTAGTTTATGATTTTTAATGTCTTTAAACATAGAGCGACACATGGTAAGCGTGTCTATATAATTTTCGGCAAATTCTATCCCGACTCTTTGGGCGGCCGCCCTTAAAAAAGACATGTCAAAATCGGCATTATGTGCCACAAAAACGGGGGAGTTTCCACAAAATTCAAAAAAGCTCTTAAGCGCCTCCGTCTCATGTGGGGCATCTTTTACCATGTTGTCGTCAATTCCCGTAATCTCTGTAATTTTTCTGCTGATGGGTTTTAACGGGTTTACCAGAGTGCCGAAAGTGTCTGTAATTTCGCCATTTACTACTTTCACTGCTCCAATTTCGGTTATTTTTTCCGTATTCGCACTAAGGCCAGTGGTTTCAAGGTCAAAACAAATAAACTCCTCGTCTAAACCTATGTCAAATTCACCTTTTACGGCAGGAACTAAATCATTTACAAAGTAGGCTTCTACTCCATAAATAATCTTGAAATCCACGTCCGCTTTTTTCAGTTTAAGCCATGCATTCATCGCATCGGGAAAGGCTTGTGCAACTCCGTGGTCGGTCACTGCAATTGCCCTATGCCCCCATTTTACCGCCCTGTCAATTAGCTTTCCTATAGGCGTAATTGCGTCCATTGTCGACATATTTGTATGCGCATGAAGCTCTACTCTTTTCTCCTTTGACATGTCTGATACTTCGACTTTTTTCACCTTACCCATGGCTTTTAGCGACATTATATTTTCTCTGTCATATTTATCATAGCTCACATCGCCCTTGACTACTATCGTGTCGCCCTTGCTTAAACTGTCAAAAACGGCACACTGCTTGCTGTCTTGAATTTGCTTTACTATCATGGAGTCTGTGTAGTCTGTTATGTAAAAACTGTATATTTTTTTCGATTTATCTCTTGTTTCCCTTACTTCGATATCAAAAATATCGCCCCAAATAAAGACATTTCTCACTTCGCTTTCAAGCTTTTCTATGGGCTGCAATTTAGGCTTTGTCATAGTCCCGAAAATCTGTCTAAGGCTTGATAGAATTATTTGTGGCTTTAAGCCCTCGTCTTTTCTTACCGAAATTTTAAGACTTTCCGCTTTTTCTAAAATTCTGCTCTCTTCTATCTCCATTTTTTCTACTATATTATCACGCCTTCTTTTCTCTTCTAAAACATGCAGTCTTTCTATATTTGTGCTATCGCCGTGTTTTAAGGAAAGCGTTCCGCTAAATTTTACCGTCATTTCTTTATCAAACCAAGCCCTTATAAGCTCCGTAAGTTTTCTGTCTGTTTTTTTATGCTCAAGCAAGTCAAAACCACCGTGAGAAAGCTCTATTATCACTTCGCTTTCATTAATATTTACTTTCGCATCATTAAAAATTCCATTGATGCTCGCATCTTCTTCTTTTAATTTTTGGCATGCCGAAAAAACCGCCTCACTGCAAAAGTCTTCTTTTGAGAAAATCGGATTTATTTTTACCGAGTGTAAACAAAGCACATCTTGCAAAAAACTTTCTGCCGTACGCAGTTTATCGTACGGCAAAAAGTCGTTAAAAACAATACTAAAACACACAGTGCCTGCCACCTTGTCAACAGTCAAGGCGGTGACCTTTGAATTTATAAGTTTGTCGGTAAATTCGTCTTTTTTTATTTCCTTTTTAATAAATTTTGAAAGATTTGTCACAAAAGCTCTCCCTTAAATTTTTTCAATTTCCATTAAAAGCGCATCTAAAAGCTCCTCTTCAGGCACTTTTTTTACTATTTCTCCTTTTTTGAAGATAAGCCCTACGCCAAGTCCCCCGGCTATTCCTATGTCGGCATCTTTTGCCTCTCCAGGGCCGTTAACCTCACAGCCCATCACGGCTACACTTATATTTTTCTTACAGTCCTTAAGTCTTTCCTCCACCTTGCCTGCAAGGCCTATTAAGTCGATTTTTGTCCTTCCACAAGTAGGGCAAGATATAAATTTTACGCCCTCTCTTAAATCAAGTGCGGACAAAATATCTCTTGCGGCAACAATTTCCTCTAAGGGATTATCTGTAAGAGATACCCTAATAGTGTCCCCTATTCCTTTTTGCAAAAGACTGCCTATTCCTATTGCCGATTTAACTATGCCCATGCGTTTTGTTCCTGCCTCGGTAACGCCTAGATGCAAAGGATAATCGCAAAGCTCTGACATTTTTTCATAGGCTGCTATCATTTTTGAAACATTTGATGATTTAATTGAAATTATTATGTCATCAAAATCAAATTTATTTAAAAGTGAAACATGATACAGTGCACTCTCGCAAAGTGCATCCGGCGTGGAGCTTCCATGTTTTTTAAGGATATTTTTTTCAAGAGAGCCGGAGTTTACGCCTATTCTTATGGGAACACCGCCGGCTTTGCAGGCATCAACTACCGCCTTCACCCTGCTATCGTCGCCGATATTTCCCGGGTTAATACGCACCTTGTCTATTCCAGCGGCAATAGATTCAAGTGCAAGTTTATAATCAAAGTGGATATCCGCCACTAAGGGTATGCTTATTTGCTCTTTGATTTTATATACAAGCTCTACCGCCTTCATGTCGGGCACTGCTACCCTTATAATCTCACAGCCTGCCTTTTCAAGCTCTACGGCCTGTAGCACATTTTGCGTGACATCGCTTGATATTACATTTAACATGGACTGTATGGTAATTTTGCTATCCCCACCTATGGCAACATCTTTTACCATGACTTTTTTTGTGGGTTTTCTTGTGATTTTCATGTCTTACCCCTTATACAAAAAGTTTAAAAATATCCGAAAAAGTTACTATAAGCATAAATCCTATAAGCAAAACAAAGCCCACTATATTTACATACGACTCATACTTTACCGGAACGGGTTTTCTTCTAATTGCCTCAATAATCAAAAACACAAATCGTCCTCCGTCAAGAGCCGGGAATGGAATTAGGTTGAAAATTCCTAAATTTATGCTGATTATTACCATCATTACTAAAATATTATTAAGTCCCGCAACAAAGCCGTATTCGCTAGAGGACGAGGCGACCTCAGACACTGCCTGAGCCATGCCCACAGGCCCTGAAATATCATTTAAATTAAACTGGCCTGTCACAAGCATTCTAAGGCTTTCTATTACCATTCTAACAACAGACACCGAGTCATCAAATGTTTTTCCTAAAACTCCTAAAACAGTCTTTTCCTCGCCTAAAACATAAAAATCCACTGCTATAAAAGTTCTTCCGTCCACTTCTTGCGACCCAAGGGATGCATCCTCAATTAAAAATTTCTCGCCGTCTCTCATGTATTCAATGTCAACATCCGTAGGCTCTGCCAGGGCAAATGCAAAAAACAAATCCCTGTCTGTGTTTACACTATAGCCATTTATCGCCGTGATTTCATCGCCGACTTGTAGCCCTGCCTGCTCCATTTTTGAGTCCTCGCCAAACTGTGCAATTTGGTTTGTTGCAAGTAAATTTTGCTGTGAAACGACTATCAACATGAGCAAAAGTCCAAAAAGCAAATTCATTATAGAACCTGCAATGATTACTATCATTCTTTTATATATGGGTTTACTTCCAAAAGAACCGCTGTCCTCACTTTCGGCGTCTTCGCCCTCCATTGCGCAGTACCCACCTATGGGTAAAAGTCTTAAAGAATACTGCGTTTCTTTTTTCTTATAACTAAATAATTTAGGTCCCATGCCCATTGAAAATTCATTCACCTTAATCCCTGAAAGTTTTGCAGTGAAAAAATGTCCGAATTCATGCACAAATATAATTAAACCGAATAAAATAACGGCGATAATTATCAAAATAACTGTCAAACTAATTTCCTCCTAAACAAGTACTATTTACAAATTGTCTTGCTCTTTCATCAATTTCTAGTATGTCTTCAAGATTTAAACTGCTTCCGCCTTTTACACTATCCATGGCAAGTGTTACGACGTCTCCTATGTCGTTAAACGAAATTTTATCGCTTAAAAACAGTTTAACCGCCTCTTCGTTTGCTCCGTTTATGGCGGCGGTTGCAAGGCCACCCCTGCTAAGTGCTTCCTTGCAAGTCGCAAGGCATTTAAATGTCGTTTCGTCCGCCTCATAAAAGCTTAAGTTTTTATATTTTATTAGACTTAACTTTTCAACCTCTGACACTGTCCTTTTAGGATAGGTCAAGGCATATTGTATGGGTATTCTCATGTCGGGAACGCCCAGCTGTGCCAGCACCGAATTATCGTTAAATTCAACCAAAGAGTGAATTACACTCTCCCTGTGCACCACAGTCTCTATTTGCGATGCCTTCAAATCAAAAAGCCATTTTGCCTCTATAATTTCAAGGCCTTTGTTCATCATTGTAGCACTGTCTATGGTTATTTTAGCGCCCATGTCCCAATTTGGATGTTTAAGCGCCTGCTCTTTTTTAATATTTTTAAGCTCTTCCCTATTTTTTCCAAAAAATGGTCCACCCGATGCCGTAATGATAATCTTGCTTAACTGCAAGGCATCATAAGGCCCTTGAAGACACTGGAAAATCGCCGAATGTTCGCTGTCGACCGGGATAATGTCGACACCGCTCTCCTTTGCCTTTTTCATGACAAGCTCGCCGCCTGCGACAAGGGTTTCCTTATTTGCAAGCGCAATGGTTTTTTTAGCCTCTATCGCAGAAAGCGTCGGCCTTAGTCCTATCATTCCCGTGACGGAATTTAATAAAAAATTGCTTTCATCACTGCCTGCTATCTCACAAAGCCCATCAAGGCCTGTGTAAACTTTGACATCTAGGTCCTTGATATTTGCCCTCAAGGCATTTGCCGCCTTTTCATCAAAGACCGCAACGCTTAAAGGTTTAAATTCACGAATTTGCTCTTCTAATACCACAATATTAGAGTGTACGGCAAGAGAGGAGATTTTATACTCCTCACTGCCATTTTTTATAAATTCTCTGACAACTTTTAGCGCTTGCACGCCTATAGAACCGCTTGAACCCAAAAGGCATATATTTTTCATAAGTATACTGCTCCTTAAGTAGTGATGACAACGGGCATATAAGACACCAAAATATAGACAAAAGGCGCTGTGAAAATAACACTGTCAAATCTGTCGAGTATTCCGCCGTGTCCTGGTATTATATGGCCAAAGTCTTTTACATGGCAGGCACGTTTAATAAGCGAAAAACTCAAATCTCCCACGGTGGACACAAGAGAACCGCCTATTCCTAAAAATACAAAGGTAAGATAATTAACATCTACTTCTCCTGCGTAATAAACCTCTGAAAAAAACACGCCTACGCCAATCATAATTACAGTGGTGACAATTATGCCACCTATGAAACCCTCTACAGTTTTTTTAGGGCTAATTTCGGGACAAAGTTTTCTTTTTCCAAAAAATGTGCCCGAAAGATACGCGCCTATGTCGGGAATCCATGCACATATTACTGCAATTATTGCATAAAACATTCCATGGCTTTCGCTAAGCTCTCTAGTCATTACTATAGCGTTTAAAGCACTCGGTATCATGACGGCAACACAGGACAACACTGCAATTTCTTTAAAACTTATCACCTTGTGATACAGTATTCCGCTGAAAAACACAAAGAAATAGTACAGACAATAAAGTATGTAGTCCGAGTAAAGAAAAAGACTTGTAAAAGGTATGCACACAGCCACTATGAGGCTTGGAACCACCAATACTATATGCTTGCTTATTCCGAGTGCCGTCACAATCTCGAATACGCAAAAAAACGATATCGTTGCAACCGCAATATTAAGCGCAATCGGAAAAGAGCTGTTAAATATTACAACAGCTAAAAATAGCAAGCCTATAACAATGGACGACAAAATTCTTACTTTCATATATTACCTCTTATCAGTATATTTTAAACCGCGCCGTATCTTCTGTCTCGACTTTTAAAGACGTCTACCGCCTTGTCAAAATCCTCTTTTGTAAAGTCTGGCCACAAAATATCTTGAAAAACAAACTCTGCATAAGCACTCTGCCAAAGTAGAAAATTAGACAATCGCAACTCGCCACTCGGCCTTATTATAAGGTCGGGGTCGGGCTGACTTTTGGTGTATAAACAATTTGAAATTAAAGCTTCGTCGATGTCCTTTACATCAAGCTCTCCTTGCTTTACACTTACGGCAATTTGTTTAACTGCATTTACTATCTCCGCACGTGCGCCGTAATTCATTGCAAGATTTAGGGTCATTCCTGTCCTGTTTTTTGAAACCTCTTTCACTTTTTCAATAAGTTTTTTAAGGCTATTTGGAAATTTAGACACATCGCCTATGAAGTTTACCTTAATATTTTCATCTAAAAAGTCGGTAAGCGCCTCTTCAAGATAATCCTTAAACAAAAGCATTAAGGCGGAAACCTCCGCCTTTGGTCTATTCCAATTCTCTGTGGAAAAAGCATATATTGTGAGATACTGTATGCCTACATCGGCGGCATACATGGTAATCTCTTTAAATTTCTTAGCCCCGGCTTTATGCCCTGCAGACCTTGAAAGACCTTTCTGCTTTGCCCATCTACCATTGCCATCCATAATGATAGCAACATGTTTTGGCAAATTACTCATAAACCCTCCGCTTAAATAGAAAGAATTTCTTTTTCTTTTGTATGCAAATGAGCGTCAATGTCTTTTACATATTTGTCTGTAAGGTCCTGCACTTTTTTCTCTGCAAGTTTCAAATCATCTTCTGTAAGCTCTGCATTTTTCTTTTGAGCCTTTAGTTTTTCAATTGCATCACGTCTTATAGAGCGCACTGCAACCTTTGATTCTTCTGCCATTTTATGTAACTCTTTAACTATCTCTTTACGTCTGTCCTCTGTTAATTGAGGAAACATAAGTCTTATGATTTTACCATCACTTTGTGGATTAATTCCAACATCGGATGTCTGTATAGCCTTTTCAATTTGAGACACAACGCTTGCATCCCAAGGCTGAATTGTTAAAACTCTTGCCTCAGTAACAGATACAGCGGCAAGTTGATTTATGGGTGTAGGTGTTCCATAATAGTCAACCCTTACCTTATCAAGTACAGCAGGGTTTGCCCTTCCTGCCCTTACCATTGCAAATTCGTGCTCTAAAGCACCTATAGTTTTTGTCATTTTCCCAGTAGTTTTTTCTAAAATCTCTTTCATAACGATATCTCCGTTTCCTTAAATTTATTATAATTTATTATCGACTAATGTGCCGACATTTTCGCCGCATGCCGCTTTAACTATGTTTTCGGGGTCTTCTATGCTAAACACATAAAAAGGTATGTCTCTATCCTTACAAAATGAAGCCGCCGTCATGTCCATTACTTGCAAATTCTCGCTAAGAACTTCCATATACGATAAATGCTCATATTTTTTTGCATCAGGATTTTTCTTAGGGTCGCTGTCATATACTCCGTCTACCATTGTCGCCTTGAGTATGACGTCTGCATCAATTTCGGCCGCCCTAAGTGCCGCACCTGTGTCGGTTGAAAAGAAGGGATTTCCCGTACCGCAGCCAAAAACCACTACTCGTCCCTTTTCAAGATGCCTTACCGCCTTATTTCTTATATACGGCTCTGCAACTTCTTGCATTGAAATTGCCGTTTGCACCCTAACATCAAGCCCTACCTGCTCTAGACCGTCGGCAACGCCTAAGGCGTTTATTACCGTTGCAAGCATTCCCATATGGTCTGCCCTTGTCCTGTCCATACTGCCACTGCTTCTGCCTCGCCAAAAATTTCCGCCGCCTACAACCACGGCAACCTCGGCACCTAGGTCACAAAGTTTTTTTACAGGCTCACACATTTTCACGACAATATCAAAATCTATTCCGTGTCCGATATTTCCTGCAAGTGATTCACCGCTAAGTTTTAATAACACTCTTTTATATTTAAGTTGCATGTCAAGACCCTCATTTCTTCTATAATTACACTTATATTACAATAATTTCATTAAAATGTAAAGTGCCTTTAAGTATTATAGGCGATTTTTTATATCAAATTGTAAATAAACTTTTAAGCTTTTATAATTTATTTATGTATTGAAATAATTTGCTATTTGTAGTAGAATATTTATTATTAAAACATATTAAAAAAATTAAGTAAGATTTGGGGTAAATACATGGAAAACGCTATAAATTCATATGATATAGTCTTCAAAATGGGCAAAATTTTGCTAGAGAGTGGCGCTGAAATTACCAGAGTTCACGAAACCATGGACAGAGTGGCAAGTTCGCTTGAAATTGAGGATTTTAACACGTTTATCATAACAAATGCAATTTTAGCAAGCGGTGTCGAAAAAGGAAAAACCCATAGCACAAAAATAAAATTCATCCCATCTTATACTTTGCATCTTGCAAAAATCTCTGCAATAAATCAGCTTTCAAGGGAAATTTACAGCGGTAGTCTAGGAAAAGAAGATGCGTATAAGAAATTACTCGAAATTGAAAACATGAAGTTTACTTCAACGCTTTTTCAAATAATTTCCTGTGGGCTTGCCAGTGCTTGTTTTTGCTATATTTTCGGGGGAAACTTGTTTGACAGCGCAAATGCGCTTTTTGCAGGGCTTTTAATACAAGCTTTTTTATGTTTTACGGGAAAATTCACGATATCAAAATTTATTATTAATATAAGTGCCAGCATGATAGGCGCTTTTTCCGCCATTGTTCTTTTGAATTTAGGCCTTGGTGAAAATTTAGACTTGATTATAACCGCTTCAATTATAAGGCTTGTGCCCGGCGTGGCACTCACCACATCTATACGAGATTTTTTCAACAGCGACTACCTAAGTGGCACCGTGCGGCTTATCGATGCAATAATTACGGGCGGCTGCATAGCTATTGGTGTAGGTGTTATAATGAGTCTTTTTAACTTTTTACAAATTTGAGGTAATTATGAATTTAGAATTAATTTTTGAATATTTGCGTGACAGCGCCCTAGCACTAGTCGCAACATATTTTTTTACAATTATTTTCCAGTGCCCTAAAAAAGACAGGGTTTTTGCCGGAACAATCGGCGGTGTAGGCTGGCTTATTTATATAGTGCTCATAGATTTAGGCATGAGTGTTGTGTTTTCTTCATTTTATGCCACCTTGGGGCTTGCACTTTTGTCGAGATATTTCTCGTATTTTAGAAAATCGCCCGTCACCGTATTTTTAATTCCCGGAATTTTCCCCTTAGTGCCCGGTGCTGGAATATACTCGGCAGGTTATCATTTGTTTATGAACAACACCGTGGAAGCGTCAAATATAGCAATGGAAACGGCTCAAATCGCCATTGCAATTGCGCTTGGAATAGGCCTTGTAACCTCACTTCCACAAATTATGTTCTCATTTAAAAAACGCAAAACGTATAAAAGGAGTTAAGTTTGAAAAAGATTATTATTATATCAAAAAACGATGCAGGACAGAGACTGGACAAGTTTTTAACCAAAACCTTTTCCAACCTACCCGCCTCGGTTTTACACAAGGCGATACGAAAAAAAGACATAAAAATCAATAAAAAAAGATGCGAGGCGGCAACAAAGCTAATTGACGGCGACGAGCTCTACCTTTTTTTACACGACGATTTTTTACAGACAAAACCCAAGGAATACGACTTTTTGAAGGCTCCCAAGACTCTCGACATAGTCTACGAAGACGAAAATTTGATGCTACTAAATAAAAAACCGGGACTTATAGTCCACCCCGATGAGAATTATCACTTCGATTCATTAATTTCACGCATACATCACTATTTATATAAAAACGGCGAGTATAACCCGGAAGACGCCTTAAGTTTTGCGCCGGCGCTGATAAATAGGATAGACAGAAACACAGGCGGAATAGTAATGGCCGCAAAAAACGCCAAGACGCTTCGCATAATGAATTACAAATTAAAGCACAGAGAGATAAAGAAATACTATCTTTGTATAGTATGTGGTAGGCTTTTAAAAAATGAGGAATATTTAGAAGATTATCTTCAAAAAAACGAAAAGCAAAACAGGGTCTACATAACAAAAAAGCAAGTGCCAAACTCTAAAATTATTAAGACTAAATACAGTGTAATCAAAAAGGGCAATAATTTTTCTTTGCTTGAGGTGGATTTGCTCACGGGCAGAACTCATCAAATAAGGGCGCACATGGCATCAATCGGGCATGCACTTGCAGGGGACGGAAAGTACGGCACAAATGCTGTAAATAAAAAGATTAATTTTCCCTATCAGGCCCTATACTCTTATAAACTGAAATTTGAATTCGAAAGCGATGCCGAAGAACTTGATTATCTAAATCACAAAGAATTTAAAGTTTCCGACATATGGTTTTTAAAGGACTTTGACAGGATAGACAAGTTATAAAATCAATTTGACAAGCGGAATGGAGTATTATTATGAACAATTCTACAAGCAGAAGCATGAACCCATATTTTAGAGCCGTATCAAAGAGTCGACGCTCGTCAAGCGCTAAATCCGTCACAAAAGCAGGTGTTTGCGCAAAAATATTTTATTTTTTCTTCGTAAACTTCGTTGGAATGGGACTCTATCTTGCCGATATCATCCCTGCACAGTATCTAATGTATGTTTCTATAGGCGGTTTTGCATTAATGCTTATCTCGTCTATAATCAGCGCAACAAGCCCTAAATCAACCCCAATTTTCGGCACACTTTATTCGCTAATTCAGGGTTTTGTAATTTCTTGGGCGGCTTCTTATTACGCCACCGCCTATGACGGCATAGTCTTTATAGCCGCTATAATAACCGCAGTAGTCGTTTTTTCAATGCTGTTACTCTACACTTTCGGTGTAATTAAGGTAGGGCACAGATTTAGAAGCGTAGTAAGTTCACTGTTTTTAGTAATAATATTTGTAAGTCTAATTACCATGATAAGTTCTTTCTTCACACCCACTTTAGCAAATTTATTTTACGGAAATGGAATTACAGGGACAATTTATGCACTGGTATGCACCCTAGTTTTCGTCTTACACCTAGCAGTTGATTTTGACAATATTTCGAATGCGATAAATTATCGCGCAGAAAAAATGTACGAGTGGTCACTTGCCATGGGATTAGTTACAACAATACTCATGCTTTTCTTACGAATACTCGAGCTTTTGGCAAGAAGTAGGAGAAATTGATAGTTGAGAACTATATAAAAAGAGGACAACGGCAATTTTGATGTGACCCCAAAAAGTTAGACTTAATAGAGGCTGTGTCGTAATTGTTATAATATATAAATTTTTGTAGGGGCGAACCTGTGTGTTCGCCCGAAACTAATGGTAAAATCCAAGGTTTCGGGCGGTCACGCCCCTACATCTGTCCGTCAATGTGACGAAAATTATTCTATTTCGTCACAGCCCCTATTTTTATGCAGAGCGACCTTTGATAACTGTTAGATAGCTTAAATACTGCGTAAACATTCAAAACTCTTGTAATTTTTTAACATCTTTTTTCCTCCGTTTCTGTTTTAAGGCATAAAAAAATGGACTAAAATTTATCATCAGTCCATTTAGGGGTACTATGGGGTTTTAGTGCTTTTTGTGTTTCGTCAAATGCTTATAATGGGTAGTGGTTATGGATTTCACTTAATAGTAGTCTAACTAAATCAGCAGATTTTTTAGATGCTTTTTCACAATTTAATTCAAAATTATTTGTTCCTGCATGTTCTTCAGTATCAGTTATCGTTCTTATTGCTATAAAAGGAATTTTGTTTACAAAACAAGCATGAGCTATGCTTGCTGTTTCCATATCAATACTTAAAGGAGCAAATTCATTATTGAGCTCTGCTCGAAAATCATCTGTAACAAAAAATTCTCCCGTTATCATTCTACCGAAATGTACATTTGGAATATTATTTTTGCCGATTAGATTTTTGGATAGCTGAATCAATGCTTCATCAGCCTTAAAATATATCGAATCCATCCAAGGGTGAAATTCAGTCAAAATCCCTGCCTCTACATCATGATGAGCTATTTCTGTTGAAAAAATGGTGTCATATAATTTGACTTTTATATCCATTCCGCCTGCTGTTCCTGCATTTATTATTATGTCGCAACTATAAGTGTCAATTAAAATTTGTGAAGCAATAGCTGCATTTGTTTTGCATACACCACAAAACATAGTTACAACAGTTACGTCATCAATCTCTCCGCTATAAAATTTTAACATAGCTTTTTCTGTTGTAACGCTATTATTTATCATATGTAAAAAAGGAGCAAGTTCCCTATCTACAGCACATATTATTCCTACTTTCATTTATGTAAATCTCCTCTATTCGTCAAATATAAATAATCTCGCACCTTTCAGATGTGGCTTTAATTTAATCATTATACCACACATTTGCACAAAAAGTCTACCCTCGAATTGTGAAAAGTTTTCCATATTCGAGGGCTCGTTTTCCGTCACACGCTTGAGTATCTTTATTTTGTACCCCTCACGAAGTAACAGCTTTCCACACTCGATTACGATACTACCTTTTGGATCTGTTATGACCAGTGATGAATGGCACTGCATGAGGTTAGGTTTTAGCCAAAACCTTGTCTTACCGCTACCACTACCGCCGATAATAGGCACATTTTTGTTTCGTGCTGTTTTCGGATTTTTCGGTTTGCCATTAAAATACCGACCTCCCAAAAGTTAGTTTTTTAGGTCTAACTTTTGGAGGTCGGTACACTGTTGTCCTCTTTTCACACGAAAATAAAACGTGGTTTTGTCAAGATATAATTGAAAAATCCGCAGGATTTTCACCACAATTATTAATTATTAATTATTTAACATTTCCTGTGCCGCTAAAATTATGCCTAAATGTCCGCTGTCGTAGTTTATTCCACCTTGAAGCCACACGGCATATGGTTCTCTAAGTGGGGCATCGGCGGAAAGCTCTATCGAGGCTCCCATCGTAAATGCGCCAGCCGCCATAATTACATCTGAATCATAACCCGGCATTGGAGCAGGTTCGGGGCTTACAAATGCGTCTACGGGTGCTCCTTTTTGTATCCCTTTACAAAAGGCGATAAGCGCTTCTTTTTTTACAAGCTTTATTGCCTGAATGATGTCTCCCCTTTTTTCGTCTACTTTAGGACTTACTTCATATCCTAACTTTGAAAAAAGGCTAGATGCAAATACAGCCGTCTTTAAAGCAGAGCCTGTCACGGTCGGGGCCGCAAAAGTTCCCATAAATAGCTCCCTGTTATTTCCCAAAGTACAGCCTACTTCTTTACCGGTTCCCGGTGTCGTAAGCCTGTATGAGCATTTTTCTATAAGCTCTTTTTTGCCTGCAATGTATCCACCCGTCGGCGCAATGCCTCCGCCGGGATTTTTAATTAAAGAGCCTGCAATAATGTCCGCTCCCACCTGTGTCGGCTCCAGTTTTTCAACATATTCGCCATAGCAGTTGTCTACCATTATTATGGTGTCGGGAGCAATTTCTCTTACAGTTTTAACAATTTTTTCTATGTCCGAAATGCACAAAGTAGGCCTTAGGCTATAACCTCTTGAGCGCTGGATATACACCATTTTATATGTGTTATCAAGCGCATTTTTTATGCCTTCGTAATCAACACCGCCGTCGGGCAATAGGTTGACTTCTTCATATTTAACCCCAAAGTCGACTAAAGAGCCGTCGCATTTTTTGTGGTGACCAATAACGCCTAAAAGCGTGTCATAAGGCTTTCCCGTAACACAAAGCATCTTGTCATTTGGCCTAAGCATTCCAAAAAGCGCCACGGTTAAAGTGTGCGTGCCACTTACAAAATTATGCCTTACCAGTGCGTCTTCTGCCCCAAAAGCATGGGCATACACCTCGTCAAGCACGTCTCTGCCCCTGTCGCCATAGCCATAGCCTGTAGTCCCCGCAAAGTGATGCTCGCTAACGCCTGCCTTGCAAAAAGCCGCCTGCATTTTTTGTTGGTTATACCTTGTAATTTCTTCAATTTTTTCAAATTCAGGCTTGCATTCTTTTTCCGCTTCTTTAGAAAGCTTTAAAAGTTTTTCATCTATATTAAAAAATGGGTACACTTAAACTTCTCCTTTTAACGCTATATCAGTAAACTCGATAAGCATTTTATATGCACTTTCTATGTCCTCTGTATTTGTAAAACTAATAGGTGCATGAATATATCTACACGGCACGGCAAGTGTTACCGCCCTTGCACCTCTGCCATTTTTATGCATCATATAGCAGTCATTAGCTCCAGCTTTTGAGGTTCTAACCTGTGCTTTTATTTTCTTGTCTTTTGAAATTTCAAATATCTTTTTAAAATAAGCTCTGTCGTAAATCGTGCCTTGGTCCACCATAGAAACCGACACGCCATCTCCCATTTTGGTGACTGCTTTAGCGCCTTTTAAATCCATAACATCCGCAGCTATTGTGCCCTCTACCGCTATACAAATGTCGGGATTTACCACGTATGCTGCTGTTTTAGCGCCTACAAAGCCTGCTTCCTCTGACACAGTAAATGCAAAGGTCATATCCCACAAAAGCTCTGACTTTATCATTTCTATGAGCAGCAAACAACCTACCCTGTCGTCTAAGGACTTTGCCTTTATCGTATTGTCGCATTTTTCAAAATACGGTTCAAAGTTTACATAATCACCTAAGCCTACATATTCTTCCGCATCTTCTTTCGACACTGCGCCTATGTCTATTTTCAGCTTATTCATCGGAATTATCTTCTCGGCATCTTCTGCACTTTGGAGATGTATTGGTTTTGATGAAAATACACCTTTAAGATTTTGGTTTACATAAACCGTTTTACCTACAAGCAATTTACTGTCTACACCAAGAGATATGACGCCTAGATAGCCGTCGCTGTCTATCTCGTTTACCATGAAGCCAACCTCGTCCATGTGCGCACTTAGCATTATTTTTTTCTCAGGGGTTTTTTTGCCTTTTTTATTTGCAATTATATTTCCAAGTGGCGTAATTTCTATGTTTTCCACATGGTTTTTAATTTCCTCGATAATAATATTTCTTACATTTTCTTCATCGCCCGATATTCCTACCGCAAGGCATAATTTTTCAAGTAATTTATAATCCATTACTGCACCTCTAATATGTAGCAAGCAATAAGTTTTGCCACATTTTCTATGTCGTTTAAATCGCAAATTTCTGCAGGCGAGTGCATATTCCTTTGTGGAATAGAAATTAAAGCGGTCGGCACACCTTCCTTATTTAAAAGAATTTCATCACAATTTGTGCCTGTGTCTCTTCCCATTACTTCGACTTGATATGGAATGTCACGCTCTTTTGCGACTTCAATTAATTTTTTACTCATTTTCCTGTCTAGATTTGCAGAAAACCCTATCATAGGCCCTTTTGAAAGCTCGCAGAGCTTGCTGATATCAACACCTGGTTGCTTTGCAAAGCTGACATCTACTCCTATCGCCGCAGTCGGTGACACTCTGTATGTCATAATTTGCGCACCTGTGCCGCCTGTTTCTTCTTTTGTAGTGCAAACTATATGTACTCCGCAGTTTAGCTTTTCATCTTTTAAAAGCTGTGCCGCCCTTATAATGCTTGCGCAACCTGCCCTGTCATCAAGCGCTGTGCCACATACTCTATTGTTTATTAACTCGGTGACTTCACTGTATAATACTACCGTGTCACCTAAGTTTACATAATTTTTTACATCTTCTACATTCATTCCCGTATCGACATAAAAGTCTTCTAATTTTTCAAGCTTTTTATCGTCGCCCGAAATATGTGGCGGAAGGCAAGACACTATGCCCGTTATAGTTTTTTTACCGTACACCAAAACCTTGCTTCCGGGCATGGTAGCCCTTGTAATTCCGCCAAGTCCCATAAGTTTTAAAAAGCCGTTTTCATCAATTTCTGAGACTATCATTGCAATTTGGTCTATATGTGCATCAAGCATAATCTGCATTTTTGCGTCCTTTTTGCCTATAAATGCATGCACGCCACACATTTCATCGACTTCTACAAAATCGCAAAACTCAAGCTCTTTTGCGGCAACCTGCATTGCAGCACTTTCATCGCCCGGAACTCCGTACACATTGCAAAGTTTTAAAACCAAGTCTTTAATTTCTTTCATATTTTCACCCTTTTCAAAATTTACACGTTAAAAAACCTCGCTAAAATTAAGCGAGGTTTCACTTTTTTTGAATTAAACAACAAAAAACATAATAGCATTTATTGCAATAACTGCTATGAAAAATCCTATTGCTATAACTTTTGTCCATCTTGAAAGAAAAGCATCGATTGAACGAGCTTTATTTTTTGATAAGAAAGTGTCAGCACCGCCCATAACTGCGCCTAAACGATGTTGATGTCCCTCTTGCAAAAGTACCACAGCAATGATTGCTATAGCAAAGACAAGCAAAACTACTCCGAAAACTATTTCCAAAACACCCATATATAATACCTCCATAATTTTTTACGTAAAATAACAATTAATATAATACCATAGATAATTAAAATTTGCAAGAAAAAAATTTAATACCACTTGAATAAACAAAATATTTCTGTCTATAATAATAGCAAGCAAATTATTCGAGCGTTTGTAGCCTGACTTAAGATACATCAATAGATTTATCAAAAGGCGGGTATGTATAATTTGCCCGCCCTTGTTAATTTTTATCTTTAAGGCTATAGATTAGCCCTTGATGAACTTTATCAAGGGCTTTTGCATGCTTTAAAGTAGCGATTGCTGCTTAATTTGATCGTCTTGTGGCATTGCGCCTAGTGCTGGAATTTTCTTTTTGTATCTTTGTGGGTTTTGTATCATGTCCTCTTCATACACACAGGCATTTATTAGCCTTTGACCTTTTTTCATGGTCATTGCCGCAACACCTTGCGTATTTTTTGAAGTTTTAGACATTATTAGTCCCGTGTCAAAGAGGAGCATTCTGCCGGAGCTTGATGTCATTAAGACCTGTGTATCTTCTAAAAGATGTATGGCTTTTACTAAAGGTGATTTATCACTATAGGCATTCAGCAGCTTTTTGCGGTTTGTTTTTGTTGCATAGGACTGCATGTCGACCTTGGCGCATTTTCCGTTTTCAAAGAAAAACAACATAAAACCTGTATACTCTTTGGTGACAGCCATATACATGGCAACTTCGCCCTCGTCCATTTGCATTTTTGCCGGCACGAAATCGCCCATTACAGATGTCTTAGTGTCAGAAAAATCTGCCGCCTTCGCCTTATAAACCTGCGATTTATCGGAGAAAAAGAGTAAGTCTGTACTATTGGTACTTTCAATTTGCTGTACGACTACGTCCTCTTCCTTAAGCTTTTGCTCTCCGCTCATTCTAAGAGATTGCGGGGTAATTTTCTTGAAATATCCCTCTTTTGTAAAGAAAAGATTTACAGGATAGTCTGGAATTTGCTCTTCAAGCACTATTTCTTCTATTTCATCAGAGTAAATTATCATGCTTTTTCTTGGTTTTCCGTAAGTTTTTGATATGTCGGTAAGCTCTTTTATAATGATATTTTTAATCTTAGTTTTAGAGTTTAAAATGCCTTCAAGCACTTCTATATCTTTTAAAAGCTCTTCAACTTCGCTTACTCTTTTTAGAATATACTCACGGTTTAGGTGCCGCAGTTTAATTTCTGCAACATATTCGGCCTGAATTTCGTCTATGCCAAAGCCTATCATAAGATTTGGTACAACTTCGCTTTCCTCTTCGGTTTCTCTTACAATTTTAACGGCCTTGTCTATGTCTAAAAGTATTAGCTTTAAACCCTTTAATAAATGGAGTTTATCCTTTTTCTTTGATAAATCAAAGTAAGTCCTTCTTTTTACACATTCTATCCTAAAGGCTATCCACTCTTCTAAAAGCTCTTTAACTCCCATTACCTTTGGCATTCCCGCAACAAGCACGTTAAAGTTACAAGAAAAACTGTCTTCTAGGCTTGTCATTTTGTAAAGTCTTTGCATGAGATTGTCGGGGTCTACATTTCTTTTTAAATCTATGGTAATTTTTAGACCCTGAAGTCCTGTTTCGTCCCTTATGTCGGATATGTCTTTTAGTTTATTATTTTTGACCAAATCAACCACTTTTTCGACTATCGCCTCGACCGATGTCGTGGGTGGTATTTGTGTTACGTCTATGCAGTTTTCTGATTTATCATAAGTATATCTGCTTCTCACCTTAATTCCGCCACGACCGGTGGCAAAAATTTGGCGCATTGCATTTTCATCGAATATTATTTGACCGCCACCCGGAAAGTCCGGCGCCTGAATAGTTGTCATAACGTCGTGCTCTGGGTCTTTCATTATGGCAATTGTTGTGTCGCAAATTTCCACTAAATTAAACGGACAAATGGAGCTTGCCATACCAACGGCTATTCCCGTGTTTGCATTTATCAAGACAGACGGAAAACTTGCAGGCAATAAGCTTGGCTCTTTCATGGTATTGTCGTAGTTGTCTACAAAGTCTACAGTGTCTTTGTCTATATCCTTAAAAAGCTCCTTACAAAAGCTGTCAAGCTTTGCCTCTGTGTATCTTGAAGCCGCACATGCCATATCCCTTGAATAAAATTTACCAAAGTTACCTTTTGAGTCTACATACGGATACAAAAGCGCTTCATAACCACGGCTAAGCCTTACCATTGTATCGTAAATTGCACCGTCACCATGAGGGTTTAGTTTCATTGTTTGCCCTACTATATTGGCACTTTTTGTCCTTGTAGCGCCTAAAAGACCCATTTTATACATGGTGTATAAAAGCTTTCTATGCGAGGGTTTAAAGCCGTCTATCTCGGGAATAGCACGGGACATTATAACGCTCATCGCATATGGCATAAAATTGTTTTTAAGCGTGTCATTTATATTTTCATTTAAAATTTCACCAGCATTGTTAATGACACCTTGCACCCTAGGTGCCTTGTCTTTGCTTGAGTTTTTCCTAGCCATTGTTTCTCCTCAACTTTTTATTTTTCACTACAAGGCAAGAGCAGAGCCCTTGCCCTACACCGTAATGTGGTTTTGTAGGTTTACAATCAAAAAATCCGCAGGATTTCACCACCACTCTTCACTCTTCACTTTTCACTTTTCACTTCATAATTGCATATCAATTATGACACGTCCAAGTTATCTAAATATAAACTTCCATTTTCTGCTATATAATCTTTTCTTCCTTGAAGATTATCGCCCAAAAGCAAGTCGAAGGTGTTTGCGGTTTCTATAACATCGCCTGCCGTAACTTTTATAAGCCTTCTCGTTTTTGGGTTCATGGTTGTAAGGTTCATCATTTCAGGCTCATTTTCACCAAGTCCTTTTGAGCGCTGAATTGTGTATTTCTCTTTTCCAATTTTTTCTATAAAATCTTCTTTTTCTTTTTCCGTATAGGCAAAATAGGTGTTGCTTTTTGAATTTATCTCATAAAGTGGAGATTCCGCAATAAACACCTTACCCTCGTCTATTAAGGCGGGAGTCAGCCTGTAAATCATTGTAAGAAGCAGGGTTCTAATTTGAAAGCCGTCGTAATCTGCATCTGTACAAAGTATAACCTTGCTCCACCTTAGGCTGTCCATGTCAAAAGATGACAGGTTTTTATTTGATTTAGACTTTACTTGAACGCCACAGCCTAAAACTTTCATTAAGTCCACTATGATATCGCTTTTAAATATCTTGTCGTAATTTGCCTTTAAGCAGTTTAAAATTTTACCTCTTATCGGCATAATTCCTTGAAAATCTGGGTTTCTTGCCTGTTTACAAGCACCTAGCGCCGAGTCTCCCTCAACTATGAATATCTCACGCTCCTCAACTTTTTTCGAGCGACAGTCGACAAATTTTGCGACTCTTCCCGTGATATCCATTTTGCCTGTAAGCTTGGTCTTTATATTAATTCTCGTTTTTTCGGCATCTTCACGACTTCTTTTATTTATTAAAACTTGTGAGGCAATTTTTTCGGCATCCATGGGATTTTCCAAAAAATACACCTCTAAATTATGCCTTAACATCTCAACCATTGCTTCCTGTATGCCTTTGTTGTTTATCGCCTTTTTAGTCTGGTTTTCGTAAGAAGTTTGGGTTGAAAATGAAGAAATAATAACAATAAGGCAGTCATCAACATCTTGGTAGTTTATCTTGTTTTCGGATTTTGTATATTTATTGTTTTGCTTCAAATAATTATCAATTTGATAAACAAAGGCGTTTCTTACAGCCTTGTCGGGCGCACCGCCGTATTCAAGCCAGCTTGAGTTATGGTAATACTCTGTGGTGTTTACTTTATTTGAAAAAGACATTGCAACATTAATTTTCACATTATATAAATCCATGTCCGCACGGTCTTTTACTTTTTTCTCACTGCTCCAAAACTGCACAGGGATTATGCTATCTTCTCCAGCTAGTTCCTTTGCATGGTCTAAAATACCGTTTTTATAGCAAAAATCTGTAGTTTCAAACTTATTTCCCACTTCATCTCTAAAATGAAAAATTACTCCATCATTTACAATAGCTTGTCTTTTTAATGTGTCTTTATAGTAATCTATGGGTATCGCTATTTCTGTAAACACGTCTAAATCAGGCTTCCAGCGTATTTTGGAGCCTGTGTCTTTTTTATTGTAGGGTTCTTTTTTCATCTCCCCTACTATTTCACCTTTTTCAAAATGTAGGGTATATCTATAGCCGTCACGTCTTATATCGACATCCATATACTCTGAGGCATACTGTGTAGCGCAAAGACCTAAGCCGTTAAGCCCCAAGGAATACTCATAGTTTTGACCCGAGTTATTATTATACTTACCGCCTGCGTACATCTCACAAAAGACAAGCTCCCAGTTATATCTTTCCTCTTTTGTGTTGTAATCTACAGGAATACCCCTACCAAAGTCCTCAACTTCTATGGACATATCAGAGTATCTTGTAATATTAATTTCCTTACCATGCCCTTGCCTTGCCTCGTCGATAGAGTTTGAAAGTATCTCAAAAACAGTGTGCTGGCAGCCCTCAATTCCGTCTGAACCAAAGATAACCGCAGGTCTTTTTCGTACCCTGTCCGCACCTTTTAGGGTAGATATACTCTCATTTCCATACTCATGCTTTTTAGCCATTTAACGCCCTCCGAATATATGTTCTAATACTTACTTGTGCTATGATATCAAATTTTTAATAAAAACGCAAGTTTTTTCACTAGATGTAGTACCCAAAATGCCACGCTCTGTAATATGCACAAAAAAAATCTTGATTTGTAAACTATTTAGGCGAATTTAACATTTACATATTTCTAATCTAGTAGTATAATAAAATTGAATAATTATTTTACACATTAGAGAGGGAATTTACTATGAAACGTATATTTACTTTATTACTCACAGTTTTAATACTGCTTACAGCCTGTGGCACGGGAGGCCGTGTGCAGGAGGCCGATGTAGTACTATTCTCCGAAGGTGAAGAGCTTTCGGGCACGCTTACTATATCATCGGTATATGCCGAAGAAGATTTTTACGGCTGGTATCCTTTGGTAGAGGGATTTAAATCGCTCCACCCAAATGTAGAAGTAATCGTCGAGCACGCAGGAATAGAGCGTCTATTTATGACGGAGGAAACCGGCATTAAACTGGAGCAATACAGGAATGATTTAAGCGTAAATCTTATAGCGGGAAGCCCGCCTGATTTAATTTTCACAGACAACGATTATGCATCAAATTTTGTGCCAGGCGAAATGATAATGGATTTGAATGTATTTATTGAAAAAGACCCTACATTTAAGGAAGAAGATTTTTACATGAATGTCCTAGATGCATTTGAAATAAGCGGTGGTTTATATTCCATGCCAAACGCAATTGAGTATGAACTTTTTAGAATGAGGACAGATGTTTTGGAAAACGCCGGCTACGTGCCTGATGAAGTAGAAACAGTAGACTACAAGCTTCTTTTAGACGTTTATAACAAGGCTGTGGACAGCGGTAATTTCCCGGAACTTAAATCGATGACAGCGGACCGTATTGAGGGCAAGGCTACACTTTGGATGCAAGAGCGAGCTTCTGCATTTAATCTAAGCGAAATGACGGCAAGCTTTGATAGTCCTGAATTTTTAGAGTATTTAGAGACCACAAGAGCCTATAACGGAAGCCCTAACCCTTTAGGTCATTTTAATTCAAATGTGTCTTATGATGGCTACTTGACTGACAAAAGTTACTTCGTATATAGCGTACCTACTGGAATAGCCAATTTCAACACATCGGAAATATTGGTAGAAAAAGATGGCGTAACAGGCCTTATTCCTGTAACGAGTTTGGAAGGCGAGTTACTTATAGATCCACTGTACCTTATGAGCATACCGAGAAATGCCGATAATCCAGCCCTTGCTTGGGAGTTTATAAAATACTGCATTTACGAAAGCGAGTCCGAGTCTATTGATTTTAGCTCTTTTACGGTAGGCACAATGGACGGCGATAGGTTTGAGCAAGCAATACCTTTAAATAAAAATAACCTTAGTGTTATGGTTGAGCAGTACCTATCCTCATTCCCCAGTGAAACAAAAGAGAGGTATAAAAACGCATTTGAAGAACCGCTGATGAATTTACCGCTTATAACAAACGGAATAAATGTATATTTAGGCAATGCCCTGCAAAACTCTTCATGGTATGACTACTACCGAACCAGTGGCGTTCACACCGCAGAAGAAACAGCAAGGGATATGCAGGAAAAGACAGAGATTTATTTTAGCGAGATTGGATGATTTAGAATTATTTAATACGGAAATTCGTAATTAAATAAAATATTAAAGAAAGACTAACTAAAATGAAAAAAATTATAATAATATCACTTATAGCTTTATTACTACCTTCTTGTGCAAGTATTCCCCCACAGGAAACAACTGTGGAAATATATTCCGAGGGTGAGGAACTTTCGGGCACACTTACTATATCAACTGAATTTGCCCCAGAAGAGTATTACGGCTGGTATCCATTAGTAGAAGGTTTTAAAAAACTTCATCCAAATGTAGAAGTTATAGTCGAGCACACGGAAATAGAGCGTTTAAACCAAATAGTAGAAGATGGTATTAAATTTGAGCAATATAGAAATGATTTAAGTGTGAGCATCACAGCAGGAAATCCGCCCGATTTAATCTTTACACGTGATGACTACGCTTCAAATTTCGTGCCAAGTGAAATGATAATGGATTTAAATACATTCATAGAAAAAGACCCTAGTTTTAAAGAAGAAGATTTTTACATGAATGTTTTAGATGCATTTGAAATAAAAGACAGTTTATACACCATGCCAAATGCAATTACATACGACCTTATTAGACTGAGGACAGATATTTTAGAAAACGCCGGCTATGAGCCTGACGAAATAGAAACAGTCGATTACAAACTACTTTTAGATGTTTACAACAAGGCTGTAGACAGCGGTAATTTTCCGGAGCTAAAATCAATGGTGTCCGGTGGAGTTGAGGGTAAGGCTATCCTTTGGATACAAGAGCTAGCTTCTGCATTTAACCCCAGTGAAATGACGGCAAGTTTTGACAGCCCTGAATTTATCGAGTACTTAGAAACCACAAGAGCCTATGGCGGAAGCCCTAATCCTTTAGGTTCCATTCATTTTTATACTCCTTTCGATGAATACTTAGCTGATAAAAGTTATTTTTTATATTACGTGATGTCATATATAGGAAATACCGATGAGTCTATCAATGAAGCATTAGTCGAAAAAGATGGAGTAACGGGCATTATTCCCGTAACAAGTGCAAAAGGTGAATTATACATAAAGGCACGCTTCCTTATGAGCATACCAAAAAACGCAAAAAATTCGTCACTTGCATGGGAATTTATAAAGTACTGCATTTATGAAAGCAATTCACCCTCTATTAGCTATAGCTCTTTTACAGCAGGTACAATGGACGGTGACCGCTTTGAGCAAGCCATACCTATAAACAAAAACAATCTCAGTGTTATGATTGACCAGTACCTCCCTTCATTTCCAAGTGAAACGAGAGAGAACTATAAAAAGGCATTTGAAACTCCACTGAGTTTGCCACTTTTCACAAATGGGTTAAATGTATATCTTAGTGATGCCTTAACAAATTCTTTGTGGTATGACTATTACCAAACCGAGGGAATAGCCACCGCCGAAGAAGTCGCAAAAGATATGCAGGAAAAGACAGAGATTTATTTTAGCGAAATTAAATAAAACGCTGTGCGTTTTTTAGTGAAAAATAAAGAGTGACGGAGGAAATTATTATGAAACGCATATTTACATTACTACTTGCATGTTTACTACTACTTACAGCATGTACCACAGGAGGTATTCAGTCAGAATTTGATGTAGAAATATATTCTGAAGGCGAGGAACTTTCTGGCACTTTGACCATTGCCGTGGACGAGGCCGAGATTGAATATTTTGGGTGGTATTCACTTGTACAGGGATTTAAGACGCTTCACCCAAATGTCGAAGTCATAGCGGAGCACACAAACGTTAATGTATTTGAGCAAGAATACGAGCAAGACCAGATTGAACTTGAAAAATTCAGAGAGGATTTAAAGGTAAATTTACTAGGAGGCGAGGCACCCGATTTAATCCTTTCTTCCCTATCTGATTACGCTACAAATTTTGCATCAAGCAACATGATATACAACTTAAATGAGTTTATAGAAAATGATGAGAGTTTTAAAGAAGAAGACTTTTTCATGGAGATACTACAAGCCTTTGAAGTCATGGGTGGACTATACACCATGCCAAATACCGTGAGTTTTAGCATGATGCGACTTAGGACAGACGTTTTAGACGAGGCGAATATTGATTATTCTGCACTTGAAAGCATAGACTACAAGCTATTATTAAATGCATATAACGGCGCAAAAGAAAGCGGAAATTTCCCCGAACTTAAATCCATGGGTTTAAACGCTGTCGATGGTCATGCCGTGTTCTTCGGCTATGAAAGCGGCAGCTGTATAGATTATGGCACTTTAAGCGCAAATTTTAACACTCCCGAATATATAGAATATTTGACGCTTACTAAGGAGTATGACGGCAGTACAGCCCCGGTAGGAGTATTTATGAACTCCGAAACCACAGATGACTATTTTTTAGACAAAAGCTATCTTGCAGAAGGGGTATATTCCTCTATAAACCCTCTAAACTTTGACCATGTGATGGCAGATATAAACGACGTGACACCCGCAGTTCCTACCACTTCATCAAAAGGCGAATTATCTTTAAGAGCAGGCTATAGTATGAGTATCCCTAAAAACTGTGAAAACCCTGCCCTTGCGTGGGAATTTATAAAGTACTGCACCTATGAAAGCGAGAGTATTTCGACAGGTTTTATGGAGCACGGAAAATTTGGCGGCGACAGATTTGATGGATGGATACCAATAAATAAAAATAATTTCGAAAAATATGCCAAGGGAATTTACTTTGAAGAAGCCGCTGACCAAGTAGATGCCTATATTAAAAAAATTGAAGATATACTAAGTACAATGCCGTTAAAATCAGATGTATCAAACCCCTACATAGATTCAGTAGGCGGGCTTTTATGGATTGATTATTACCAAACAGACGGAATAGCCACCGCCGAGGAGGTAGCCATCGACATGCAAAACAGGTATGATATTTATTTTAGCGAGATTAAATAAAAATGCTGTGCATTTTTAGTGAAGAGTGAAAAGTGAAGAGTGGTGGTGAAATGCTCCGCATTTTTTGATTATAAACTTCACAAAATCGCCAGTTACCTTGTCCGAATTCCCCCAAAAAATTTCGGCAAACAACACAGTTCCAAAAGGAGGAGTAGCGTATGAACAGCATGAAATTTCAGTATAAAAACATTTTTTGGATAAGTTTGCTTACTTTATATTTAATACCATGCTATATTTATGTCAGTAAAAACATAGTACTTAGCAGTATAGAAAGCACATACTCTATTTTAATGCTTTACATTCTCCCTTGGATATTGCTTGCATTTCTTATAAATGAAAACGGCGGTTATTACAACACAATTAAAAAGAGTAAATTTCATCTATTCTCATTTCTTATCGCAAATTTATCAACAACATTTTTACTTGTTCAGACGATTTTCTTTGAAGATTTACGCAGATTTTTATCCGCAAATTTTGATACGGTTTATCTTCATATTAAAACATTTTGGATAATAAATTTTTTAATTCTTTTTGGAATGTGCATACTCGCCTTTCTATGTAATGACAAGGCACAAAACGACTTTATTTTCTCGCTGATTTTTAAAGATCATGAGCATAACGAGGTAAGTGCGAGAAAAAATATTTATAAATATCTCAGGGTACTTATTGTCGTTTTATTGCCTGTGCAAATGATAATTTTGCGAGAAATCAGACCGCCTACAAATATCCCTATCACCCCTTCCCAATCGCTTGATTACATCCTTTTACAGCTTTTAACTCCATGGCTAACATTTTTACTTATCATATGTATAAACGAGGGCGTTTCAAACACTCTACGCAAAAGGAAAGTTAATTTATGCGCATTTTTAGTGCTTTGCATCTTCACTGCACTTCGCATTTTAGAACGAATTTTCATTGTAAACATTGAAAATATACTTATGGAAAATTTTATGGCCTATTGGCGCATTTCAAATTACATAACCATATTCTTTTATATACTGATATTTATCTGGTTTTTTATAATTTTGATAATGGATTCCAAAAAGCCTTCACCTTGACTTCATATTACATTTATGATATTATTTTTCAAATAAATTTTGGAGGCTCTTATGAATTTACTTACTAAAAGACTGGTTTTAAAACCTATTACAAAAGATTTTATTAATGTTATATTTGAAAACTTTACCGATAAAGTCACTACCTATATGTTCCCCGACCCTGCAAAAGATATAGACGAAACCACGCAAGTTGTAGATATGTTTATTAAGCAAAGAGAGGCTGGCACTGACTTAGTTTATGCAATTACCCTAGCCGATACAGGCGAGTTTTTAGGTCTTGTAGGGCTTCATGGTGCCAGAAATAAAGAAATGCCCGAGCTTGGAATTTGGACAAAACTTTCCTGCCATGGCCATCACTATGGCAGAGAGGCAATAGGCGGCGTTATAGAGCATGCAAAAAATTTAGGGCACAAAAAACTTTTGTACCCTGTGGATAGACGAAACATAGCAAGCAAAAAAATCCCACTGTATTTTAATGCAGAACTCATAAACCCATATAAAGAAGAAGTAACCCCAAGTGGAAAAGTTTTAGAAGAAGAAATTTATGTGATTCATTTGTAATGTTAGGAAAACCCACATAATCTGTGGTTTTATAAAAAAATATAATCAAAAAATCCGCAGGATTTCACCACAACTCTTCACTCTTCACTTTTCACTAAAAAACCGCCTTTCGGCGGTTTTTTCTTATTCTTCATCTAAATCTACATCGGTAATGTCTTCAATCTCTACATCGTCTGCTTCGATTGAGCCCGGCAAGAATCTGCCTTCCATAACATCTATAAATTGAGTTGCGTCAATTTTCTCTTTTTCAAACAGTGCATTTGCAAGGTTGTGTAGAAGCTCCATATGAGTGTTTAATATGTCTTTTGCCTTCTCATATGCAACCATTATGACAGTCTTTATCTCGCTGTCAATCTCGCCTGCTGTTTCTTCTGAATAGTTGCTTACATGTCCCATTTCTTTTCCAAGGAATGGATTGCTTGACTCTTGGCCGTATAAAATTGGTCCTAGTTTTTCACTCATACCAAATTTTGTTACCATGCTTCTTGCAATATTTGTCGCTCTTTCAATGTCGTTTGAAGCGCCTGTCGAGATATCGCCTAAGACTAAAGCCTCGGCAACACGGCCACCTAAAAGGACTATGAGCTCTTCTTTCATCGCATCACGACTGCGGTACGATTTATCCTCTGTTGGAAGATGCATTGTGTAACCGCCTGCCATGCCTGTAGGTATGATAGAAATTTGGTGAACGGGGTCTTGTGTTGGGCAGTAATACGAGGTAATCGCATGGCCTGCCTCGTGATATGCAGTAAGTTTTTTCTCTTTTTGTGTCATGACACGGCTTTTCTTTTCAGCACCGACCACAACTTTAATTGTAGCATCCTCTATTTCGGCCATAGTAATGGCTTTTCTGTCTTTCCTTGCAGCCAAAAGTGCCGCTTCGTTTAAAAGGTTTTCAAGGTCAGCACCTGTAAAACCTGCAGTACTTTTTGCTATTGTAGAAAGCACAACGTCGGGAGCCAGTGGCTTGCCTCTTGAATGAACTCTAAGTATTTCCTCACGACCCTTAATGTCGGGATAACCTACGGTAACCTGTCTGTCAAAACGACCCGGACGCATTAAAGCAGGGTCTAAGATGTCAGGCCTGTTTGTAGCGGCTATCATAATGACACCCTCATTTGCGCCAAAACCGTCCATTTCAACTAGAAGTTGGTTAAGAGTTTGCTCTCTTTCGTCGTGTCCGCCACCAAGGCCTGCGCCCCTTTGACGACCAACGGCATCGATTTCGTCTATAAATATGATACAAGGGTGATTTTTCTTCGCCTTGTCAAATAAATCTCTAACACGTGATGCACCGACACCGACAAACATCTCAACAAAATCAGAACCTGAAATTGAGAAAAACGGCACGCCTGCCTCACCTGCAACAGCCCTTGCAAGCAGAGTTTTACCAGTACCCGGAGGGCCCACCAAAAGCACACCCTTAGGTATTCTAGCGCCAAGAATATTAAATTTTTTAGGGCTTTTTAAAAATTCAACTATTTCACGAAGCTCTTCTTTTTCCTCATCGGCACCTGCGACATCGGCAAAAGTTGTTCTTCTTTTTTCGTCTTCAATTTGCTTAATTTTAGCCTTGCCAAAGTTCATTTGTCCGCCGGCACCGCCGCCTGACATTCGCTTAAACATAAAGACCCATAAGACTATAAGTCCACCTAAGATGATAAGCGTTGGTAGTAAACTGATAAACCAGTTAGCCTCGGCCGGTCTTATGACATCTTGCACCATTTTATTATCGGGATTATCCTCATTATAGGCGCTTATGTCGTCTGCAACATCGTCGTAAAATAAAGCAATATTTGGAACCGTATATCTAATGCCCACTTCCTCGTCTTTAAGAGTTATAAGCATCTCCCCTGTTCCAAGGTCTAATTTATATTCCTCTACTTCTTTATTCTCAAAATAATTTAAAATATCCGAATATTTAGGTTGCTCTGTCTGTGCCGTATTGCTGAACATGAAAAATATTATAAAAAACAGCACTATGGGTATTCCTAAATAAATGGCTAAATTTTTAAGAACTTTTTTATTGTCCAAGATAGTTTCCTCCAAATTTAATAATTTTTAATCTGTGTATATTTCAGGTTTCAAGACTCCGACAAATGGTAAATTTCTGTACTTTTCGTCATAATCCAAACCATAACCTACTATAAAAGCATCAGGAATATTTGTGCCAACATATTTTGCAAAAACTTCTACCTCACGTCTTTCGGGTTTATCAAAAAGCGTGCAAATCTCTATGCTCTTTGGATTTCTGCTTTTAAGTATTTTCATAAGACTGTGAAGCGTTTTTCCGCTGTCAAGTATGTCCTCAACCACAATTATATCGTATCCCTCTAAAGGAATATCAAGGTCCTTAATAATTTTAACACTGCCTGAAGACTTAGTACCTGCACCGTAACTCGATACAGACATAAAATCTATTCTAAGCGGAAGATTAATTTGACGCATTAAATCCGCCATAAAGGCTATAGAGCCCTTTAAGACACTTACAAGCAAAAGATTTTTTCCTTGATAATCCGTAGTTATCTCTTTTCCAAGCCTTTCTACCATATCAACTATAAATTCTTCACTATAAAGAATTTCTTTCATATCGTTTATCGCTTCAAACTTCATAATTTCCCTCATCCACTTTAATAATAATATAATTTTTTGTTTGCTCGTTTACCCTGTATTTTGCACTAACTCCGATTTTTTCCACAAAAACAATTTCATCTTCATCTCGCAAAACTAACAAATCGTCTCTCATACTTGTCGGAATATCATATTTTGCAAATAGATTTTTTAGCCTTTGCGGTGTTTTGCCTAAAGCAAGAGAAAATTTATCTCCGCTTTTTCTCTTTGTAGCACTAAAACCGCTTTTTATTTTATCATAATCTACCGCATTATTAAATAACAAATTGTTAATTTTTTCAGTATTTTCTAAAGTTTTTTTCTCACAGACTAAAATTTTGCCGTGAATTTCATATTTTTTATCAAGTTCTATGTCTAAGTCCTCAAAAAGCACATCATTTGCCTGCTTTTTAACTATCAAGACATCACGATTAATCTGTACTAAAATATTTTGGGGTAAATTAACCATACCACCGCTTAAAACTTTATCAGAAAGCTCATTTATATGCTTTTCTTCATATTTAATATTTAAATTTAGAAGATATATAGTAAGCACATTTTTAATATAGGAAAAAGATTTTTCCTTAAGATTTTTCACCGAAAGCCCTGCCTTTGATAAGTTGCCCTCTATATACTGCATGGCAATCTCCGACAAAAGGCTATGGCTTTCATTTAAAATCTTTGATGCCTTATTAATATTTTCAACTGCCTTTTCGTTGATTTCCACAAGACCCAAGAGCACTTCGTTTCTTATTTTATTTCTTGAATACTTATTGTCAAAATTAGTATCGTCTGTCACAAAGCTTAAATCATTGTCTTTTGCATAAGCTTCTATTTCCTCTCGACTCATATGAAGTATGGGCCTTATTATATTGCCACGTTTAAACGGAATTCCACAAAGACCCTTTACACCGCTTCCCCTTATTAGGTTTAAAAGCACTGTTTCTGCGTTGTCGTTTGCGTTATGGGCAGTTGCGACAAGGTCATTTTCACCTAAAAGCTCTGAGAAAAACTCATATCGCACCTTTCTTCCGCATTCTTCCTCACCAATTTTATACTCTTTTGAAAGCGCCTTTATATCGACCCTTTTTACTCTAAGCTCTATGCCTAGACTCTCACAAAAATCTCTTGCAAAATTTTCATCTCTTAGGGCAAGCTCACCCCTTAAACCATGGTTTACATGGGCGCATAAAAGCCTATCTTTTCCAAATTTTTTATATAAAATATGGGTCATAACAACAGAATCTGCCCCGCCTGAGAGGCCTATTACAATTTTTTCCACATCTTTAAAAAGAGTATCATTCATGCCTTATAAACTCCGGAGAAGTAAATCTCATAAATTCGCCTTGCCAATGTAGCGGAACATTTTTTGACTCACCATGTCTGTTTTTTGCCACTATACATTCGCCCTTATTCATATCCTGTTCAATGTCACTCTCTGCGCTTCCATAATATGCATCTCTATATAAAAACAAAACTATATCGGCATCCTGCTCTATCGAACCCGAATCTCTAAGGTCAGAAAGCACAGGCCTGTGGTCTGTCCTTTTTTCACTGGTACGGGCAAGCTGTGATAGCGTTATTACAGGCACCATAAGTTCTTTTGCCATTATTTTCAAGTTTCTGGTAATTTCAGATATCTCCTGCACCCTGTTGTCTATTTTTTTAGCACTGTTCATAAGCTGGAGGTAATCTATGATTATTAAATCAACATCCTTAAGTCTTCGCACTTTCGCCTTCATTTCAGGCACCGTAATGCCCGGTGTGTCGTCAAAATACATCTGCGCCTTAGAAAGTATGTCGCCGCCTTCAATAAGTCTTGTCCATTCCTCTTCTGTAAGGTCGCCGGTTCTAAGCTTTGTACCGCTTACAAGAGCCTCTGTAGAAAGCGCCCTTGCAGCAAGTTGCTCCCTTGCCATTTCAAGAGAGAAAAATGCAACCCTCTTGCCGCATACTATCGATGCATGCCTTGCTATGTTTAAGGCAAAACTGGTCTTTCCCATACCGGGTCTTGCCGCAAGTATTATAAGGTCTGAGCGGTTAAGCCCTGTAATTGTCGCATCGAGTTCATGTATGCCTGTGGGTATGCCTTTATATTTATCTGCATCGGGCGAATTAAGCATGTCGAGTCTTTCAAAGGTTTGAAGCAGTACTTCATTAATTCTAATTAAGCCCTCGACACTTTTGCCCTGTCTTATGTCAAAAATTCTCTGCTCTGCCGAATCGAGTAAATTTGTGGTAGAGCCTGCGCCGTCGCCTGCATCGTCTAAAATTCCTCTAGCGGCAAGTATAAGTCTTCTTAAATCGTACTTATCCTTTACTATAAGGGCGTACTGTGCAACATTTGAAATTGACGGAACCAGCTGTGCTAGTTGAGTCATGTATATTCTGCCCTCGGTATCGTTAAAACTTGGATTTGCACGCAGAAAATCTGACACTGTGACTAAGTCCACCGCTTTTCCAGCGGTAAACATATCCAGCATCGCCTGATAAATTTCCTTATTTAATACCTGATGAAAATACTCTGCCCTTGGCAAAATTTCCGCCACGGTATTCAAGCAATCGGGCTCTAAAAGTATAGCCCCTAAAACCGATTGTTCCGCCTCTGCGCTAAACGGGAGTACTAATCCCGCCACAGAAGGGCTGCCAAATTCACTGCTATAATCCACGTTTACACCTGCTCTGTAACTTTTACAGACAATTTTGCCGTAATGCCTGTATACAATTTGATTTCGGCCTCATAAGTTCCGAATGTTTTTATGTCTTGCGCTAAACTAATCTTTCTTTTGTCTATGTCTAAAGAAAGTTGCTTTTTAATTTCGGCCGCAATTTCTTTTGATGTGACAGAGCCGAAAAGTTTTCCTGCCTTGCCTGCTTTTGCATAAATTTTAAGCACTTTGCCCTCAAAAGCTTTTGCTTGAGCGTTTGCATTATCAATTTCTGTCTTCTTTTTAAAAGCCTTTGACTCTTCTGCGTTTTTAAGCTCATTCATAGCCTGCGCATTTGCCTCTTGTGCAAGTTTTTTAGGAAATAAAAAGTTTCTTGCATAGCCGTCGGAGGCATTCACAAGCTCTCCTTTTTTTCCAAGTGATTTAACGTCTTGTAACAAAATTACCTTCATTTACTTACTCCTTAATCATATTTATTTTATTGCATTTGTTTTTTCTTTTAATATATCAATAAGTTTTTTGCGCACTTCAAACATGTCTGCACCCTTAACCTGCGCTCCTGCCATGGTCAGATGCCCTCCACCGCCAAACTCTTCTAGTATGACTTGCACATTGACATCCCCAAGGCTTCTTCCCGAAATATTTACAGAGCCGTTTGCATCAAACAAGACAAACGACGCCTTAACTCCGCTGATAGACAAGAGCTCGTCTGCAACTTGAGCAGCCGCTATTCTTGTATTTTGAGTAAACTCCTCTGCACAAGACACGGCGTACATATCCAAAATTTGCGCATTTGCAACAAGTTGCGCCTTTTCCTTGTACGTTGAAAAGGAATTTGCAAATAGTTTTTTTACCTTTACAGTGTCTGCTCCCCTTCGCCTTAAAAATGCCGAAGCCTCAAAGGTTCTAACGCTTGTTTTAAGGACGAAATTTTTCGTATCAAGCATAATACCTGCAAGCAAAGACTGCGCTTCTACCCCCGATATAGAGCCAGGGTCTATATACTGGATAAGTTCTGCTACCATTTCAGAGGCTGAGCTTGCATATGGTTCGTGATAAAAAATCACGGAATTTTTTATATGTGTGACCATCATTCTATGGTGGTCGATTACGACAACAGCGCCTGCTAAATTTAAAAGCTCCTCACTTTCGACAAATGAGTATGAGTGAGTGTCTGTGATGACAAGCAAGGTTTTTGGCGTAATATGCTGTATTGCGTCTTGAGGTGTAACAAATATAGTTTCCTCAGGATATGCCGAGGAGACCGCATTTATCACAGGTCCTGCAAGGCTTTGATTTTTGTTTATTACTATATATGCCTGCTTGTGCAGTCCATTTTTTGCCGCCGCCCAAACTCCAACACAGGAGCCCACGCTGTCAAGGTCGGAATTCTTATGTCCCATGACATAAACTTTATCGCTAGATTTTATCTGCTCTGAAAGCGAGCTTGCTATAACCCTTGTTCTAACCTTATCTCTTTTTTCAACACCCTTAGAAAGGCCGCCAAAAAATTCGTATTGATTATTTTTTTGCATGATTGCAACTTGATCGCCGCCACGGCCTAAAGCCATGTCAAGCGCTTGTCTTGCATCGTTTTCACTCTCCACCGCAGTGGACGAGTTTGAGCCTATTCCTATGGAAATAGTCGCACTCATGTCGTTTAAGCCCTTTACTTTTCGCACTTTATCAAGCACTTCAAAGCGTCGCTCTTTCGCCTTTGCCACATGAAACTCGTCTGTAAGCATTAAATACCTGCCGCCAGAAAGCTTTCGCATAAATCCACCCATGAATTCTCTTGCCCAGTCCCTTACCACGCCTTCAACCTCAGAGGTGATTCTGGACTCCTCTCCACCCGTGGCATCTCTTAAAAGCTCTTCCTTATTGTCAAAGCAAATTATTGCAACAACTGCCTTTTTTTCTACAAATTCTTTGTGGACATTCTTAAAATAAGTGTCGTCTACAAAGTAAAAAACATAACTGCCTTTTGACTTTACGCAGTATACGGTAAACTGTTTGTCTTTAAACGAAACATTTACCGACTTTTCACCTGCCACTTGCCAAAGAGTCTTAGGATAAAGAAATTTTTGAATATTGTCGCCCTTAACCTGCTCTTCACCCGCAACATTTTCCAAAAATGCGCTGTTTGCCCAGACTATATCCGTGCTCTCAGAGCATACGACTATAGGCAGTGAAAGCTCGTTTAAATGGTACTCACTTTCTATGGTGAGTATTTTACTTGCCGCCTTAACAGTAGCAGTAATATGCGACTTAAATTGTAATGTAATAGTCAGAAAAGAAAGCGCAAAAAGGCCTGTGAGCGTGAGATTTATCGAAAACCAAATTATATCAAAATAAAAGCTTACCGCAGTCATAAATCCCATGATAGCCAAGGCTATCAACATATATGGTGATGCCACCCAAATTTTCCTTTTCACCTTTCTTTCCCTCCTCTAATTTAATATTAAACTTCCATGATTATAGGCAAAATCATGGGTCTGCGCCTTGTTTTTTCGTATAAGAATCTCGAAAGCGAGTCTTTTACCCTCATTTTAATCGTGTTCCACTCTTTAGCGCCCTCGTTAATACAGTCATCTACCGCTGTGTAGGCAAGTTTTTTGACCGTATCCATAAGCTCTTCAGATTCACGAACATACACAAAGCCTCTAGAGACTATGTCAGGTCCTGACATTATATACCTGTCTGTGCTGTTTATTGCGCAAACTACTATTATGAGTCCGTCTTCGCCCAAATGTTTTCTGTCTCTTAAAACTATGCTTCCAACGTCTCCTACACCTATGCCGTCGACCATTACGCTTCCCGCAACAACATCGTCAAGCACTTTTATTGCGCTATCGCTTAGCTCTATACCTTTTCCTATGTCGCCTATAAATATATTTTCAGACGACATTCCCATGCTCATAGCAAGCTTTTTGTGCTTTATTAGATGTTTTTGCTCTCCGTGTACCGGTATGAAATACTTCGGTTTTGTAAGTGCGTGCATCATTTTAAGCTCTTCTTGGCAGGCGTGACCAGAAACATGCACTTCGTACATGGATTCATAAACCACTTCGCAGCCACGTTTTAGCAGCTCGTCTACCACGGTTCCAACAGTTTTTTCATTGCCCGGTATAGGCCTTGCGGATATAATAATGAAATCGTCCGAGCCTACCTCGACTTGCCTATGCTCTGCAAAAGCCATTCTTGAAAGCGCCGCCATGGTTTCGCCTTGGCTGCCTGTAGTTATAAGAACAACTTCATTTTTTGCATATCTATTTACCATAGATATATCTATCAAAAGCCCCTCCGGAACATTTAAATATCCAAGCTCTGAGGCTATAGACATGACATTTAACATGCTTCTTCCGGAAAGCGCTACTTTTCTTTTATGCTTAATTGCACAGTTAATTATTTGTTGCACACGGCTGATATTTGATGCAAAAGTTGCCACTATTACCCTTTTGTCCTCTGCCCTTGAAAATAAAACCTCTAAGGTTTCTTTTACTTTTTGCTCAGTTTGAGTGTATCCTGCCCTTTCAACGTTTGTCGAGTCTGCCATAAGCGCCAAAACTCCGCTTTTTCCAAGCTCTGCAAAACGGGCAATGTCTATCATCTCTCCATCTGTAGGAGTGAAGTCTACTTTAAAGTCACCTGTATGAACAATTACGCCTGCCGGTGTGTGAATTGCAAGTGCAACCGCCGCCATAATTGAGTGGTTAACATGTATAAACTCAACATTAAAGCAACCAAATTTTTGAGTCATTCCGGCACTTATCGTGTTAAGTTTTGCCTTTGATGCCAAATTATGCTCTTTTAGCTTTACCTGTAAAAGACCCATTGCAAGGGCTGTTCCGTAAATCGGCACATTGATTTTCTTTAACAAATACGGGATAGAACCTATGTGGTCCTCATGTCCGTGGGTAATGACTACCGCCTTAATTTTATCTCTGTTTTTTTCCACGAACGAAAAATCAGGGATAACTAAATCTATGCCCAGCATGTCATCATCGGGAAATGCCAGTCCACAGTCTACTATAATCATTTCATCTTGGCATTCAAATACCGTGAAATTTTTTCCTATTTCATTTAAACCGCCTAAGAAATATACCTTTACAGAAGGCTCCGATTTTCTCCCTCTGTTTGTATATTGATTGTTTTTTCTTCTGTTGTTATTATTTTTCTTTGGAGCCGCAGGGCTTTTTGCGCTGTTCTCGCTTTTTACCGCAAGCTCTTTCTCCGTTTTCTTCTTCGGTTTTGGTTCTTTTGCAAGCTTTGGCATAGAAATCTTTGTGTACTGTGTCAGATTTTCCTCGCCCGCATTTTTTGGCTTACCTGTCTTTTTTACCCCCTTAGAAGTCTTTTTTTCCACATCAGAAAATTTATTTAAAAATTGATCCTGTTGTTTTTCCTTTGTTTCTGTTAGTTTTTTTATACCTCGTATTTTTTTGTCTGGCATTAAATTACCTTACCTTTCTTAAATATATGTAGTTTTTTATAATCCGAATCATGAGTACACTTACTATTTCCGTTTAATATTTAGACACTAGACGCCAATCCGAACAACTTATTATTAATATATTTTACATTTATTACCGAATAAAGTCAAGTAAAACACCTTTTACCTGCTATCTTTGTTAAAAATATATTAATTTAAAGGCAAATAAATAAATTTTTTAAAAATTAGTGTTGCAATGTATACTATTTTAGTGTATATTTAAGCTTAAGAGATGGAAAGATAATCTCTGCACACAGGAAAGGACATCTTATATGAGTAAAATAGTTTATGTTGACAATGCGGCCACGACGGCTGTGTCTGATGAAGTGTTAAACGAAATGCTACCTTATTTAAAGGAGCACTTTGGCAATCCGTCAAGTTTATACACTTTAGGCACGACGACCGCCGCCGCAATTGATAAAGCAAGAGCCCAAGTGGCTACTGCACTAAACGCCTTGCCACAAGAAATATTTTTCACAGGTTGTGGCACAGAAAGTGATAACTGGGCGATTACAAGCATATGTCGCAGTCTAAAAAACAGAGGCAAAAACCACATTATCACAAGCAAATTTGAACATCACGCCGTACTCCATGTAGTAAAAGCCCTTGAAAAAGAAGGCTTCGAAGTCACTTATTTAGAGGTTTACGAAAATGGAATAGTAAGGGCAGAAGATGTAAAAAATGCTATAAAAGACACCACCGCACTGGTGAGCATCATGTACGTAAATAATGAAATAGGAACTATTCAGCCCATCTCCGAAATCGGTGCTATATGCAAAGAAAAAGGAGTCTTGTTTCACACAGACGCCGTACAGGCCGTCGGTTGGGTAGAAATTGACGTAAAGGCGCAAAACATTGACTTGTTATCGCTTAGTGGACACAAAATTCATGCCCCTAAAGGCGTCGGTGCTTTGTATGCAAGAAAAGGCTTGGTTTTACAAAACTTCATGCATGGTGGCGCACAAGAACGAGGAAAAAGAGCCGGTACAGAAAATGTCGCAAGCATAGTGGCACTGGGAAAAGCGATAGAGATTGTTTGCAGTGACATTAAAGCAAGATGCGAAAAGGCAAAAAAGCTTTCCGATAAACTGATAGAGGGTGCTTTAAAGATTGAGCGAAGCAGATTAAACGGCGATAGAGAAAAAAGGCTTCCATCAAATGTGAGCTTTTGTTTTGAGGGCGTCGAAGGCGAAGCACTTCTTTTACTCCTTGATTTTAAAGGAATTTGTGGCTCGTCGGGTTCTGCCTGCACAAGCGGCTCGCTAGACCCTAGCCATGTATTATTGTCTTTAGGACTACCACACGAAATAGCACACGGCTCTCTTAGAGTTAGCTTTAGCGATGAAAACACGGAAGAAGACGTCGATTATATCTTAAAAGAGCTTCCTCCAATTATAGATAGACTCAGGGCGATGTCCCCCCTTTGGGACAGCATAATAAACGGAAAAAAATATTGAAAGGACTGTTAAAACAGTATGGCATACAGCAAAAAAGTAATGGAACATTTCGCAAACCCAAGAAACGTCGGTGAATTAGAGGGTGCAAACGGTGTCGGTGAAGTTGGAAACGCAAAATGCGGCGACATCATGCGAATGTATTTAAAAGTTGAAAACAATGTAATAGTAGATGCAAAGTTTATGACCTACGGCTGTGGCGCGGCGATTGCTACTAGTAGCATGGCGACAGAGCTTGTAAAAGGCAAGACAATAGACGAGGCACTAAAACTGACAAACAGCGCCGTAACTCAGGCACTTGACGGCCTACCCGCTGTAAAACTTCACTGCTCTGTACTTGCAGAGCAAGCAATAAAGGCGGCATTAAGCGATTATTACAAACGCCAAGGTTTAGACCCTGTAATGTTTGTAGGCGAGCTTGAAGACGCACATGAGCATGAAGAAGAGCTTGAATATGGTTGCAGTATAGTATAACTTAATATAATTTTTTAAAAATCTCCTTTACTTTTTTCAAAGTTTAGGAGATTTTTGTAATATTATGAAGTAACTTGTTGACATAGAGCAATTCACCTCTTATAATATTAATTGTGTGTTAAATAAATATTAATTTTTAGTTAAGGAGAATCGCTCACAGATGATAATCGAAATTATTACCATCGCCGGCGGATTAGGCCTCTTTTTGTACGGCATGTCCGTTTTAGGGACAAGCCTTGAGAAGATAGCCGGCGGAAAACTTGAAAAAACCCTTGAAAAAATTACAAACAATTTGTTTAAAGGAATTTTACTTGGTGCAGTTGTAACTGCCGCAATACAAAGTTCCTCTGCAACTACTGTTATAGTTGTAGGACTTGTAAATGCCGGTATATTAAAACTGCGAGGCGCTGTAGGAATAATCATGGGTGCAAACATTGGTACGACCGTTACCGGACAAATCCTAAGGCTTGCAGAGCTTGAAAGCAATGAAAGTGTTGGTTTCCTGCTTGAACTTATCAAGCCTACCACAATTGCCCCGGTAATCACCGTAGTAGGTGTACTTTTGTTCATGGCGGCAAAAAACAAAAAACGCAAAATTATGGGTGAAGTATTTTTAGGCTTTGGTATCTTATTTACCGGAATGTTCATCATGACAGACGCCGTAAAACCGCTGAGTGATTTACCTATATTTGCAGAAATTTTCGCAACTTTATCAAACCCTGTGCTTGGTGTTTTGGCAGGTACTATTATTACAGCACTTGTGCAAAGTTCTTCAGCATCGGTCGGTATTTTGCAAGCGCTTGCATCTACGGGTGTTATAAAATACTCTTCTGCCTTCCCTATCATTATGGGTCAAAACATTGGTACTTGTGTAACTTCTTTAATATCAAGTATCGGCGCTTCAAAAAACGCAAGACGTGCCGCTATGGTTCACCTATATTTTAATATTATGGGTACGGTCGTATTTTTAATTGCCGTTTACATTATCCAGTATACAATAGGCTTCTCATTTTGGAATGAAGCCATAGACATGGGCGGAATTGCAAACTTCCATACTCTATTCAACGTTTTAGTCACGCTAGTGTTTATACCATTCGCCGGCATGCTTGAAAAACTTGCAAAACTTACAATTAGAGAGAAACATTCTTCATCTAAATCGAAATCTGAAGGCGAGCTTGCTCTTTTAGAACCAAGATTTTTACAATCTCCCTCATTTGCTCTTTCACAATCGGAGCATGTTATTTGTAGCATGGGCGAATACGCAAAGACAAATTTCTCGGCCGTTTCTGAAATGTTTGAAAGTTTTGACAGAAAAAAACAAGACAGTATTTTAGAGCGCGAAGACCTTATAGACAGAATGGAAGATAAGGTAAACAATTATCTTGTTTCTCTTACAGACCAAGAACTTACCGATATAGAGAGCAAAACCATTACTTATCAGTTAAAAATCGTGTCAGAATTTGAAAGAATTGGCGACTACACAATAAACCTTATTGAAGAAAGCCGTGACATGTATGAAAACAAAATGCAGTTTTCTAAGAGCGCCTTAGAAGAGTTTAAGACTCTGCACAAGGCAGTCGAGGAAATTATAGAAATGTCACACGCGGCATACGCTGCCACAGACAGTGCTCTTGCAAAGAAAATAGAGCCTCTTGAAGAGATTATCGACACCATGGTTGAAACGCTTAAGGTTAAGCATATAGAAAGACTAAAAGGCGGCAAATGTACCGTTGACTGTGGACTTGTTTTCCTTGAAACCCTTGTTAATTTTGAGAGAATTTCTGACCACTGCTCAAATATAGCCATATATATTTTAGGCTTTAATTTAGATAACGATACACTAAATTATCACGAATATAGAAAAAATATTCACGAGGGCTCAAACAAAGAGTACAGTGAACTAACCGACCTATATATCGAAAAATATTTAAATAAAATTAAAACTTGATAATAGGCTGGCCTAACGAAAGAACGAGGTGGAAATGCGTTGCATTTCCACCTCGTTTTAGTGTGTCCAAAAAGCTACCGCTTTAAAAATTATGCACAAAAAGGTAATTTAAAAAACTTTTTCACTTTTAAAAAGTTTTCTCTTTTTGCACCTCGGTGCAAAAATTCACTTTCAAAAATACGCTTCTAAGGATAAGATTTCGTTTTCTGCGGAAAACGCCTTAGGGCTCTGCCCTAAGTACCCGAAATTTTTTGAAAAAAATTTAGTAAAACTTTTAATCTTCATTATTATGAACGCCTTACCTCTTTGACACGCAAAAACCGCCCTTTCGGGCGGCTTTTTTTATATTTCTTTCTTCCAAAGTCCGTGTAAATTGCAGTATGCATATACGGCACGTGGTTTGTCGTCTATCACTTTAAACTTACATGTAGGCGCCATTCCGGGCTTTAATGCCTTTCTCTGTCCCCCGTTTTCGGTCTCTAGATAAACGTAATCAATAAAATGTGCCTCTTCCATGGGATGTAAAACACTGCCTATGCTAACACTAATTGTGTCTCCGTCTACCTCTACACTCGGCACGTGTTTCTCTGTTGCGGCATCAACTGAGTTTGCTACTAGCTCCTCCATTTCGCCCCCACAACATGTTAGAGGAACGCCAGCGTTTTCGATTATACCTACAATGTTGCCACAGCTTTTGCAGATAAAAAATTTTGTACTATGCATATTTTCTCCTCCTTATTAATTTTTCGCAATCTTGTTGCTTATATACAATATATAATATTTTTTGCATATTGTCAATAAATATTATCTTAAATATAAATAATTCTCTGAAATATAAGTTGCTATTTCTGAAAACACATCCCCCACATAATTTTCCGTGTCCTGCACGCCCTCGTTTAAGACAACTATTATATATTCGTCTATTCCATCAGACACATATCCTGCATACCAAAAATTTGACAGCTCTTTGCCGTCTTCAAAAATTCCTGTTTGTGCTGTACCTGTTTTTGCACCTACCGAAAAGCCCTCAACATCGCCCTTTCTTCCCGTTCCGTAAGTGACGACGCTTTCCATATAGCTTTTAAGCCTTAGCGCAACATCGGTTTCCATCACGCTAAACTTTGAATAATTCCTCTCGTCTTCTACTAGCTCTTTTTCGTCGTTTACTTCGCCTAAAAATATTTTTGGTGCGGTATAGTGGCCGTTTGAGATTATAGTATTAATCATTGTTGCTACTTGAAGTGGCGTAACCGTCGTGATTCCTTGCCCTATTGAGAAATTTGCGGTGTCGCCTCTTCCCTCTATTTCACTAAGTTCAAGCACATTACCGCTTGCCGTGTAAAAATCTTCGTACAGATAGGTCGAAGTGCCAAAACCGTAATTTTTTGCCGTTTCATACAGTATTTGACTAGAGGTTCTCATCCCTAAATCTATAAAATACGAATTGCAAGAATGCGCAATTGCCGTGTGCATATTCACCATTCCATGCGCCACCGAATTACTGCATCTCATCTCGACACCGTCTACCACTATGCTTCCAGTGCATTCGTATTCCTGTTCAAAGTAATAGCCAGAATTTAGCGCCGCCGTGGCAATAACAAGCTTAAATACAGAACCCGGCGCATATGAGCTAAACGCCCTATTAATCATGGGAGAATTCTCGGCATTTAGCGCCTCGTCTAGCTCATTTTGCTTAAATGATGGCGTGCTTACTACCGCTTTAATCTCCGCGTCGCCTCCGCTGAGCACCACGACGGCTCCCGTTTCTAATTTTTCAGCCGCCTCCTGTGCTATGCGCTGAATATCTGAATCAATTGTAAGCGCTATCCCAGACTGGCTAAAATCTAGGGTGTTTTTATAATACCTATCCTCGCCTAAAATTATATTTCCAAGCGCATTTGATACAAAGCTTAGCGTCAGCGTTCCTCTGTTTATTCCAAGTATTTCGTTAAATGCCCTTTCGATTCCGGCCACGCCATTTCCGGAGCCGTCTATATATCCTATTAAATTTGCCGCGAGTGGCTCGTCTGAATACCTTTGCGGCACATCAAAGTAATCCACATAATCTCCATCTGATACAACATCTACCTCTATAACATAAGGCATGCCGCTTCTAACTATGTTTTCGGGATTTGGAATTTCGTTTGTGACCTTTAATATTTCGGTAATGCTCCGATAATCCGGCATAACCACCGCCAATTTCACTTCTCCCGTATTTGTAAGCGGTTCCAAATTACAGTCATAAATTGTACCCTTAGAATTTGCAATGAGCACAGAATTCTCGCTTTGCGCATCCACCTGCTTAATATACTCATCATTTTGCGACAAAATAAATATGTTGTAGATGCAGTATGCATATGCCATAACAAACACAATAAGCACGGCCAAAATTTTTCTAAACTCCTTTTTACTTGCAATCATAATATCACTCCAAAAATATGTTTTTCTATATAATTGGAAGATTTCAATTTTTTATGCATGAAATATCTGCTTATAAAAAAAGCTACAGGGACAATGGCGTCCCTGTAGCTTCAGTGTGTCAAAAAAGTCCTACTTTTTTGACACACTGTCGGACTGTCCAAAAATCTGCAAGACAAGGAACAAATACCCTAAAATGACCGAGTAATACGATGGTATATGAGGGAAATTTTAGGGTGTTTGTGACGCAGGAAGCAAAAAAACGAGCCTAGTTGCTCGTTTTTTTGCGTTTGCGGGTTTTTCGACAGTTTGAAGCTACAGGGACAATGGGCGTCCCTGTAGCTTTTTTAAATTATGCAGTTTCTTTCTTTTGAAGCAAAACAGCTACTATAATAATCGCACCTTTGAAAGCTTCTCTTAAAAACGGTGGAACGCCTATTAGGTTTAGTAAATTATTCATTACAACAATAATTAAAAAGCCTAAGACTGTTCCTGCCACCGAGCCTTTACCGCCCGACATGCTTGTACCGCCTACTATAACCGCTGCAATGGCATCAAGCTCATACCCACTGCCAGCACTTGCATAGTCCATAGAGCCTATTCTTGAAACAGAGATTATTGCAGACACTGCGCATAAAAGTCCTATTAAAGAATAGATTTTAAGCTTAACAGATTTAATGTTTACGCCTGAGAGTATTGCCGCTTTTTCGTTTGAGCCTATTGCATATACATGTCTACCAAAGACTGTTTTCTTTGAAACTATATGTAAAATAAATGCCGCAACAGCAAAATAAATTATAGGTAAAACTGTTTCGCCGCCGATTTTAAAATTCGAAATTCCCAAAAATTCTGATGGAACTTTTGGAGATGGGCCTTGCATGAAATACTGGGTGACGCTTCTAAAAATGTTAAGCGTTCCCAATGTTGCTATAAACGGCGGCAGTTTGCCCCATGTTATAAAAGCACCATTTAACATGCCCAAAGCAGAACCTAAAAGCAGAGAGGCAACTATAGCCATTATAAAAACAAGTGGATAAGGAAGCCCTAAATTCATAAAAATTCCACCTGTGTCTACCATGAGCATAGTCACAGCACCAACTGCAACAAATGTAGAGCCTACGGCAAGGTCAATACCGCCTGAGATTATGACAAAAGTCATACCAAGGGCTATTATTCCCACTGAAACATTGTTTCTTACAAGGTTTAGCCAGTTTCTATACCAAATTTGAAACCATTCGCCAAAGCTCTCAAAATCAAAGCCTAAGGCCAAAGTCTGAGCTATTACCAGCAAAAACAAGACTAATCCTATGCTAAGCAGAGAATTTTTTTTCCAAGTTTTTAAAAACCAATTTTCATTTTTAATTTGTTCCATATTCGCCTCCAAATATTTTGCTACCCGTAGCATAGCTCATTATAGTTTGTTCTCCCATTTCATCACTTGTAAGCTCGCCGTTCATCTTACCGTGAAACATTACAATGCTTCTATCGCATATCTTAATAATTTCCGAAGCCTCGCTTGAAAGTATGATTATTCCAACGCCATTTTGTGAAAGTTTTAATATTATGTCGTAAATCTCCTCTTTTGCACCGACGTCTACACCCTGTGTGGGATTGTCAAAAATTATGATTTTAGGATTTGCATCAAGCCATTTTGCAAGCACAACCTTCTGCTGATTTCCTCCTGAAAGGCTAGTAATAAGGTCGTCCATGCTGCCCATTTTAATCGATAAATTATTTGAATGAGCATCAAAACTATCGCTTTGAAGCTGTGTGTTTATAAGAAAATTTTTCACATATTTTTTAAGCGTTACCAAGGTGGCATTTTCCAGTATGCTCATGTCCTTTACTATGGCATTTTCCTTGCGATTTCTCGGCACATAGCCTATGCCGTGACGCAGTGCAGTGCCTTGATTTTTCATTTTAACCACTTGTCCGGATATTTCAATGCTTCCCGTATAATTCGGGCTACAGCCAAACACGGTTTGGAAAAGCTCGCTTCTTCCGTCGCCTAAAAGGCCTGTAAAGCCTAGAATTTCTCCCTCTCTTAAGGTAAAATTGACATTCTCAAACTTACCTTCAAGACTTAGGTCAACACATTTTAGCACTTCATCGCCAAGCTTTATACTTCTTGAAAGTTTCTCGTTTCGCACCTCATGCCCTACCATGAACGTTGCAAGCTCGTGCGGGTCTGTGTCTGAAACCTCTCCGCTTGCAACCATTATGCCGTCCCTTAAGACTGTATAATTTGTGCAAACTTCCATTACTTCTTTTAACTTGTGAGAGATAAAAATAATAGACACTCCACGCTCTTTAAGACTTCTCATCATGTCAAAAACCCTAACTATTTCAGGGTCGGTAAGAGATGTAGTGGGCTCGTCCATGATGATAATAGAGGCGTTCATAAGAAGCGCCCTTGCAATTTCAACAATTTGCTTATAAGAGGCATCAAGCTCACGCACCATTTCCTTGGGGTCTAATTTTATGTCTAGCGATTTAAAAATCTCGGCAGTGTTTTCTATCATGGTTTTAGTGTCTAAAAATCTGCCCTTTTTAATCTCACGACCTATGTACATATTCTCATAAATTGCAAGGTCATTTACCAAGTTTAGCTCTTGATGAATAAAGGCTATGCCTTTGCCAAGAGAATCTATGGGTTTTGCAAAATGCATTTTTTCATCGTCTAATAAAATTTCACCCTTATCGGCATTTATTACGCCACCCAAAATATTCATAAGTGTAGATTTTCCTGCTCCGTTTTCGCCTAAAAGAGCGCAAATTTCGCCCTCTTTTAGCGTGAGACTTACTTCCTTTAAAACATCGTTAGCCCCAAAGGATTTTGTAATCCCCTGCATTTTAAGCTCCATACTACTCCTCCTTTAAAAAAAGGGCTATGACGAATATCGCCATAGCCCAGATACTCTTATTATATTATATTAGTATGGTGAGTTTTCGTCAAGGAAATCTTCACAATTATCTCTGTCAACTATAGTTGTAGGAATAATTTTAACTTCTTCAACTTCTTCGCCATTTAATATAGCTACTGCCATGTCAACAGCATCTTTAACCATTGCAGGGCTGTATAGAGCTGATTGAATCCAAATGTCTTGGTTCTCAGGCATCATGTTGAAATACTCTTGCATTCCGCCGCCGCCTGTTACAACTTTAATGTCTGTTCTGCCAGCTTCTGAAATAGCTTGCAAAACGCCTACTGATGTTTCGTCATCCATAGAATAAACCGCATCAATTTGTGGGTTAGCTGTTAAGATGTCTGCAAAGTCTGCAAGACCGTCTTCACGAGTAAATTGTGTTGCATAAGTAAGGATTTCCATGTCAGGTGCGATTTCAGCCATTGTATCTACAAAGCCTTTTTCACGAAGCTCTGATACTGAACCTGCTGATGGTACGTTTAGTACAACAACTGTACCCTCTGTGCCGATTTTTTCTACGATGTAGTTAGCACCTTGTACGCCCATGTCTTCGTTATCGCCTGAAACTCTGTAAACGCCTTCTGCATCAATAGCTATGTCGAAGTTAACTACTGTTATACCTTCATCAATAGCTTGTTGAATTGGCACTTCCATACCTTCCCATTGTGGGAAAGCTACGATAGCTTGTGCGCCCCATGTTTTAAGGTCGTCAAGCTGAGCTGTCATTTCTTCTGCATTAGAGCTTGTTGAAACTTGGTAATCGATACCTAGTTCAATGCACTGTGCTTCAGCGTGGTAAGCAACCGCTGCAACCCATCCGTGAGTTACTGCAGGAGCTAGTATGCCGACTTTCATGTCTGATTCTGACTCTGACTCAGATTCTGACTCAGATTCTGATTCTGACTCTGATTCTGACTCGCTAGTTGAGCCTTCTGAAGGTGCCGGACTGCTTGAATCTGTGCTTGCGCAAGATGCAAAGCTGAAAACAACCATCATAGCTACAAGCATTAATGATAATATTCTTTTCATAAATATTCTCCTTTTTTGGTCACCATGAATTTATTATGTTAAGTGACTCTTCCGTGGTATTATAACAAGGCTTTTAAGAAAAAGCAAGTCTTTTTTTATTTATTTTTTATTTATACTTAACAAAGACTTAATGTAAACTTTATGAGATTTGTTTGTAACCTCTTTGTAACCTTTAAACTTCGAAGTTTACAGCCTTGTCGCCCTCTGTGTGCTCGCCAAATTTGTAGTCGTTTCCTGGAAGTACGGCATTTAAAACTATACCAATAATTGAAGCCACTGCAAGGCCTGAAAGGCTTATTGAAATTTCGCCTACAGCAAATACTATAGCGCCTATGTCGCTAAAACGTATGCCTATTGCTAAAACTAATATTAAAGCGGCTATTATAACATTGCGACTTCTTGTGAAATCGACTTGATTTTCAACTATATTGCGAACACCTACTGCCGAAATCATTCCGTATAAGACTATGCTTACACCGCCTATTGTAGCGGCTGGAAGAGAAACTATAAGCGCTGCAAATTTAGGAGAGAATGAAAGCAAGATGCTAAAAACAGCTGCTATTCTTATAACTTTAGGGTCAAAAACTCTTGAAAGTGCTAAAACACCTGTGTTTTCACCGTAAGTCGTATTTGCTGGCGCACCGAATAGTGCAGCTAGAGTAGTCGCAACACCGTCACCTAAAGTAGTTCTGTGAAGGCCAGGGCTATCTAAGTAGTTTTTACCTGTTGTAGAGCTTATTGCGCACATGTCGCCTATATGCTCCATCATAGTAGCAAGTGTGATAGGCAAGATAGTAATTATTGCCGAAATAAGCATAGATGCATCAAAGTCTGCACCAAAAATGGAAAACGCAGTTTGCTCAAATGTAAACGGCAGGCCTATCCACGCAGCATTGTTCCAGTTTACTGCAAACACATCTCTTGTGGCAGGGTCGATAATCATAGAAAGAACATAGCTTACAACAACACCTAATAGTATTGGTATGATTTTCAGCATTCCCTTGCCCCAAATGTTAAAGCAAACAACTACAAGTACCGCAACAATTGCAACCAACCAGTTTGATGTAGAACTATTAACAGCAACGGGCGATAGTGTAAGACCAATTGCGATAATTATAGGACCTGTTACTATAGGAGGGAAAAACCTCATAACTTTTTGTGTTCCAAACACTTTTATAAAAGCCGCCAACACAAAGTAGATAAGGCCCGCAACGGCTACGCCAAAGCTTGAATAAGTAAGTGGAATTTCCTGTCCTGCGGCAGTGGTAAGGCCGTATGCGCCCAAAAACGCAAATGAACTTCCCAAAAATGCCGGCACTTTAAATTTTGTGATGATATGGAATAAAAGTGTACCAATACCTGCAAAAAGCAAGGTTGCACTTACAGAAAGCCCCGTAATAGCCGGTACAAGCACGGTTGCGCCAAACATCGCAAATAGATGTTGTATGCCTAAAACTAACATCTTAGGTCTTCCAAGCGCGCGTGCGTCAAAAATTGCTTCGTGGTTATTTTTTTTACTCATAAATATAGCTGTGCTCCGCCTAATTTCTAAAAAAAATTTGGCAATCGCACAGTCATGTCCCACCTTTCAAATTAATATTTTTTACATTTTAACACAATGTTCACAGAAATTCAACAAAAAATTTCAATTTGCATAAGTAATTGAAATTATCAATAAAATATGCTTTGGGCGGTTTTGTCATATAAAAATACCATTTTGTTATAGATAAGTCAAAATTTATATGTTATAAATTAGACAGTAAATGAAAACTCACAAAAGAGAGGCGGAAAATCTACATGAGAGAAGAAGATAAAATAAAAAAAGGCATATTATTTAGCCCTGCAGACCCTGATTTAAAGGCTATTAAACTTAAAACCCACAATTTAAACATGGACTTTAACAGGCTTTATGAAAACCAAACCGAGGAAAGAGCAAAAATACTAAGTGAAATACTAGGAGAATTAGGCGAGGGAAGCTTCCTACAAGGGCCTATTACTTTCCATTATGGAATACATACAAAAATTGGCAAAGGCTGTTTTATCAATTTTAACTTTACCGTTCAAGACGACGCCGAGGTAATAATAGGCGATGACTGCAACTTCGGCCCTAATGTAACCATAGTCACACCGGTGCACCCAATGCTAGCAAGCGAAAGAAAAGTTATGCTTGATAAGGACGGAAATAAAAAGCATCTTTGTTATGCAAAGCCTGTAAACATAGGAAAAGACTGCTGGTTTGGCGCAAATGTGGTAATTTGTCCAGGAGTCACCATAGGCGATAACTGTGTAATTGGGGCCGGAAGTGTTGTCGTTAAAGATATACCAAGCGGTGTATTCGCCGCAGGAAACCCTTGTCGTGTAATACGTGAAATCACAGAAAAAGACAGCATGCTTTATAAGCCTGAAATTTTAGCAGACAACAAAGTTATATAGATATACGGAGGAAATATTATTAAGAAAAATGCACTTTCACTTCACAGCACCGTGGTCGGCAGGGCAAACTTTACTACTTATATAAAAGCCGCAAAAGAGGCAGGATTTGACTGCATAGAGCCCACAAAAACCCAAATTAATTACTTTTTAGACGCAGGAAACAGCACCGAAGATGTAAAAAGGCTTTTGGGAGATTTAAAAATTTCATCGGTAGGCTGGCTTTCAGACATTGAAAGACAGGGTTACGACTTTGTTTCTATGATGAAAGAGGCGGAAAAATTATTTGAAACCGCTAGCCTTATAGGCAGCGAGGCCGTCGAAGTTATAAACGGGCCTGTGGACTGGCACGCAGTAGACGCCTACCGCCGTGGCATAGCCTATGAGGGGTACATGGGTTTGCAAGGTTTACCAAATGCAGAGCAAGAAAAGCTAACGGTTAAAAATTTAAAAGCTTTAGCAAATTTAGCTAAGCAATACGGTTTGACCTTATTTTTCGAGCCACTTTGCTGGACGCCCATACCATCTTTAAAAGAGGGTATCCCCATTGTAGAAGAAGTAGGCGCAGACAATTTAAAGGTAGTAATAGATTTTTATCACAACTATATAGCAGGTTTAAGCCCCGATTTCATTTCAAAAATTGATAAAAACATAGTTTTAGGCACACATATTTGCAACTCAAGAACACGTGATAACAATGTTCCTTGTGAAGAAATATATCGTGACGTGGCGTTTTATGACGGCGCAATAAATGTAGCGGAGTGGACACAGGCAGTCAAGGCGACAGGCTTTGACGGCTGGTGGGCATATGAAACCTTCTCAAAGAAAGAAATCGAAGAGGAAGTTTACGACTTTGCAAAATACGTGCACACACAAATGAAAAAACTTGTATTTTCATAATTTATCAAGATCTTGTCACCAAACTCATAATAAAGAAAACACCCACCATTTTTTTGGTGGGTGTTTTCCTTACAGACTGTCAATAAACCCTGTGGCAAAAAACACTCTACAAAAGGGCAAAATTCACCTTTAAAATGCTCTTCTAAGGCAAAAGATTTCGTTTTCTGCGGAAAACGCCTTAGGGCTCAGCCCTAAGTACTCGAAATTTTTTGAAAAAAATTTAGTAAAACTTTTAATAATCCTCATTATGTCGAAAGACTATACATTTTTTGACACGCAGAAAGGAAATCGTTATTCTTTGGGTTTTGTATGTTTTGCATTTCTTTCAAGAATTAATTTTCTGTTTGATAAGTGAAGGAATACCGTGCATCCCATGATTACAAGACCTGTGGCTATTACAATTAATATCAAAAACAAGTCGCTCTCGCCATCGCTATTTACTACAAGTTGCGATGAGCTTGCCTGTGCCACTTCTCCCTCATTTTGTCCTGTTGTTTCGTCTGTCTGCGCTCCTTCTTCTGTCTGTGCGACAATGTCGTCTGTTTCGCCGTGTTTTGTCTCGGCTTGCTCGCTTTCATCAGCGCCGTGCGCGCTTGCGTCGTCTTCAGACTGTGCACTCGGCCTTACATATTCTCCCCGTGTTACGAGCACTGTATACTGAACTTTTTCGTCTCCTAATTTTGCTGTTATGATAAAATCTTCCGTGCTTCCACCACTGCCTAAATTTTTCCTATTTATACTTACATCTACTTCACTATCTACAAGATAAGTAAAACTCATGCTTGAAACCTCGTAAGGCACGTCCATTGTGTATTCGTAAACATCCGATGAAAAATCTTCGTTAAGCTCGCCTACACTTGGCGAAAGCTCTAATAATTTAGGCATCAAAGTCTCATCGGCACTTTGCCCTGAATCTTCGCTGTCGGGAACACTTTGCGGGTTATACTCCCCTCTTGTCACGTCAATTATATATTCATTTTTCGTGACATCGTCTTGTGCGGTTACGGATATTTTAAATGAAGTGGTACTTCCTCCGCTGCCTAAATTCTTCCTGTTTACAGTAAAGCTTGCCCCAACTGAAACCTCAACATCAAATTCCATTTCATTTACACTGTACGGCACGCTTACACTATAATTTAAAGTCTCACTGTCAAAATTCGGACTTAACGCCCCGCTTGACGGCGTAAGACTCAAAATTTTAGCATCCTCTAAATCCTTAGGCGTTATCTTAGCAGTGACTTGTGTAATATACTTTACATCAAGCACCGTCGAGTCTTGCATTATCATCTCGGACACTTCAATTTCTATGTTTGAAAAATTGCTGATAATGTCTTCATCCACCCTGTACGAAAACTCGCAAATCTCACCGCTGATGTCTTTATCATCTTTTACAGCATATATTGCCTGCGTTTTGACTAAGGTATCGTGTTCATTAAAATACACATCGCCAAAAGCCTCCGCCTCCAAAAATTCTAAAGCATCTCCGTCATACTTGACATCAATTTTAAATGCGGATAAGTCGGTTTCCTCGTCTATGCTGAGGGTAAAGGTGAGTTTTTCGCCCCTCTCATACTCCTCCTGTGAAAATTCTACAGAAAAGCGAGGCACTAAAGAACTTGCGCTAACTGTTACCGTGGCAAAAATTGCTACTAAAACAACAATTACCAATTTCGCCGTTTTACCATTCTAACCATCTCCTTTTTACAAATTGTTCCAATTTATTTACTTGATTATACTATATGCACTTAAAAATTTCAATTAAATTTATAAAAAATGGCGATTTGCACAATGCATCAAGCTTTAAACCGCTAAAACTTAGATTTTTTTAATTAAATCTAAAAATTAACTTGCGTTTTTTTTAATGTTATGATATGATGTTACAGTAAATTCGGGGGTATAGCTCAGCTGGGAGAGCGCTACACTGGCAGTGTAGAGGTCAGCGGTTCGATCCCGCTTATCTCCACCAAAGAAGGCACCAAAACGAAAGTTTTGGTGCCTTCAGCGTGTCAAAAAAGTCCTACTTTTTTGCGCACGCTGTCGGACTGTCCAAAAATCTGCAAGACAAGGAACAAGTACTTGCAAATGACCGAGTAATACGACGGTATATGAGGGAAAGTTGCAAGTGTTTGTGACGCAGGAAGCAAAAAAATGAGCCAAGCTCATTTTTTTGCGGTTGCGGGTTTTAGGGCAGTCTGAATGCACCAAAACGAAAGTTTTGGTGCCTTTTTCTACCTCCTCCCACATTTATGCTAAAATAATTTAATTTTGTAAATATATTTTATTATAAATATTGACAATCTCGCAAATTTATTGTACTATATACAATAGTACAGATAATACTTAATATTTATCCATTTAGCGAGAGCTATGAATTTTGAAGTGGGAGGATTTGATTATGTTTAGGCGCAGTTTACTGATTTTTATAAGGCGTATACCTATTGCTTTAATTTCTATTTTCCAAATTGCCTTTATCTGCTATCAAGTGTATTACCAGCTAACTAATTACATAAGTCCTGTAGGCCATATTTTGTGGTTTTTAGAGGTGCTTCAAACTTATTGCTTACCAATTTTTATTATGAGTATATTTATTTCATACGAGTACATACAAGGGCTTCGGGCATCTAATATCGAAGAGAGCATTGCCGGCTTGAACTTTGGAAAATTAAAACTATATCTATACCCTATTTTAGTACTTGTTTTAAAATCTTTCTTTATTTTCCTTGTGATGTTAATTTTCCCTTTAATCGTCGCAGTCTTGGGAGACGAGCCGCTTGAAATGATTTTCCATATAATTTTGACGACTTCTTTAAACACTTTCCTTACGCAAATTGTGGCGTCCCTTATAGGCGCACTTATTGCAATTAAATTTAGGAGGGTAATTTCATACATCTTAATGACTATAATCTCCCTTGTTTTTTTCGGAGCTTTTACTCCGTTTGTTTTTCACCTTTCATATTTTTATAGGATACATATTTGGGGAGTCTATGAGTTAATTACTAAGCTTTTACCACCGAGTGCGCTTTACGGTTATGATTATCAGTACGGGGCCGATATTGAACTACAGCAGTGGAACTTGGCAGTATTTTGGATTTTGCTTATACTCACTCTCATTTTTATCTTGCTACTTAACAAAAAGAGCAGGAAAAATTTGATTGTAATTTCTTTAAGTGCAGCTTTTTGCCTATCAAATCTTTTTTACATTGGCACAAGCAGTCATAGTTTATCTTTAGGCGAGATAAATCTATCAAATGGTGCTTTTTGGGAAAATTTCAATTATTATGAAAACAAGGACAGTAAAAATAGCGAGGCCGAGTTTCACATTAGCTCTTATGATATGCAGTTTAATTTCGACAGGGTTCTTCATGCAAAAGTAGTTATGGATATAAATTCCACACAAAATCTTGGTGAGTATAATTTCACTTTGTATCATGGATATAAAATTTCAAGCCTAAAAGACGAAAATGGTCAGGATTTAGAATATATAAGAGATGGCGATTATTTCACCGTTATGGCAGAAAAGGAACTCGAAAAAATAGCACTTAGCTACAGTGGATTTAGCCATCTTCACTACAGCAATGAACAGGCCGTAAGTTTGCCCGGATGTTTCCCTTATTACCCATGGGCAGGATTTTATCCAATTTATTCCAATGGCTTCACTGCAATAAACGATTTGCCACATTCAGATTTTACTGTTAAATTATCGGGAAACATGCGACTTTTTACAAACCTTTCATACGAAAATGAAATACATAAAGGTAACACCGACGCCCTAACAATCATGGGTGGTTTCTTAGAAAAAGCCCAATTTTCTAAATATGATGTAATTATTCAAAGCTACGAATCTTTTAGAGCTGCCACGCAAGAGAGCTTTTTTGAGGATTTACAGGCAAAAATCACAGAACTTGAAACCACATACGGTCTAGATAGCAATATTAATTTACAGGATTACAGATTTTTTATAGGAAACGATACATTGATAAATAGGACATATTATAAATCGCAAATTATTTTTGACAATCATATAATTATTATACCAATCGAGAGTCGAATAGACGATCAGGCAGAAGATATCATATTCATGATAAGTGGTAAAAAAGCCACAGAGGAAGCTTTTTACAATCCATACAATTTAAATATCGGAGGATAAGATTATGCTAAAACTGAAAAACTGTACAAAGAAATTTAAGAAAATAAATACAGTAGACGATTTTACCATGGAATTTGAAAAAGGCATTTACGGATTACTCGGCCCAAACGGTGCCGGCAAGACAACTTTACTTCGCTCCATATGCAAAATTTACAATTTAAACTTTGGAATTATCGAAGGAGTACACGACAATATAGGCTATCTCCCACAGCATTTCGGCGCATTCAAGCAGCTTAAAGTGTTTGAAATGATGGAATATTTTGCAGCACTTAAAAAAATTCCAAAGACAGTGCAAAAAGAGCATATTGACTTTGCCTTAGAACAGGTGAATTTAAGTGATAGAGCAAAAACCAAGGTTAAAGCCTTATCTGGCGGCATGCTCAGACGTTTAGGAGTTGCGCAGGCAATACTTGGAAGCCCCGAAATAATCCTTTTTGACGAGCCCACAGCAGGACTTGACCCTGAGGAGCGCACAAGATTTAAAAACACGGTTGCAAACATAAAAGAGGACAAAACTATCATAATTTCAACCCACATAGTGCCCGATGTAGAGGCAATTTGCAATAAAATAATAGTAATGGACAAAGGCAAGCCCGTCATGGTTGGAAGCCCTTTTGAAATTACAAACATGGCGCAAAACAAGGTGTATTTACTAAATTTTGAAGATGAAGATAAGCTTAGCGGTGAATTTTATATTAAAGACAGAATTGAGATGGTCGGTAGGCAAATGATAAGGGTTTTATCAAAAAACAAGCAGGCAGGCGAATGTGTAGCGCCAAGCCTTGATGACGGTTACTTATGCCTAATAAAAAATATATAGAGAAATTCCGCCTAAGCTATCTTGGCTTCAAAAGACTCGGTTTTGCCTATTTTATGGGAACGTGAAAAAAACTCTGTAAATAGTGAAAATCTAGGCTTTCTATGATAA
>CAYJJU010000010.1:0-96377 GCA_964370635.1 uncultured Eubacteriales bacterium | reverse complement strand
TTTCCTAACAGAGGTTTATTGACAGTCTGAAAACCGCCTGAAAGGGCGGTTTTTTTGCGATTGCTTTTTCCTGTTAATCCACAAGCAAGCTGTATACTTCTGCGGCTTCTTTTTTGCCTTTTAGGTATATTTTTTCGCCCTCGGGCACAATTTTAACCCTGCTGTCTAGCATTTCTACTACAGAGGCGCTTAAAAGCACCTGCCCTGCCTTTGTGTTTGACTCTATTCTCGAGGCGACGTTTACCGTGTCGCCAATTGCAGTGTAATCCATTCTATTTACAGAACCAAAATTGCCTACTACAGCAGAGCCAAAATTTATTCCTATTCCTATGCCTATATTGTAGTCATATTTTTCCATGACTTCGGCATTTAATTTTTTTGAACGCTTAATCATTTGACCGGCGCAAGATATCGCCTTAAATGCGATGTCCTCTTGAATGAGCGGTGCGCCCCAAAACGCCATTACTCCATCACCTGTAAATTTATCTAGCGTCCCCTCGTTTTCAAGCACACATTCGCTCATCATAGACAAATATTTATTGAGCATTACGGCAACTTCATTAGGGGTTAAAATCTCTGCAAGTGTTGTAAATCCTCTTATATCCGCAAATAAAACCGTTATATTTTTTAAGGTACCGCCAAGCTCTGAGGCGTCCTTATTATGCTCTACTATCCTTGCAACCACATGCGGTGAGACATAGCGCTTAAAGGTGTTTGTGACGTGCATTTTTTCTATGGTAGATTTTAAATAATTTACCGCAACGCTTCCGATATAGCATATAAGCATTGATACTAAAGGATAATATATCTGCAGTACATAATCAAACTGCCACATTATAATGCAAGTAGCCACCCACAAGACCGACATGAGCACCCACAAGATTGTGCAAAAAAGCATTTTCCTTTCATAAAGCATAAACAGCATAAAAAATGTGATTATTACCAGTATAACTATGGTGTCGGCATATACAATTTCTGTCTTTAAATCCCCACTTAGAAGGGCGGCTATGGCATTTGCTTGATATTCTACACCATACATCTTAGTCGCATAGTCAATCGCAGTTAAATACTCGTCGTTCATTCCAAGGGCATAAGGGCCTATTAATACTATTTTGTCCTTAAATAAATCTGGGTCTAAATTGCCCTCTACCAAGTCATATATCGAAAAACCACTGTCATAGGACATGGGCTTTGATGTAAAAGGTAAATACCACCTGTCTAGCGCATCTGTAGGAGGGGATAAATATTCCTCGTTTCCTATATATTCCATATACTTCTTATAAATAACCTGATTAAACGACGGATAGTCGTACCCGTCGTCAAGTTCCACGCTCCAAATTGCATGACGAAGTATGCCGTCTGTGTCTAGCATAGCATTAATATGCCCGGAACTCGATACCTCTTTTAAGTCATCGAAAGGTTCTTCTACCATCAAAACAGCATAATCATCCATATAAAAGTCACCGTCTTCTGTGGTGACAAGCTCACTGCCAAAACTTATGTTTGTTGCGGTAACTACATTATCTCTTAAGCCTACAGCCTCTACAAGCTTCTTATCGTCTTCCTCGTTGCCCTGTGTCGTGTAAATCGTATCTATCCTATTACGGCAGGCGCTGTGTGCTCGTTTTCGTTTAGCACCGCAATCGCCTGTGCCATAATTTCTCTGCTCCACGGCATTTGACCGTAGGCATCAAGGGCTTTCTCGTCCATGCCGATTATCACAATTTCCTCGCAGGTAGACTGATGGCGCTGATATAATGCATCAGACATCCTGTTTGCCGTGCTTGTAAAAATATCTAAACTTAATACCACGGTAATAAGCACTGTTCCACCTAGACAAAACGCAAGCTTTTTAATAAAAGGAATATATTTTTTTAGCATTTATCCTCTCACTTGTCTTTAATCGTCATCGTCGTCTTCTTCGTCTTCATCCGGCGTTTCTACTTCGTCGTCATCGTCGTCATCGTCGCTATCCGGTGTTTCTACTTCGTTGTCGTCATCATCGTCGTCATCAGGCACCTGAGCACTTGAAACACTTTGGGTGTCGTTGTCGTCGTTGTCGTCATCACGGTCATCACTGCCGTCGTCGATATCGTTGTCATCATCGTCGTCATCAATGTCATCGTCGTTGTCATTAATGTCATCATTGTCATCATTGTCATCGTCAATGTCATTGTCGTCGTCATTGCCGTCATCGTCGTCATCGTTGTCGTCGTCGTCATCGTCTTCGTTTAAAATTTTTCCTGTGTCGAATCCCTTGGCATCATCAATTTTTTGTCTTAAATCGTCATCGTCTTCTATTTCACTTTTCACAAAGTTTGGTATCTCTTCTTCGTTAACATCAGAAATACTAACATTATCGTCGTCGTCATCGTCAAAATATGCCATCTGTCCTGCGGAAAGCTTGTTGTCGTCAAGCATGTCGTCGTCAGCGTTTGCATCTGTAACTACAACTTCACCCTCTAAAATAATTGTCGAGTTTTCAGATATTATGCCCGCCGTGCCGCGTATGCCCGTTATGAGGTTAGAGGTTTTTATATCCATAGTTTCATCGTCTTCAAGCGTTTGCGTTACATTAAAAAACAGCACGCCTTCGTTTAAAGATATTAAAAGCTTATTGTCTTCATTTGTTATTTGAGCAGAGCTTGAGTTGTCAAGCTTTAAAGCCTTTGTGTCGTCTAGATTTACATATGCAGTCGAATTTTCCTTGGTTTGAATCTCATAACCGCTTAAAAGTTTCATACCTTCAACAGGGTCTATGTCACTGCCGTTTTCGTCTAAAACCACTACGTCTCCCTCAAATTTTTCAAGCCACATTAGGCTGGCACTTGCGTCTTCTACTGTAGACACATCACTTGCTTCATCGCTTGACATTTGAGTGCTTTCGCTTAAGTCCGTCGGAGCCTCAGAGCAGGCAGTTGCAAAAATCAAGCTAAGGCTTAAGGCTATGCATAATTTCGCCTTAATATTATTTAAAATTTTCATGTTCATTCTCCATTTCACCGCTATGCGGTCATAATATATCGTTTATTTTTCTTCCCATGCCTTGCTCTCACGATAAAGCGCTAGTAGCCGTCCGTCGAGTTTTCCTTCGTCTACCATCTCATTCATAATTGCAAAGGTTTTATCTATGGGGGTTGCTTTTTTATACGGCCTATCATTCGCCGAAAGTCCGTCAAACACGTCTATTATTGTCAAAAGTCTTGTTTGGGTATCTAAGTCTTTTGCCACAAGTTTATTTGGGTATCCGCTTCCATCTAAATATTCATGGTGATTATTTGCCCATTTAGGCACATTTTCATATTCATTGCTAAAGTTCATTTTTTCAAGAATTTGCTCGGTAAATTTGACATGGTTTTGCATTACTACCCTCTCTCCTGGGGTCAAAGTCCCTTTGACTATGGATAAGTCTGCAACTTCATCTGCGGTAAACCACGGCAAAACCCTGCCATTATCATCAACATATGTTCTATTTTCAAGCTCTAACACTCTTTGAAGATTTTCTTCATTTACAAAAGGAGCAGTATTTACAACCTCTACAAAATCTCTGATTTCTTCTAGCTCTTCAAGCTCTGAGGTAGGGTCTAGTCCTTTTTTTAGGCAGTTAAATTTTATTGTAAGCGCAATAAAATCAAGCCTTGTCATTACTCTTTCATGTTTATCACTGAGTCTTGTCGCCTTATCCATTATTTCGAGTGGAGTAATAAGTTTTCCTATGTCGTGAAGCCACACACTCATCAAAAACAGTTCTTTATTTGTCTTATCAAAAGAAATTCCATGTTCAGGGTGATTGTCAAGCCAGCGCATAAAATTTGTGGCGTACTTTGCCATATTATGCGTATGTGAGACATTGTAAGGCGTTCTTAAATAGATTACCTCGGCAATGGTTTTGACAATAGACTCCATGAGTCTTTTGATTTCAAGCGTATAATTCATGTTTGTAAGCCTTATCGCCGCCTGAGATGCAATTGCAGATAAAATAGTTTCTAAATTTTTACTAAAGTCTACTACCTCACCATTTTCATCTAGTGCATTTAAAAGCTGCATAACGCCTATAGGTTCATCTTTATTATTTTTCATGGGTATTACTATCATGGATTTGGTTTTATAATTTGTAACCATATCATAATTTTTAGGCCCTGAAAAATCAAAAATATCACTGCAGTATACGTTTGGAATATTCACCACTTCGTTTTTAATCACGGAGTATGCGCATACACTGGTCAAGTCCATTTTCACAGACGGGAATATGCTTAAATCATACTCGCCTATTTTTCTAATCCCCATGGATTTAGTTATTACCGCATAGAAGTCAAGCTTATTGTCGTTTAAAAGATAGAGTGTTCCCGCATCACAATTTGCAATTTCAAGCGCATCGCTTAAAAGTTTTTCCAAAAGCACATCTCTGTTTTTTTCAGAAGAAGTTGCAATAAAGGTTTCAAAAACTTTTCTCATTCTTTTATCTAACATGTAAGACTCACCCCTATAAAATTATATTAAACCCCTCCTTTTCATTAAAATGCTTTTACACATTGTTAATGCACAAAAGAAGTGTTTTATTGCATAAACTTATTTTTATTTTCGCAAATGTTTTTTTGCATATTATTACTAGTATATTATAGTTTAAAACCTGCGATTTTGCAAGTTTATATTTTTTTCTCCGTCTTCAAAATTAACTGCTATGTCTATGAGTTTAAAATCTCCTTTTTTATAGTCAAAGCTTATGCCGTCGTCGTCAAAAATTGTAAATTTTGACGCTTTATCTCCAAAATGCAAGATTTCATATTCGCCGTCTTCCTTGACAAGTGGTATTATTCCTCCATTTTTTACAAAAATTGGCAAGCTTTTATTGTACTTAAGCGTTATTTCTATGTCGTTTCCAACAAATTCGCCCGTGTAAAAATCATACCAATCTTCTTTTGGAAGCACAATTTCCCTGCTGTCTTCCTCGGGTGAAAAAGGTGCTATCATCATACAGTCCCCAAACATAAACTGGTCTTTAATTTCCGAAATTAGCTTTGTTTTATATGGGTTTATTGTGTCGTGAAGCTCTCCTCCCTCATCAAATTTCACCTTGCTTTCATAGTCCATACAAACTGCCCTAAACGGCGGTATTCCTTCGTTTTCATATCTATAAAATGCGCTGTATATATAGCTTATCAGCGATTTTCTTAGTTTAAATGCCTCTTTTACGTCTTCTTCTACTTCTTCAAAACTCCACGGTTTAATGCCTGATGCCCATGAGTTTATCATAGCCATTGGCGAAAAGCAGACCAGCTGACACCTTATAAGCCACTCCTTAGCGCTCTCGGCACTCCTTGCCTCTGGCACCCAAAGTGTTCCTAAAAACCCTGAGTTACAAAGGCCTGTGAGAAAGTCGGAAAATTCGTAACAGTCATTATAAAGCGCATAAGGAAAAGACACGGCACCTGCATTTGTCGCCCTGCAAAGCCCAAACGTTCTTTTATTTTTCTGGGTAAATATTTCATATGTGTTTTTTTGCATCAACACGCCTAAAGTAGAGCGGTAATCCACCGCATTTACGTTTTTAAATTCTGCATGGTCCGGCCATAACCACTCGTCAAAGCCGTCGCACTCGTCAATTTTATAGCCTGATACTCCTATATCTACATGCACAGTTTTGTGCTGATTTTTATAGATATCGCACGCTTTTTTCAGCGTGTAATCGGGCACAATTCCGCCCCAGACGGTGTGAGTTGCGCTAAGCGGCAAAAGCTCTTTAAATATTTTCGCATTTGGCGATACAAAGGCGTTTTCCCATAAATTCACATGGATATTATGTGACGAAAGCTCTTGCAAAAATTTTTCAGGATTTGGAAAACGTTTTTTGTCCCACTCATAGCTACAAGGGTAAGCTTCACTTTGCCAGCCTGGCTCTAAGCCTATGACATCAAGCGGAAAATCTCTTTCTTTAAACTCTAAAACCGTGTCCATTACCTCCTTGTCACTAAGCAAGGTCGGCACTCTTTGCGTTATTCCAAGCGACCATTTTGGCGGAACGAAACCGCCGCCACAGTAAAGATTATACCTTTTTACGGTGTCGAGTAAATTTTCTCCAAAAAATACCAAAATTTCAAGGGCGCCGCAGTCATTTACCGCAATTTCAACAAACTCTCCAAGTGGGTTTGGGTCCCAGTTTTCGTCTGTGTTTCTGTCGGTATTTTGAAAGCCTTTTTTGGAGTTTATCCTGTTCGCGCTCCCCATATACATGTCCACATATTTTGTGGTGTTTATAAGCACTGCGTAGCCCTTGTCGGACAGATAAAACGGTATGGGCGCATGGGTTCTTCCGTTGTCCACACCTGTGTGATGGTCCATTTTAAGGTGTAAGACCTTGCGGTTTATGCACATGCTTTTATAGTTAAGACCGCCACCGTATAGGTTTTCTTCCTCCTCTATAGGCACTGTCACCACTGTGGTATTTCCGACAGAGTACACATTTATCTCGTCTAAAACATCCTGTTTTAAATCCTTTAAGGAGTTTATTTTCTCAAACTTGGGTAAAACCCCGCTGTAAGACAGCAAGGTTTTATCCTTAATTTCATTAAATTTTATACGGTAAACACCGTTTGCAAGTTTTTCTTTTTTTATCATATAATCCTCACATAATAGGCAACGGGAAATCGTCGCCTGTGCTTTTCACCCATGCGGTAAGCTCGTCGTTTAGCTCACAAAGTTTGTCCCTAAATTTTGTGTTATGCGCCAAATTTACAAACTCGTACGGGTCTTCGTTTAAATTATACATAATCCACGGCGTGTTTTCAAAGCATACGTACTTGTAGCCGTCATTTGTAACTATTCCACGCCACGGTTTATCGACAGAATCGTGATGTCCTGTTGGAATTACCGACTGAATATAGGCACTTTGCGGAATAAAATCCGGCTTTTTATTGCCCGTAATTCTAAGGTAAGAGTAGTCCGTTCCCTGCATGTAATCGGGTGCTTTTATGCCACAAAGACCGAGGCTTGTCGGCGCTAAATCCACATGATTTATGGGCACATTGTCTATTTCACCCCAACCCCTGCCGTCGTACTGCATTGGCTTTTCACCAGATATGATAAACGGCACTTTTATGCTCTCCTCAAAGGGCGAGGTTTTATGGAATTGTCCGTGACTTCCCTGCATGTCGCCGTGGTCGCTAAAGAAAATTATATGCGTGTTGAAAAGCATGTCGTTTCGCTCAAGCGTCCTTATAATTCTGCCTATATTATAGTCTAAATTTTCTATCATGGCATAATAACCCGAAAGTTGCTGTCTTGCCTGTTTTTCTATGGAGGGGATATTTGGCACGTTTTCCCTTAAAATTACCGAGCCTGCATTATGCTCTCTCATATACTCCTCGGGCGCCATATAAGGATTGTGCGGAGGCTGCACCGAAAGTACGGCAAAAAACGGCTCTTCGTCCTCTTTTTTATCGTCGATATAGTCTATCATCATGTCTGTAAGGCAGTCGGTTTCATAGCCGTCAAGCCTGTAGTGAAATGCGGTATCACCCTCTCCACCATGCACCCAGCAGTCCCACTGGCTATTATTATTTTCATAGCCTGTCCAGTTTTTAAATCCTCCACGCCTATCCGGCGGAATGATATGCATAGCCGCCCTGCCGTTTGCCTCTTTAAAACCGTCTAAGTGCCATTTGCCAATATAGCAGGTGTCGTAGCCGTTGTCGTTAAACACATTTGCAACAGTTGGCATTTTGGGGTCTAGCATCATCTCGTGCCCCGGCACCGCCTTATGTGGATATAACCCCGTTAGCATAGAGCCTCTAAATGGACAGCAAAGCGGAACACCGCCCACTGCGCTTGTAAGATTTACGCCGCTTGTGGCAAGTCTGTCTAAATTTGGCGTAAACACATTAGGGTCGCCGTTTATGCCCAAGGCCTGCGCCCTGTGTTGGTCCGACATTATCCATAAAACATTTGGTTTTTTACTCATCTTTATACCTCATAAATCATTTAAAATACTTGCTTTTTGTGTCTTTTTCATACATGGTCAAAAGCTCCTCGACTTTGTCGCCACGCTCTGTATTTTTAAGTCTTTCTATGTAAGATTTCAGAGCACCTCTTGAGTGGTGAGGGCCGCCCTCTTTCATTACCGTCCACATGGGGTCGACGTCCGATACAGAATTTGTCATCATTTCGTACTCCCAATCGAGTATCAGCCTAGCACCCTTGTCGGCAAGCTCTCTTTTTTCGTCTATCAAGTTATTTGTTTGATGTGGGTCGTTTTTAATGTCAAAAAGCATTTCTTTTTCGAACATATGATATCCGCCGTGCACGGTTCTTATATAAATATAGTCGCCAAATCTTACAGAACGCTGGCAGACATGCGCACTTTGCCCTAAAACTACACTCTCATAAGAGCAGTCTTCTTTTTCTAAAAGAGTTTTCGCATAGCTTTTTCCATCCCAATTACTGCATTTTTCCATGCCTAAAAGCTCTGCAACTGTCGGTGCTAAGTCTATGTTTAAGTGAAGCCCACTGTCTCTGTGATTTTTTGCCATTGACGGCCATTTGATTATCATAGGAATATTACAGCAAGGGTGGTCAGCCGTTGCGTGCTCGCCATAAAGGCCTAGTTCTCCCATGTTTTCGCCGTGGTCAGATGTTATGATTATCGCCATGTCGTCATAAAGGCCTTTTTCTTTTAAGACATCTATGAGCATTTTAACGTTGTCGTCGGCGTATTTTACACCGCAGTCATAGGCGTCCATAAAGGCTTTTACTTCGTCTAAAGTTTTAACGCTTCCGGGATGTCGTGGATAATTCGGATTCTCCACATCGTCCCACATAGAAATTTCTCTCGCACTGTGAGGGCCTACATGCTCCCTGTGCTCTTTAAAAATTTCCTCATTTATCCAGTTATCTGGTAAAGGCTCGTTTTCAAAAGGATTACCAAATTCCTCGGGCGCCCTGTACGGAGTGTGCGGGTCCCAAATATGGTAATGTAAGAACCAATTATCCTTGTCGGCGTTGTCCTTAAGCCATTTAAGGGCTATCGGAGTCACTTCCTCGGCGCTTTCCATTCCGCCCTTGCCCATGTTGTGCATCTCATTAAATCCTGCATTAAACCACCAAGCGGAGTGGCGCTCTGCAAATGTGCTTATTGAAGCCGTATAAAAACCGGCTCTTCTAAACACGTTAAATAAATTATTTTCCGAAATTTCGTCCCTAAATCCTCTGGGCTCGCCCTCAAGTCGCATGTCTGCGGCCGTTCCACCATGACCCACGACGCCTGTATGTATTCCATACATTCCAGTCGCAAGGCAGGCGCGAGACGGCAGACAAGGTGCGTTTGGCGTATAGTAATTTTCAAAAACAGTGCCCTCTTTTGCAATTTCGTCCATGCAGGGCGTGGTGTTTCTGCCATAACCATAGCAGCTCATATGATCAGGCCTTAAGGTATCGATGTCAATAAATAAAACTCTCATAATAATACTCCTTAATATTTTTTAAAAACGAAAAAAGTTATAGGAATATCCTATAACTTTTAAAGACAAATGTCAAGTGATTTTATGATTTTTCACCACAACCCTCAACTAAAATTTGTCCTGCGTCCATTTCAAACACCGTGTCGCATAGTATGTTTATGTCTTCCCTGTTGTGGCTTGCTAAAATTATGGTTTTGCCCTCTTCTTTTAAGCTTAATATGAGCTGTCTTATTTGGGCTACTCCGTCGTTGTCAAGTCCGTTCATTGGCTCGTCTAAAATCAGTATTTCCGGCTCTTCCATTATCGCCTGTGCTATCCCAAGCCTTTGCCTCATGCCTAAAGAATATTTACCCACATGTTTTTTGCTTTGTGGGTCAAGGCCTACAAACTCAAGGGTTTTAATTATTTTTTCTTTGTCGGCCTTCTTTTTTATATCCGCCAAAAACTTTAGATTTTTATAGCCTGAAAAATTTGGCAGAAAACCAGGTGCCTCTATAATTGCACCTATATTATCGGGAATATCTTTGTCCTTTCCAACTCTTATAGAATTTACCAAAATTTCGCCAGAGTTTAAATACATCAGTCCGCAAATACATTTCATTAAAACCGTTTTACCCGAACCGTTTCGCCCTACTATTCCATGAATTTTACCTTTTTCAAAACTTACACTTACATTGTCAAGCGCCTTTACTTCTTTAAATAATTTTGTCGCCGACCTAATTTCTATAATATCCAAAACTTTTCCCTCCCTCATATTGTTTTCATGACATCAATGTCACGTTTTCTAAATGCCAGTACCGAGAGTAGTATTAAAATTACAAGTATAACCGAAAGCACTAAAAAAGCAAATTCCAGCGGTGGATACTGCGTCGCCTGATTTTTTGAAAGCACGGTAAGCGACACCCATGATATTGGCGAAAAATACGTTAATGAAAACGTGGTGCTTCTCATATACACCTGCAAAACCACCAAAAACGCTACAGAAATCGAACCTAAAAAGCGTGACACTTTCATGTTAATGACAAATACAAGTAAACCTATCATAGCACCCACCATTACACAAAGTATAAATGAGGTTAAAAACGCTTCTATCGGTGAATAATTTACCACTATATACGGGTCAAAAATAAGGTTTAATACAGGAGTTTCCTTTGAGCTTGCCGACAAAGTGTTTATAACCTTGCCCCACTCCCCCATAAAGCTGACATTTGGCAGTACCATAAGCACGCAAATTATCGCAAGGCTTAAAAAGTAGATTATTGATGCCAAAATTATATATAAAATTTGTGCAATAACCCATGTGTTTCTACCACTTCTAAGCATTATGTAGGGCTGATTTCTGTCGATAAACGGTGCATCGCAAAACAGCAAAATAAGACCTAGCATTATTACAAATATCGCCATGCCGTCTGCCATTAAAAACGGAAATATCCACGGACTTATCCTAAACCCCACTGTGGCGCAGTACTGGTTTATAGGAAAAATAACAGAACTACAATACGCTAATATAGAAAGTAACAGCACATAAATTCTAGGGTTTGTTTTCCATTTGCCAATATTTGATAGGGCAATAGAAAAAATAATTTTTAATTTAGTCACTTTCAACCCTCCTATCTATGAAAAAGAGGAAAATAAGGCAAAGCACTGCAATAAGAAAAAGATAATAAGAAGCACCGTAGACAAGGGTTAGTACTTGATTACCCGCAATTTCTAATCTACCTACACCCATATAACTTGGATTGAAGCTATATGGAACTCTAAGTATATCAAACAAGCTCCTTAAAAAATAAAAACTAAGTAGCGGTGCAGAAAGTGCGACGAATATATTCGGAATTTTCACCGATATTATAAGCGCCAAAGAGCAAAAAAATCCTGCACTTAAGGCTTTTATTATAATCATATTTAAAACATAATTTATATAATTACCATTTTGGAAAGGTATGTAGTACATAGAGTATGAGCCAATCATACCAAAAGATTCATCATAAAACGGCATATTTAAGCTCATTACTATATAAAATATTGTTTCAGCTCCAGCAATAATTATAAAAGCTACACAAGAACAAGAAACTGATTTCGCTACAGCATATACACTTTTACCCGAGCGCAAAATATTATATCGCAAATATTTATTTTCCCAATCTTCACAAAACATAGTCGTACAGGGTATGGCGGCACACAATAAGTATAAAATTGAAAAAACTGAACCTTGTCGCACTGTGTCAAAAAGTATTACATCTATTATGCCATGTCTAATATCAGGTAGCATTGATAAATAAATTACTATGCCATAGCAAAAGAATGCAATTATAAACCTCACTGAAAAAACACATCTTTTTATATCGAGTAAAATAGTTCTTAAAAAAATCATACTCACCCCCCTTTCCAAAAGCTAGAATTAATAATGCCAAGTAAGACCGCCCTCGAACGTAGTGTTTATAAGCGTTCCATCTATAGCATTAAACATTAGCACCTCCGATGTCACTTCAAATCGTTCCACTTCATTGTCATTTTTTACATAAAAACTCCATACAGGCGTCATTACAAATTCATTAAAAGTATCTGTTGCAACGGGTGCATAGGCAAATTCTATGCCATATACTGTTTTTGTGTCTTCTAAAATTCTTCCCTCATAATACTCTGCAAGTTTAGGTATAAAGTACTCTAGCGGTAATGCGTTTTCACTTGGAATTTCTTCTTCAAAGTCATAATAATTATTTACATCTAAGCTTTGTAATTTCCCATCTATATACTCAGTACTTATCTGCATAGGTAACTGGTAAACTCCATTATCAAAGCTTCCAAGCGATGCAGAAGTGATTGCCACATTATCTATTCCCCAATAGAACTCCATCCAATATCCTTTATAGTCAAACTCTTCAACTAAACCTTTGTATTCCTCTTTTTTCATCAACAAATCATAACTAATTGTAAATGAAGTATAATTATCAAGCACTTCTATTCCCAATTTTGAGAGTAAACTTTTTACTAGTGTTGCAACTTCTTCAACGCTATCCATCTCCGGTAAATCTTCGCCCTTGTGATAAAAGCGCTCCTCACCCTCAGGTTGTATCAAGAACTGTCCGGGTGATGCTATGTCACTTTCTTCAGGCTTGAAACTGTATCCTATATATGATCCGTAAGTTGTTATGTACCCCCCATCGGCTGTTTCTGTAAGTCTATATTCCACATCTTCAAAATATTGATCAATTATATCATCTCTGACTATCTCTTCGGTTATTTCTTTGCCCTCTATAAACTCATTATAAAAATCATCATAGTGCACCGATAAATCTTTCATTTCGCCTTTATAAAGTCCATATTTTGAAGTATCAATATCTTTATTAGGGAATATATCTGAGTAAATTTGCAAATCATCACTAAGTTTTACCGCTATATCTCGCACCCCGTCACCTGTAAGCTCTATATCCGTTGCACTAAGACTTTTCCTCTGCTCCCCATTAATGCTCTCCCCACAGGCGGAAAGTATTAATGCCACTACAATAAATAAAATCGCTATTTTTTTCATATAAATCCCACCTTAATCTACTTAATATTAAATTAACCTACTTGTAACATGTAGAGTTTGTCTTGATTAAACTTACTCGATAATAGATATTTTCCATAAATATTAAATGTATATGCACAATCACAACTTTACTCTAAACTATAAGATTTGCGTAGCAAAAAATCACAATATTTCACCCGCCTAACTCTGCAAATATTTCACTGCCGTCTACTGCATTTATTAGCACTAATTTCTGCTCTGGATATTCATATTCTGTAGGCGCTTCTATATAAAAACTCCACGCAGGTGTCATTTCGTATACATTAAATTCTTCTGTAAAGACAGGGTAGTATGAAAAGTCTATCCTTGTGACTGTTTGCTCCTCTTCTAAAATTATATTGCTGTACTTTTGCTCCAATTTTTCGATAGCTTCCTCAAGGGGTATTGCGCTTTCATCTTCTAATTTATCTGAAAAAATATATACATTACTTACGCTTACTCCCATTAAACCGTCTTTAGTATACTGAGCCGTCACATTAGACGGTACTGTTAATATTCCGTTTGCGTATGAGCCGTAAAGGTTTTTTGTCACAGGTATTCCGTCTTTCCCCACATAATACTCTAAGATATATCCGTCCTCGCTTACAATGGGAATTTCGTTTTTATTTAAGCTGTAGCAGTCATAGACATCAAGTATTTCCACGCCTAGCCTTTCAAATATTTCCCTTGCCTGCATGTTTGCGTCTTCCACAGTTTTAAAGCTTAAATCTTTACCTATATAATTAAATCGCTCATTTCCAATTGGTAAATTTAATTTTTCTATGCCTGAATGTAAATCGAGAGTAGCTAAAGCTGTGTAGTTTGCCGAGTGCTCCATAAAGCTAAAAAAAGCCGTGTCGTCATACCTTATAAATTTATATAAATCTCCAAAAAAAGACTCTGCCGACTCCTGCTCCGTTTCCTCTAACACAGTTTTATTTTGTAATAAATTTTCATAAAACAAGTCAAAGTCCAATCGTTTTACCTCGCCTTTATAGACATGGGCTTTGCTAATGTCTATGTCTTTAGGGTAAACATTTGCATTTATAACAAGTCCGCTGTCAAAAATTCTGACTACCTCGTTTATATCGTCCGAAACATTTACCTCTGCGCTCAAATTGCTCTGCTCCCCATTAATACTCTCCCCACAGGCGGAAAGTATTAACGTAACTGCAATAAATAAAATTATTATTTTTTTCATATAAATTCCACCTTTTGATTTGTTAAATTAATTATATCATATAACTAATTTTTTTCAATACTGAATATAAATATATATGTATTTACCAAAATAAAATTATTTGTTGAAATTTTACATAATTTTCAAATGCAAAAAAAAGAGAGCCTTAGCCCTCTTTAATAATAATTCTCATAATTTTCCGTCTGCTACTTATCCCCCGTGCCGCCCTCTTTCACTCCGTCGCTTTTAAGCACACTTTTTATTGTTCCAAAAAAGCATTTACAGTCGAAAGCAAAACTTAGTTTTTCCACATATTCTCCGTCAAGTTTTGCCTTAACTTCAATAGGCAGTTCGTCTCGCCCGTTGATTTGCGCCCAGCCGGTAAGTCCGGGTTTTAAATCGTTTGCCCTATATTTGTCACGCTCTAAAATTAGGTCTTCCTGATTCCAAAGTGCCGGCCTTGGCCCTATTATACTCATTTGAGAAACAAAAATATTGAAAAGCTGAGGAAGTTCGTCAAGAGAAGTCTTCCTTATAAACGCGCCAACCTTTGTGATATAAGATTTGCCCTCGCCTAGCATATGCGTTGGAAGGTCTTTTGGCGCTTCTATGGACATTGAGCGAAATTTTAGTATGGTAAATGTTTTTTTATTTTTTCCTACCCTTTTTTGCTTAAATAGCACAGGCCCTTTTGAGTCAATTTTAATGACAAGCGCAACTATTAACATGGGTATGCCCAAAATAATTATGGCAATACCGGACAAAAATAAATCTATTAATCTTTTAAAGAAATTTTTATACATATACTATTTTCTCCACACCATTTTATCGACAATTCCTGTATAACTTTGTATTAGCTTTACTACCTTTGTTGAAACATTTTCGTCTGTGTAATTTGGCACAGGAATGCCGTAATCTTTGTTATTATTCATCTCAACCGCCGTGTCTAAAGCGCTTAAAACTTGCTCTGTCGTAATTCCGGCTAAGATGAAATTGCCTTTATCAAGCGCTTCAGGGCGCTCTGTCGATGTTCTTATGCACACCGCAGGAAAAGGATTTCCTACCGATAAGAAGAAACTGCTCTCCTCGGGCAACGTACCGCTGTCAGACACCACGGCATAGGCATTCATTTGCAAATTATTATAATCATGAAAACCCAAGGGTTTATTTTGTATGACCCTTTTGTCAAATTTAAAGCCACGTTTTTCTATATAATTTGCGCTTCTTGGATGACATGAATATAAAATAGGCATGTCGTATTTTTCTGCCATAGCATTAACCGCTGTCATAAGGCTAAAGAAATTTTCTTCTGTGTCAATATTTTCCTCTCTATGGGCAGACAGCAAAATATATTTACCTTTTTCAAGATTTAATTTTTTTAGCACATCTGAATTTTTAATGCTATCCAAATTGCTTTGAAGCACCTCTGCCATGGGCGAGCCCGTCACATATGTGCGCTCTTTCGCCGTGCCCTCATAGTTTAAATATCTTCTTGCATGTTCAGAATAGCAAAGATTTACATCGGCAATATGGTCGACTATTCGCCTATTTGTTTCCTCCGGCAGGCATTCATCAAAGCACCTGTTTCCGGCTTCCATATGGAAGATAGGTATATGCAGTCTTTTTGCTGAAATCGCACTAAGACAAGAATTTGTGTCCCCCAAAATTAGCAGGGCATCTGGTTTTTGTTCTGCAAGAAGCTTGTAGGATTTTGCAATAATGTTTCCTATAGTTTCGCCTAAATCTGCGCCGACCGCATTTAGAAAAAAGTCGGGCTCACGAAGACCTAGGTCGTCAAAAAACACTTGATTTAACTCGTAATCATAGTTTTGGCCCGTATGCACCAAAATTTGCTCAAAATACGTGTCGCATTTTTTTATCGTTTCGGACAGCCTTATTATCTCAGGCCTTGTGCCTATTATTGTCATTAATTTTAATTTTGCCATTTATACCACCTCAAAATATGTATCGGGGTTATTCGGGTCGAAGCACTCGTTGCACCACATAAATGTGATTAAATCCGTGTCGCCCTTGTTTATAATATTGTGGGTATATCCCGTCGGTATATCCACAAGCTCAAGTTTTTCACCGCTTACATTATAGTCTATCACTTCATCACTGCCTATTTTTCTAAACTGGATTAATCCCTCTCCCGAAACCACGAGGAATTTTTCATTTTTTGTATTATGCCAATGATTTCCCTTTGTAATATGCGGTTTTGATATATTAACAGAAAACTGCCCACGCTCTGCCGTTCTTATAATCTCGGTAAATGAGCCTCTGTCGTCCACATTCATTTTTAATGGATAGGAAAAATCATCTGTCGGCAGATAGCTTAAATACGTGCTATATAGCGCCTTTTCAAAGGCATTTGAAAGGTTGGGAACTCCCAAATTTTTGCGATTTTCTTTAAAAGAGTAGATTAAATCCACAATTTCACCAAGTCTTACTTTATGCACTGTTGGAACAAAGCAAAAATCGCCCTCTACATGTTCATCATTTGTAAGTGCTGCTATAAACTCGTTTACCACATCGTCGATATAGACAAGCTGCATGTTTACGCTAGGGTCGTTTACCGTGATGTCTTGCCCGTTTGCAATATTACTGCAAAATGTTGCCACCGCACTATTGTAATTTGGTCTGCACCATTTGCCAAAGACATTCGGAAGCCTGTATACCAGCACTTTCGCACCGCTTTTTTTAGCGTAGGAGAACATCAAATCCTCGCCCGCTTTTTTGCTCTTTCCATAGGCATTGTCAAGCTCTGCCTGAATTGACGAGCTTATAAGCACTGTCGCCTTGTTATTATTTTCTTCAAGTTTTGTTAAAAGAGTCGAGGAAAATCCGAAATTACCCTCCATAAACTCGCTTTCATTTTTAGGCCTGTTGACCCCTGCTAAATGAAAGACAAAGTCACAGTCTTTAGTATATTTATCAAGCAAATCAGGGTCTGAGTCTAAATCAAATGGGTAAACCTCGATATCCTCAGACAATTTATAATTGCCTGCCTTTTTATCCCTTATATTCTGCAGCTGCGCTATAAGATTTTTCCCCACAAAACCTTTTGCGCCTGTAATAAGTATTTTCATAAACTAGACTCCTTTAAGCTCATTTTGAATATATTCAAGTGTCAGCAGTTTTTCCTTCACTTCTTCTACCGTCATGAGGGAAGTGTTATTTGAATTAAATTCGGTCAACATATTTCTTTCTATATTTCCGCTATCGAAATATTTATCGTAGTTTAAATCACGTTTATCACAAGGCACTCGGTAAAAGTTTCCTAAGTCTACCGCATTTGCGCATTCCTCGTTTGTAAGCAAGGTTTCATAGAGTTTTTCGCCATGTCTTATTCCTATAACTTTAATCTCATTTTTGCTTTTAAATAGTTCGCTTACCGCCTGTGCAAGCACTTCAACCGTGCATGCAGGCGCTTTTTGTACCATGATGTCGCCGGTGCTCGCCTCTTTAAATGCAAACAGCACGAGGTCTACCGCCTCTTCAAGGCTCATTACAAACCTTGTCATTGACGGCTCTGTGATAGTTATAGGCTTGCCCGCTTTAATCTGCTCTATCCATAAAGGCACAACAGAGCCACGTGAGCACAAGACGTTTCCGTATCTCGTACAGCAAATCTTAGTACCTTCCTCGGAGACAGTTCTCGATTTTGCAACGACAACTTTTTCCATCATTGCCTTTGACGTGCCCATGGCATTTACAGGATATGCCGCCTTGTCTGTAGACAGGCAAATTACCGTTTTCACCTTATTTTTTATGGCAGAATTCAGGACGTTTTCCGTGCCTAAAACATTGGTTTTGACCGCCTCTATCGGGAAAAACTCGCAAGACGGCACCTGCTTTAATGCGGCGGCATGAAAGACAAAGTCCACGCCGTACATTGCATTATTTACAGAATCTATATCTCTCACATCGCCTATATAAAATTTAATTTTATCGGAAAACTCTGGCATTTTCTGTGTAAATTCATGCCTCATGTCGTCTTGTTTTTTCTCATCTCTTGAAAAAATTCGAATTTCTTCTATGTCGGTTTTTAAAAATCCGTTTAAAACAGCATTTCCAAAAGAGCCCGTACCGCCTGTTATAAGTAGAGTTTTGTTTTTAAACATAATAAATTACCTATCCCTTTACTTTATGAATTTTTAAAATACATCTTGTTTTTATGGTGAGTCACTCGCTTTTCCTTGGGTGGAGGCGTCATATAGTCTGAATATATGCCCCTAAGAACTGTGTCATAGCCTATCGGAGCATCAAACTCTGCGTCTTCAAACTGAAGTTTTACTACATCTGAATACACTTCTTTATCAAAATAATCTTCTTTATATGTAAATAAACAGGCTGTTACCCCTACTTTTTTTGAAGTCTTATAGTCATTGCGCTTGTTAAGTTTCTCGGTTTTTTCAACTATCTTTTTCTTTGAATAAAACTTTGCACAAAAATTTATTATCATAGGCTTTAGCCCAGTGCCTATCGAAGTGCTGACCTTACTGTTAAAAACCAAATACCAAAATCTTTTCTTTTTAAACTCTTTGTCAAACCCCTCTTTAGTGTCGGCCTGTCCGTCTATGGGAAAAACGTCTATATCAACGCCAAAATAATCCTCGTTTTCATAGCGCATTCCTTCTTCAATTTTAGCAGTCCTAATATCACAAATCTTTGTAAATGTGTACTTTGGATTTTCATCATAGGGCGACATTAAAACGTAATTTTCATTTTCTCTTTTTTTATTAAATAAAGATATCAGCTTTTCATAGTCCTCCCTTGGCATTTGAATGTCTATGTCGTCATCCCAAGGAATAAAGCCCTTATGTCGTGCGGCGCCAATAAGTGTGCCGTAACATAAAAAATATCTAAGCTTATTTTCCTTGCAAAATTTATGCACATATTTTAAAATATCAAGTTGAATTTCTTGCGCTTTTTTTAAATTTATTTCTTCCATATTTTCCCCTCATCACAAAAACTCTATCTTCTTCTGATTTTATTTAAAACAGCCTTAATAGTCGCCTTGTCTACCACATCTCTAAACAAGAATGCGTCTACAATGTTTTTTGCATCTTCCCTAAGCGCAGGAATTACAAGTGGCACTACAAAGTTAGTTATTACCTGAGTAATAAGTGTGGCAATCGATGCACCCACTATTCCAATGGGTGGAATTAATACAAGGTTTAAAACTAAGTTTGCAATCGCACCACTAAAAGTTAAAATTTTAATATACGAATGTTTATTCTCACAAATAAGCCATGTTGTTTTTGCAACTCCTATATAGGCAAATACCGTGTACCATGTGATAATTCTAAGTGCCATTGCAGCAGGCATGAACTCTTGTCCGTACAAAATATAAATGATTAAATCTGCAAAAATTGTAATGCATATCGATACAAAAATACTTATATAAACAATTGTAGCATAAAGCTGCTTCATCCTTTTTTGATATGCCTTTTCATCTGTATCCTTAAGTGATATTATAACAGGGTTTGCCGAAACTATTATTGCACTTAGAATAAACGGCCACATAGAGCAAATATTCACAGCAGCCGTGTAATACCCTACAGCTTCTTCGTTCATCATTTGGCCAAGCATTATTTTATCCATTTGACCATATAAGGCCACCATAAGGCCGGATAAAATAAAAGGCGCTCCCGTTTTTAACATAGTCTTTGAAAGCTCTTTTGAAAAACCTAGTTTTTGCGTTGCTTTTTTCTTATAAGAAAACAAAAGCAATGCCGCAATTATTACATAATCAAGTGTAGCGGACAAAGCAAACCAAATTACATCTGCCCCAAAAACTATAAGCAAAATTTTATAAAGCATCATAATTAGATACCCTATAAAAGCTATAATGCTCGGATATTTTGATTGCAATTTGCTTTGAAACCAATAAGTTATCACTTCAAACACATTAAATAAAAGCGAAAAGGACTGTAAAAATGTGAGTAATATTACCAAAGGGTTATCGGGTTCCAATATAAACGCTACCAGTGTAGTTGCAAATATGCAAAAAAAGCTTGAAACCAGTCTCATTACCAAAACAGAGCCTACAACTTTTCCTTCTTCATCTGGGTTATCGTTGATATTCTTAATTATAGTATCATTTTGTCCAAGTGTGGAAAACGACGTAAAAAATATAACAATTGAAAGTGAATACGCTAAAACACCATAGTTTGAAGTACCCAGATATCTGGCACTTATGCTACCTACAATTAGTGATATTATCATCTGCGAAAGCTTACTGAACATTATCCAGCCTGTATTTGCCAAAAATTTCTTTTTAATTTATATCAACACCTTTTTACTATACTTTTATACATTTTCCTTTGAGGTATGCCTTCTTCTCTACTGCAAGGCCCTTCTTTTATGTCAAATTCTTCTCCATAAAGCAGGTGTGCGCAAAGTTTTATCAAATTTTCACTAGCGCTTTTTGCATTCCATATATTTTTCAAACTTGAATATGCATTTTTCCCACAATATTGCCTTAAGTTTTTGCTATCCATAAATTTCTTGACCTTGACATATAAATCTTCATTGTCATTATTTTTATAAATATGCCCGTTCTTTTCATTTTCAATAAGATACGGCACAGCCCCTATTGCATGGCTCGCAACTACTGCACAGGCACTGTTCATTGCTTCATTTAGCACTGCACCCCAGCCCTCATTATAATCGGAAGTAAAAAGGAAAATATTTGCTTTTCCCATGTATTCACGCACTTTTTCTTGCGTCATTGCGCCTAAAAGCGTTACTTCATTTTGTAGCGACATCTCATTTATTTGAGACTTTATTTGCTCATAAAGTGTCCCTATGCCTATCATATTAAGGCGGAAGTCATATCCATCGTCCTTAAGCCTCTTTGCAACCTGAATCGCTTTTTCAGGATGTTTCCAGTCAATAAACCTTGCACACCATAGCAAATTTATTTTATCATCTTCTTTTTCTTTTATAAGCTTATCTATGTCACACTGTATAATTTGAGGAAAATAGCCCCATTTATAACACTTTTTTTTATACGCATTCAATATGGCAAAATCACCTGCCGTATATGCGCTTGCACACAACATATAAAGCCTATCATTTTTATACTTGGTATGCTTGTCTCTCACTGCTTTAATCGCACGAGGGTGAAAGGCACGCCATACACCACGTTTATAAATTCGTTCTGAATAACGAAAAGTTAACTTGCCTGTTTTCATACGCTGAGTAATATATCCCTCTGGCGCCGAGCCGTGAATTATTACATCGCTTTCTAACGCCAGTTTCATGGCTTTATCTTCATTTTCCTTGCTGTCATATGCCGTGAGTACAAAAGGATATTTTTTATTCATGTCTTCATATCCTAGGTCTAATCGCTCTTTATTGATGGGACTTGTGGCGACAAATATGAAATTGTTATCTGTCCGCTTCACCATTTCAAGACAAAATGGCAATTGGTGGTGGTTTAAAAAATTCGAGTAGAACGTTATTGTCATTGTAAAAGCCCCTTATATATTTCCTTTATTCTCTCTAAATTAATTTCTCTATCATGGGTAATTCTTGCATGTTTTTTTGAATTTTCCGAAAAATTGCTTGCTAAAATCGTGTCACTAAATATTTCACACACATAATATGCAAGCATATATGGTGCGTCGGCTTGATATAAAAAGCCGTCTTTTTCATGTATCAACATATTCGAGACTCCTCCTACATGAGATGACACTGTAGGCACACCTAAAATCATTGCCTCACCAACGGAATTTGGGGAATTTTCAATAGACGAAGCCGACACAAAGACATGGCTTTTTAAAAACCTATCGCATATTTCCGCTTCGGAAAGTGCGCCCAAAAATGTAATTTTATCGGTCAAATTATTGTCTTTTATAAGTTTTCCTAAATATTTATTATAATACGTCTCTTTAAGTTTTGCAACACCACTCACATTTAGAGGACTTTTCCCTGTCACATAAATATGTGCCTTTGGAAAACTTTCCAAAATTTTAGGCATGGCCAAAAGCATATTGTGAAAACCCTTTATCGGGTACTGTGCCTGACTTAAAAAGATTGAAAAACGCTCACAGCTTCCTATATCCCACTCGTTTTCATAAAAGCTGTCACGCAAAGTTTCGTTACAAAAATGGTATTTAAGTTTTGAGTTAATTTGCATGGTGCAGGCCTTATCCCAATCTGTCCTGCCTATTACATGTTTTGCTTTTTTAAGTGCCTCAACCTCGGCTTTTCCTCGCACTCCAAATTTTTTTGCCTGTTTTTTTATATTATCCTGTCTAACTACATCTCTAAATGTAGAGGCTCGTACCGCCTTGTTTGGCAAATTTGCATAGTAATGACTTTCATAAACGCTCACAAGTCCCTGTATATTTATCACGGTTTTATCGAGTAAATTTAATTTTTCACAGGCGTTTACCATGTCTAAAGTATGAGAGTATTCCGTGCCAAAAATATGGACTAAATCAGGTTTTTCTTTTTTAAGTATAAGTTCAAACTGACTTTGCGTTTCACTTTTTTTAAAACCATAATACTTCATCTTTTCCGTGCTGCCACTTATGCTGTGCTCCCCGTTTGGAAAAAGCACAAATAGCTCACAAAACTTATCTCTTATAAGTCCATTTGCCATGCCAGTAAGCCAACCGCCAAGCGGCGACGCCGCAAGTTTTAAATGCTTTGCAATATGCGGAAGCATCATATTACATAACCATAATATTTTCATATTAAAAATCATTCTCCCTTAAATAAATTTTCTAAAATATCCACCGTATATTTTGGCGTATTCATTTCAAATTTTTCTAATATTTCGGCGTAAGTTACTGTCTTATCACAAAAACTTTTCATAAAGCTCTTAATTTCTCTTGAAATCTCTTCTATATTATTTTCATCTTCTTTTATCATAAGCGCAAGTGGATAATCTTTTAAATATGGAAGACACGAGTCATTGTCATTTTTATAAAAGTGAATAATTGGCTTAAGCGTCGACATATACTCAAAAATTTTAGACGGTATAGCCTCCATATTTTCATTACCAATACTTAAAAGAAAATTAGAGCTTGCAATAATTTTAAGCAGTTCTTCTCTTTGTATATAACCGTTTCGCCTAACTTTTCCCTGCGTCTTATCTTGATACTCTTCAATAGTGCTTTCACAGCTCCCCTTGCTAAAAAAGTCTAAACTAAAGTCTACATCATTAATGAGATAAAAGCATTTTAGTGCAAAATCCGGCTTTCTTATAGGGTATAAAGTGCCTGAGTAAACTACACTTATTTTTTCATTCCCACCCGTGTATCCACTCGTATTTTCTTTAATGAGGGGTATATCCACCGTGTGCATTTTTTGTCTGTATTTATCAAATTTTTTGTCTAAATAATGCCTTTCGTGGCACTTTAAATTTAAAATCACATCACTGTATTGATGAATTTTTTCTTCGTATTTATAATCTCTTTTTTCTTTAAAGCTTTTAAAGTGAACGGCTTCCATATTATTGGTCATGGAGTCTAGAGCGTAATATGCAAGTTTTATTTGTGGATACTTTTGCTTTAATTTAACACCGGCATACACTGCTTGTATGGGGCGAAACATAGAAAGATAAAATAAAAAGTCATGCTCTTTATGTAAATGTTCGAGTTTATTATAGTATCTCCTCGCAAGTTTTGGTAGGGAAACGGGATAAAGTAAGGTTTCTAATAAAAACCTAGCCTTATTTACCAAGGTCCAAAGTTTCAACAAATTTACATTTGCCTCTACCCCAGTTTTACTTTCTTCACGATTTAAATGATAATATATTTTATCCTGTGCAACAGAGTGCACATAAGCGTTTTCGTGGATATATTCTTTGGCCGATAACCCATTATTTACGCAAAGAATATGCACCTCATAATTTTTACTGATTAATTCCTGTGCAATTTCATAAACACACACGCCATTTGCAGATGGCTTTGGATAGTAATAATCTGTCATCAATAATATTTTTTTCACTTTTTTATGCCTTTCCTAAAACTTTATTTCTTAAAAAGACCAAAAATTTTGCTGTAAGATATATAAGATATGGGTTTTTTGTCTTTGAAATTACTCTAAATGCATTTTGCGCCCTATCAAACAAGCCTTTACTTTCTGTTCCCTTAAAAGTTTTTATCGATGTGTTTATTTCCTCAGTCGATAAATATTCTTTTATCTTTTTTATTCTAAATTCAAATTTCAACTTACCAAAAAATAAATTTAGCAGTGCATTGAAAAATAGCGAAAATAAAACTTCTGCCTCTTTTTGGCTTATATCTTTATCACCACAGAACTTTTTTATTTGCCTATGTGCAAATAAGGCTTGTTCAAAATGATTTTCTATATAACTTGTAATTGTTTGCTCTGGATGCCTTAAGTAAAGATATCCTATATTCGATGAAAAATCTATGTTCTTACACCTAGACAAATAATCTAAAACAAACAGTGTGTCCTCACAGTATTTTATATTTTCATTATATCTTATTTTGAATCCGTTTATTATTTCTGCCTTGTAAAGCCTCATACAGCTATATGAAATTTTACCTCTATACTGCCAAATATCTTTTCGGAAATTGTCTATACCTATGCATAAATCATCGTATTTTTCTTCTAGCAACACATTCCCATTTGTATCAATTTGCCTATGCCCAAAAGTCACTAAGTCCACTGTGTCCGACATGTCTAAAATCGCTTTTTCCACGGCATTTTCCAAGAGCATGTCATCGCTGTCGACAAACATTAAGTGCTCACCTTGCGCAAATTTCATTCCGTCATTTCTGGCAGCGGAAACGCCTTCGTTTTTTTTGTGAATTACCGCCACACGGCTATCTTTTTCCGCAATACTATCACAAATTTCGGGCGAATTATCTGTAGAGCCGTCGTTTATCAAAATTATTTGCAAGTTTTTATATGTTTGATTCCTCAAACTATCAACACATTTAATTAAATATTTTTCACAGTTATATACAGGGACAATAATTGATACCATTTCATTCACTCTCTTTTTATTTTTGTTCTACATAGTCAAGATATATTCTAAAATATAACTTCTGGTCGCTATCAATAAATTCTTCTATATCCTCTTTGTTAGCCAGCGAAATATACGGCACATAAGAAGTCTTATATGCACCCGTTTTCCAGATGAAGTTTAAATCGCTTAAAAACAGCACCGATACCACTGCTACATACCCTGCGGTTATTATTCCTAAAACCCTATTTTTAGAGGCAGAGCTCATGAATTTAAATCGCCATTTTCCGCCTAAAATTGCAGGAATAAGCACAATTTCCATCACTTCAAAATACATGGTTATTCTTGAGAGTATCTGCACTTGCGCTATCATAAAGTAGATTAAATATCCCGTTGCCAGAATATATAAAAGCTTTCGGCTTCCACTATCTGTAGCCGTTAGCTTTATCGCAAATGCCACTGCAGTAAACATAATAAGCCTATATCCAAGCGCAACTACCGAATAACCTGTTAAGGATATATACGGCACAAGCCTTGACTCTATAAATGACGGAAGCGGTAGTATGTCTACAAGTCTTTGCAGTCCCATAACATTTAATAAAAGTATTGCAGGAACGGCGACAAGTATCATAATTTTAAGCCTATTTCTAACAACAAACTCATAAACAGGCTCAATATAGTACAGTAGCAAAACCATGCTAAACACTATACTGCTTGCGTGGAAAGTAAGCGCTACACCCATGACGGCTATCGCCCTTACATATTTTTTATCCTCTAAAAACGGAACTGCGAGGGTGATGAGCAAAATACAGGCTATGCCCTGCCTTAGTGCCGATTCAATTAAGACTATTCCATAACTTGCATATATGACTAAAAATGATAACATGTAGTTTTTTGAATACCTAACAACAAACCTATAAAGCAAAATGACCATTGTAATGCTCAAAAATGCTATAAACACTTCAAACGGTATGCCAAACTGAATAAATATTCCCACAAGCACGTTATAGCCAAAATCAAAATTTACGGCCTGCGTGCTTTGCCCCTGTAAAATTGATGCTATATCAAGCTGATAAAGTTCGTACGCCGACCTGTACGAAAAATAGTCAAGCCCTTGTCCAAAGCGCAAAGATAAAAAACCACCATAAAATATCATGGTAAATCTAAATAAATTTTTATTATTTTTAAATCTGGTAAAGCAAAAAACAGCTGCTATTATCAGTATTAAATATCTCATTAATTTCCTCGTACTATTTTAAAATTTCTAAATATTTTAGGTAGTTTTTATGTTTGTCGAAACTTTCACTGCGTTTTATGCAGTCTTCTTTTGTAAATTTTTGGGCTTCATCAAGGCTGTCACGCAGTGCGTTTATGTCGCCTTTTTCTATGACAATGCCGCAGTTTTCATCTATAATCTCAGGGCTTCCTCCTGTTTTATAGGTAATAACAGGTGTTCCACAGGCAAGTGCCTCTATATTTGTCGTGGGGAAATTGTCCTCGTACGTCGGATTTACAAAAACATCTGCCACAGTGTAAATCTCGGCAAGCTCTCTTATGCTATCAGTTTTTGATAAAGCTAAAATATTTTTTGGAATTTCTTTTTGCTGGGCATCAGATAATCCGACAAGCACTATTTTGTATTTATCATCAAGCATTTTTGAAAGTTTTATAAAATCCTTTAAACCTTTTCGCCTGTCCCAAATACTTGCAACTCCCAAAACTATCTTTTTATCCGCCAAATTATTTCTTTTTCTAAAGTCTGATATCGCAGGCTTAAATTCGCTTAAGTCTATTCCGTTATTTATTGTTACCACATCATACTCCCCTAAAAAAGACTGTTTTACCATGTCCTTTAGCCAATTACTTGGCGTGACTAGGGTGATATCAAGCCCTGTAAAAAGCTGTTTTTTCAGCTGGAAATTTCTTTTTGAATTGTCTAAAAAAACGCTTTGTGGATATTCTTTTTTCTGTGGACATTCTGCGCACTGGGTTTTCCATTTTTCACAGCCAACAAAATCAAAATAAGCACAGTGCCCCGTAAACGGCCAGCAGTCGTGTAGGGTCCAGATGACTTTCTTTTTCTCTTCTCTCAAATAATTAAATAATATTTCTATATTGATATAATACCCGTGAATATTGTGAAGGTGTATCACATCGGGGTTATAATTTTTTATCCTCGTAATTAAAAGCTTCGTCGCGGTTTTTGAGTAAAACCCTGTTTTATCTGTAATTCTTGACATCAGTGCATGATGTTTTACATCACTTTCGTTACCTATGCGGTAAACGTGCTCGTTAGGGACAATTTGTGGAAGCTCTCTGCCATAGGCCACCTTACATTCATGCCCGTGCCGAGTAAACACATCGTATAGGTCAGACACAATTCGCCCTGTGCTTTTTATTCCGCAAACAGAATTTATTTCAAATATTTTCATCGGGCAGTCCCCCCTATCTTTCTTTTTTCATAAGATTTATGAGCTCTTCAACGAGTTTATCTTTATTAAAATTTTTCAAAAAGTAGCTTTGGGCGTCTTTTCTCATTTTTTCTGCTTCTTCGCAGGACTTTGCCTTTATTTTCTTTATTGCATTTAAAACCGAGTCCACATTTTTTTCACTGCACACTCCTGCATTAGCCTCTTTTATTATCTTAGCGCTCTCGCCACCTACTGCGCCTATTATGGGCGTGCCACATGCAAGATAGGTCTGTAGTTTTGCAGGAACGGTTATGTCCATTACAAAATTATCAATTAGCGAAATGTAAGAAGCATCGGCAAAATAGACATATTCATTCGCCTCTCTCTCAGAGAGCTGTCCTATAAAATGCACCCTATCATTAAGTTTAAATTCATTTACTTTATCTTTTAAACTGTCAATTTCTCTGCCGTTTCCGACAAAATAACAGCTTACATCCCGGTCTACCTTTTGCATTACATTTATTAGCAAATCCAAACCTTGGGCAGAGCCTATATTTCCTGCGTATACAATATTAAAATTATTTTCTTTAAACTCTTTAGGCTTTTTCATCGTATCAAAATCAGGCATGTCACAAAACTGAGGCCAATAAACAAGTTTATCCTCTTCTACTTTACGTTTTTTTATCTGTGTAATAAAGCTTTTTGAGGCACATAAAATCTTGTCGCTGTTTTTATAAATTTTATCGACAATCTTATTTATTACCGCTATGACCATCTTATTTGTAACGCCTAAGACATGAATAACATTTTCAGGCCATAAATCCTGCACATTAAAAAATATGGGTGTGCCAAATTTTTTCTTATAATAAACCGCAGGCAAACCCACCGTCACGGGTGATACTTCAAACACATATATGGCATCAAATTTTTCCTCACATTTTTTGACCCAGCGTTTACCTTCTTTTACAAAACTATAGCAGTTTTTAAGTAAATCTACGGCCGTTTTTCCCCGTGGTTTCATTTTAACACGCTCTATTTTTGCGCCATTCCACTTTTTATCATAGGGGATATCAAACCCGTAGCCATCATAAATTTCACCCTTTGGATACTGTGGGTAGCCCGTCAAAACCGTGACCTCGTTGCCACGCTCTACAAGCTCTTGACAAAGTTTATTCACGCGAAAATTTTCGGGATAAAAATACTGTGAAACAATAAGTATTCTCATTCTTTCTCCGTCCTTTTTATAGATTCCTCAAAATCGCATACACAGTAATTTTGCCTATACTTACTGACATTTTTATCATATGTAAGATTTCCGAAAACCTTATTTATCACATTCATTACAGGCGCAAAAATCTTTAGAAACGGGTTAAAAAATCTTGTAAGTCTTATCTTGTTTCCGTTAATTTGAGCAATTAATTTAACTAGTTCCGAGGTCTTAACATAGTCATTATTTTGCGGCATAAAAATTCCGCTGTCCTTATTTACTATTACTAAACGAATAAATTCACAAAGATTTTCTATGTAAATCATAGAACGGCTGTTATCCACATTAGGAAAAAAGGGCAACTTCTTTGCGTATCTTGAGAGCGTAGGATAATTACCCTTACTATTTTTTCCATATACCATAGGCGGACGCACTATTACTACTTTAAACGCATCATCCTTTAAAACCTTTAGTTTTCTCTCGGCTTTAAGCTTGCTGTCTCCATATACATTTGAGGGCAAGGGCATGGTATTGTCGTCTATTAATTTTTCTTTTCCCATCAAGCCGCTCTCTCCGAAAACGCTCATGCTGCTAAGATAAACAAACTGCGAAACACCCTCTGACTTTGCCTTAATTGCCACTTCTTCTGCTAAATCGGTGTTGACATCATAGTATAATTTCTTCCTCTCCTCGGACACTTTACCATTATCCGAGTGCGCAATGCCTGCAACATGAAACACGCTGTCATATTTTGAAAAATCTACTTCTTTCCACAGAGCATCTGTGGTGTCTATTGTGTCTATTTTGAAACCGTCAAAATTTGCCATGTGTCTTTCAAAAGATGTTCCTATATAACTGTCTTTTCCCATTACAAGAATTTTCATATCAATGCTCCATTCAGCCGCTTTATGCCGGCACAAAATCATAGTACAATGGCTCCCTTAATTTCTTTGCCAAGTTTTTTTATGAGTTTCGTTTCTTTATTAAGGTCACTGTCCGTTGTTTTAAAAGACTTTTCAACCAATACTATAAACTGGGCGTCCGCCAAAGATTTTACAGTCTGGCTATTTTCTGTGACATTTTCCCCAAAATCAATATCAGCGTCCATCCTGCTTTTTAAACTCTCTGCCGTTTGCTCTAAGGTTTTAGCATCTAGCGAGCTTGTCAAATAAACCGCTTTTTTATCCGTATTTAACAAATTAATATTTGTAGCGACATAATCCCAAAACTCGTCTTCACTCTTATAGCTTGACCTGTTTGTCGCTTTAAAAAACAACTTATCTATAATATTTTTTCCATTAATAAACTCAGGTTTTTTCCCAAAAACAAACAAACCGTATTCGTCCGCAACATATTTTCCATCTTGCATTTTATTTGTAAGTATGGGGCAAAACGCTATAAATGCTACGCTTAAGAAAAATCCGCCAAATCCGCCTATTATGGCAAAAATCACGCTCTGAGTAAGCATTTGCCTTGTTGTAATAGTGGTGCTTGTCTGCTGTGTGGCAACAGGCTCTTCTAAAGTTTCAAGCTCTGCCATTGGCACAGAAAGTTGTTCTTTAGCGCTTTCAAGCTGTGCCAGTCTACTTTGTTGAAGCTCTAGCACTCCGTCGTCTGAAATGATGGAGGAAGTAGGCACTGCTATGTTAAGCTCATGCGGATAAGTTGCATTTACAGTGGCATAAAACTCACCGAAATACTCTGTCACTATCTCTGCAATTTGTGCATTCTTTGCCAGGTCATCACTTCGTATGGTAATAGACATAGAAGACTGCTCTACACCATGCCAATATGTAACAAACTCTCTTATATATCTCTCGTCAATATTATATGAAAGCTGTGTGTTTATCTGCGAAAACATGTCGCTTTCAAGCATGTTAAATTGATATTCACTAAGTATTTTTTCCATTTGTCCGCCGGCAAGCAGCGCATCCGCCTTTGCCGCTTCATCTTCCGGCAGCACTATATTCATTGCCACAACCATGCGGTCTATGCTTTTGTAATCGACTTTCATAAACATGCTACTGTCGACATAGTCCTGTGCCGTATCAACCGCTGCCTGTAGCGGCGCTATTTTGTTCTCTATTGCGACTTTCAAAGCAGTGTATTCTTCAAGTTTTGCATAATATTCAGGGTCGTTAACCGCCGCTACCTCTTCTTGGGGCATGGTGTACATATCATAAAATTTATATCCGCCAAAAATCACAGCAAAAACTATTGCTATTAAAAATATTTTTCTCCATTTTTTCAAAATATGGTTTAAAAGTGCGCTTACACTTATCATCGAATTTTCCATTTTAAACATCCCCCAAAATATAATTGCATATATTAAGATATTATACTATATTATAAATTTTTCGTCAAATTATTTCTTCAAAGCATTTGACACTCCCCCCGCTTTATTGTATTATTAATAAAACAAATTAAGGAGTCCATAACGGTGAAAAATGAAGCTTTAGTATCAATAATTATGCCCGTTTATAAAACAGCTCCCTTTATTAAGGAAGCTGTGGAAAGTGTTATTTCTCAGTCTTATAAAAACTGGGAGCTCATTATTGTAAACGACTGCTCTCCCGATAAGGCCAAGGAGATAATTTTGTCATTTTGCGATGATAGAATTAAATATATTGAGCACGAAAAAAACAAGGGCGCTCTTGAGGCCAGAAACACCGCTATGAGAGCGGCATGTGGCAGATATATTGCATTTCTTGACAGCGATGATTTATGGCAGGACACTAAACTGCAAAAACAAGTGTCTTTTATGAGTGAAAACAATTATTCTTTCACCTGCACAAATTTTGAATGCATTGACGAGGGCTCAAATAGCCTTAAATATATTCTTACAACGCCCAAAAGAATAACAAGATTTAAATTTATGCTTTGGAATTGGTGCGGCTGTCTTACCGTGATGTATGACGCACAAAAAATTGGAAAGATATATTTAGAAAACTATGCCATGCGTGACGACTGGGCCTTGTGGATTAAGGTAAGCCGGAAAAGTGACTGCCTGCTTTTAGATGAAACACTTGCATTTTACAGGGTTAGAAGTGGCTCTCAGTCGGCAGGAGGTCTGCTTAATTTACTAAAACAGCACTATAAAATTTTCAGATATTCAGAAAAAAAGAATGCCGTGGCAAGTTTTTTCATCACGCTCACAACTGCATTTGCATTCATATATAAAAAACTCATGTACAAGCGCCGCATTAAATAATCTCATAAAACACTACTTAAACTCACACTCTTTGCATAGATATTAACAATTAGAAATTAAGGGTGTGTTAATGTGTATAATTTTGTCGATGAGCGAGCCACTATACTCGGCCGCTATATAGTTGAAAACAAAGCAACCGTAAGAAAAACCGCCACGCAGTTTGGCGTGAGCAAAAGCACTGTCCATAAAGACGTAAGTTATCGTTTGAAACTGCTCAATTACGGGCTTTATAAAGATGTTAAAACCGTCTTAGACACCAACAAGGCCCTGCGCCATATTCGTGGGGGCATGGCAACAAAATTAAAATATGAGGGAGCAAAAAAATTATAAATTTAATTTATTCCACTTTAAAACCTTTGTGTTTTGAGGTGGATTTTCCTTTAATTTTACCGAAAATTACAAAATGTAATTTATATTTTCCAAAGCACAAATAAACTCTTAAATCCAAGCCTTTCTTTACCGATTATTCATAAAAAGTTAAAACTAAAACTAATAATGACTATTGATTTCTCTTTTATAAAGGCGTATAGTTAAATCATAAAGAAACATACTTATTGGAGGTGAGCGCTTTGAAAGAAAGCAGAAAATTTATAACCAGCAAAAACATAATTATTATTATTTTAGTTATGTTATTAAGCGCCGGGGCGCTTGTCGTTTCGGCAAATTCCGGACAAGAAAGAGGAGGTTACAGTAAGGTGAATGAAGAAGTATCTGTTCACGCAGACGCCATTAATACCCGTGAACTTATAGACGAAAAGGGCTTGAAATCTGTTTATCTTGCAGGTGGATGTTTTTGGGGCGTAGAGGCTTATATGTCAAGGATTGCAGGCGTATACGATGTGGTTTCGGGTTATGCAAACGGCCGTACCGAAAATCCGTCATACGAAAATGTCATATACGACAACACAGGCCATGCAGAAACTGTTTGGGTGGCGTATGACCCTGAGCAAGTCTCTCTTACAGAGCTTTTGGAAAAATTTTTCAAAGTGGTCGACCCCACTTCCCTTAACAAGCAGGGAAACGACATAGGCACGCAGTATCGCTCGGGAATTTATTATGAACTTGACGAGGACAAGGCAGAAATTGATGCCGTAATAGAAAATTTACGCACGCAGTACAGCGAAGAAATTGTTGTAGAGGTGACGACGCTTCAAAACTTTTATTATGCCGAAGAATATCACCAAGACTATCTGGAAAAAAATCCTAACGGTTACTGCCATATAAATTTAAATACGGCAAATGAAACCGACGGCGAGCTTATAGACGAAGAGGACTACCCTTCTCCCAGTGAAGAAGTAATTAAGGAAACTTTATCGCCACTTGAATACAGCGTAACACGAAAAAACAGCACAGAGCCTGCATTTTCTCATGAATTAAACAACAATTATGAACTTGGAATTTATGTGGATATAGTCACAGGCGAGCCACTGTTTTTATCGACAGACAAATATGACTCAGGCACAGGTTGGCCAAGTTTTACAAAACCGATATCGTCGGAGGTTTTAATTGAAAACGGAAGTAATTTCAGTATTTTTTCGGGAGTTGAAATTAAAAGTCGTTCCGGAGAAAATCATTTAGGCCATGTTTTTAGCGACGGACCCGACAGCGAGGGCGGACTTAGATACTGCATGAACGGTTCTTCATTAAAATTTGTGGATTACAACTCAATGACCGAAGAAGGTTACGGATATTTAAAGCATCTTTTAGAAAATGACGACTCTGTCAGTATTATTAAATAAACGCAAAAAGAATCTGGCGCAGATGTAAAATCATCTGCGCCAGATTTAAATTTAAATATTAATTAAAAATTATATTTTTTACCTGTTTCGTATGAAATATAAGCGCCTTCCATCAAACGGCTTAGCATAATTGCCTCGTTTGTTGTAAATGGTGCTTCTTTTCCGTTTACTACGGCGTCTATCCAGTGGTGGATAGGTCTTTCCATAGCTTCTGGAAGCTCAACTTTTACCCACTCGTTGTCAGAGCCCATGAACATAACGTCCTCGCCTCTTGCAACAATTGCGCCTTCTGTTCCGCTTACTTCTAAAGTATAAGGATTGCCTACTGATACAAAGCCTGTCTCTGAAACGCCTATTGCTCCGTTTTCAAACTCGATTAGAGAAACAGCATTATCCTCGACTGGTTTATCTGTAATTTTTGTAAATGTAGAAGTGATGCTTACAGGCTCTCCTAAAATTGCAGCTAAAGTATACATTGGGTGAGCGCCTAAGTCCATCATAGCGCCGCCGCCGCAAGTTGCTTTATCATAAAATGTGTCGGGTAGCCAGCCTAAAACAGAACCGCCGTGAACATTTCTTACTCTTGCATATGTAACTCTGCCAAGTTTTCCGCTTTCAACGCAGGCTTTAACAGCTCTTACATGAGGGAAAGTCATGTGAGGATAGCAAATTGTAAATTTACCGGCTTTTTCGTCTATTACAGCTGCCATTTCACGGGCTTCTTTTTCTGTAAACGCTAAAACTTTTTCTGTAAAGATATGCTTGCCGGCCTCTGCCGCTTTTTTGATGATTTCGGGGTGGTCGCTTGTTTGTGTGCAAATTACAACCGAGTCTATGTCTTTGTTTTCTAGAATTTCTTCATAAGAAGCGATTGCAGGTATGCTGAATTTTTCAGCACAAGCTTTTGCGGCGTCTGCGTCTTTGTCCCATACGCCTACTACCTCTGCTAGAGGATTGTCAAGAGATGCTTTTGTGTATTCTGCCGTGTGAACATGCCATGCTCCGATAATTGCGATTTTCATAAATCTACCGTCCTTTATACTTTTTTTATAAACTCTTTATGACATTTTTGACAAGTAACCTGTATTTTTCCTCTCCCCTTTGGAGCGCGTAAAACCTGCTTGCACGAGGGGCATTTGAAATACTTATAGGTCTTTCTTTGCGTAAATGTCATTTTTCTCATTTTAAACCATTTTGTCATGGGTGTCAATAACTTTAAAAAAGTAAAATACTCTTTTTGTCTTGCCTGTATATTTCTTGAAAAAGTTCTAAAAAGTGCGTATGCATAAATTGCCATAGACACAAAAGTAAGAGGCCACAACATTAAAAGTTGCCCCACAAGTGAAATTATAAGTCCCGCTATTAAAAGCGTTAAATTTAGCTTATCCGTCCCGTATCGACCATACATAAATCTTGCAAATCTATTTAGCAAGTAAAACACCATCTTTCAAAATTTTGTCGCCGAGTTCATATAATCCGACCCTAGCTAAATTAAGTATAAGTCTTTAAAGTGTTAATTTCAATAATTAATAAATTCTTTTACATCTTGTTTACAGAATGTTTTCTTTTAAAGAGAAAAATTTCCTCTTGACATTTCGAACAAATGTTCTATAATAAAGATATAAAACAAATGTTCGATTTTAAAGGAGTGAAATGTCGTGATTTTGGAAAAAGTAATACTTCATGTAGATATGAATAACTTTTATGCCTCTGTCGAATGCATTGACAAACCGCATTTAAAAGATGTGCCAATGGCTGTCGGTGGCGATGAAAGCAAAAGACACGGCATAGTGCTTGCAAAAAACATGCTTGCAAAAAACATGGGCGTCAAAACGGCCGAGGCTCTATGGCAGGCGAGAAAAAAATGCCCTGAAATAGTGTTTGTAAGGCCTAATTTTGAAAAATATGTAAGTTATTCTAAGGCGGCAAAAGAAATTTATAAAAGATATACCGATAAGGTTGAAAGCTTTGGGCTTGACGAGTGCTGGCTTGACGTTAGCGGAAGCACAAGACTTTTCGGAAGCGGCGAGGAAATTGCACAGGAAATACGTGAAACCATAAAAAAAGAGCTCAATTTAACCGTGTCTATAGGCGTAAGTTTTAACAAAATTTTTGCAAAGCTTGGAAGCGACATGAAAAAACCCGACGCCGTTACGGTGATAAATAAAGATGATTTTAAAGAAAAAATTTGGCATTTAAAGGCAGGTGAGCTCTTGGGCATAGGGCCTGTTGTACAAAAAAAGCTTATAAATATCGGCATTTTCACAATAGGCGATTTAGCCCAAACTAATGTGGATATTTTAAGCAAACTTTTAGGAAAACAAGGAAAGGTCATTTGGGAGTACGCTAACGGCCTTGATAATTCCGATGTGACAAATACACTTTCCGAAAGAGAGGTAAAAAGCATAGGCAACAGCACGACCACCGCACGTGACATACAAAACATTAAAGATGTAAAACTCACATTTTATATGCTTGCCCAAAGCGTTTCAAAAAGGCTTAGGGAAAAGAATTTAAAGGCAGGCGGCATACAAATAAGCCTTAGAAAATGCAATTTAGAAACCTCACAGCACCAATGCAAGACAGAGTTCCCTATAAATTCTTCAAAAGAAATTTTCAATAAGGCGTATGAGCTATTTAAAGCCACAAATGCAAAACTTCCTCTTAGGGGTCTTGGCATAAAAAGCTTTGATTTAAGGGAAGATGCCGTCATGCAACAATCGCTTTTTTATGACGCAAAAGAAATTGAGAGAGAAGACGATTTAGAGAAAACTCTCGACAATTTAAAAGATAAATTTGGTGATAAAACCATTAAAAGGGCGATATTTTTAAAACAGTCTGAACTCACAGACGAGGACGAATACGGAGGGTTTAACGATGCTCAATTTACAAGATAAGCTCCCCTCAGATTTATCTGTGTCGGTGCATAGCAGTACAAAAAACCTCGACATAATGGAAAAGCTTGAAATACTTTCAGATGCGGCAAAGTACGATGTGGCCTGCACCTCAAGCGGGGTCGATAGAAAAGGTGTGAAGGGACAGCTTGGAAATGCCGCTGCAGCAGGCATTTGCCATAGTTTTTCGGCAGACGGCCGGTGCATTTCGCTTTTAAAAGTGCTTATGAGCAACGCCTGTGTGTACGACTGCGTGTACTGCGTAAACAGGAAAAGCAATGCGACAAGGCGCACAAGCTTCACCCCCGAAGAGCTGGCGGAACTCACAATAAAATTCTACAGAAGAAATTATATTGAAGGCCTGTTTTTAAGCTCTGCCGTGGTCAAAAACCCTGACTACAGCTGTGAACTCATGATAAGAACCCTCTCACTTCTTAGAAATCACTATAATTTTAACGGCTACATCCACGTAAAAGCCATACCGGGTGCCGACGAAAGGCTAATTCAAAAACTGGGGCTTTTAGCAGATAGAATGAGTGTCAATATAGAACTGCCCTCAAACGACAGCCTTAAAAATTTAGCACCGCAAAAGACAAAGCGTGATATTTTAGAACCTATGACAAAAATCAGGGATGAAATTCGGCAAAACAGCAAAGATTTGGTTAGATATAAAAAAGCCACAAGCTTTGCAAGCGGTGGACAATCCACACAAATGATAATAGGGGCAAGCCCCGAAACGGATTACAAAATACTAAAACTCAGCGAGGGGCTTTATAAAAAATTCGAGCTAAAAAGGGTGTTTTTTTCAGCCTACATGCCCATGATGCACGACGAAAAACTTCCGGCAATAACCACTGCCCCACCACTATTAAGAGAGCACAGACTTTATCAGGCAGACTGGTTGCTTCGCTTTTATAAATTTACGGCAGACGAAATTTTAAGCGAGCAAAACCCAGATTTCAACCCCGTTTTAGACCCAAAATGCAATTGGGCGGTAAACAATATGGGCGAATTTCCGATAGAAATAAACCATGCGTCTTACGAAATGCTTTTAAGAGTGCCCGGCATAGGCGTTATAAGCGCAAAACGAATTTTACAAGCACGGCGCTACTGCACAATAGATTTTGAAGGCTTAAAAAAGCTTGGCGTAGTGCTAAAGCGCGCAAAATTTTTCATAACCTGCAAGGGAAAATTTCAGCCAAACAGGTTTTTTGACGATAAAAACATCTTGACAGGGGTCTTAAAAGACGGCGCACTCACACAAAAAGATGAACAAGGAATACAGTTATCGCTTTTTAATTCTAATTTGCCAAATTTACAAAAGGCGGTAAGCGGACAATTATAAGGAGGGAATGACATGAACGAAAAACATATAATTTATTATTACGACGGCACTTTTGACGGCTTGATGTGCTGTATTTTTGAAAGCTTCAAATGCAGAGAAATACCGCTTTTTATAGAGCCTATGGGGGAATATCAGCCAACTTTTTACAAAATAAAGTACATACAAACCGTAAAAGAAAAGGCGGACAGGGTGAAAATTTCCATATCGGAAAAAATTTCAGACCAAGCAAAAGAGATGGTAGAAGAGGCATTTTTGACCTGCCTAAACGAAAAAGAGCTTAGAATTTTATACTTTTTAAGGCTTGGATACAAGCGAGGAAAAGCAGTGTGCAATATGCTTACAAACGACGATGTATCCGCTATTTTCAAGGCGATTACCCATATGAAAAATGAGGCGCATTTATTTTTGGGCTTTGTGCGATTTTCCGAGTACTCGGGGAATTTGCTCTCAATAATAGAGCCAAAAAATAATATTTTACCGCTTATTGCAGGGCATTTTTGCGACAGGTTTTCGGGCGAAAATTTCATGATATTTGATAAAACCCATAAGACAGCCCTCGTGTACCAAAACGGACAGCCACAGTTTATAAGGGTAGAAGGCATAGAGCTACCGCCAACGGACGAGGAGGAAGAATTTTGCAGGGCGCTTTGGAAAAAATTCTATGAAACTATAGCTATAGAAGGCAGGTTTAACCCAAAATGCAGGCAATCGCACATGCCAAAAAGATATTGGGACAATATGACGGAATTTGGTGATAAACAAATTGGTTGATATTGCATTTAAAGTTTTATGTGTATAAAAAAGACATGGAAATAGCCTATTATTTGGAGCATTTGAGTATCAGTGAAGTTTATGAGGAGGATTTTGCTAAAAGAATTGAAGCCGTGGCAAAATCTGTTGAGTAATACCTTGACAAAAAAACATTGCTAGTATATAATTTGACTGTAAAAAATACAGAGTAGATGTGTTTGCGTGAAGTGCTGTAAAGACGGGGAGTTGCTTTATAGACGAAAGGTTAAAACCTGCGGTAAACATGTCGCATCCCGCTGTTTCATAACATTTTGCATAGTTTTAGGGGCATTTCTGCCCTTAAATCGCTATACCTCTTGTTATCACAGCAAATTTAACAAGGAGGTATTTTTTTATGTCAAAATTTCAAAACTTCAAAAAACAGCACTTAAATGTGCAAAACTTGGCGCTTATTGCGTGTTTACTCGCCATACAAATTATCTTGTCAAGGTTTTTATCCATCTCCACCCCTATAATGAAAATCGGTTTTTCGTTTATCCCTGTGGCAATTGCCGCAAGAAAACTTGGCACTTTTGAGAGCATGACGGTGGCGGGACTCGGCGACCTTATCGGTGCTATTTTATTCCCAATAGGCCCCTATTTTCCGGGGTTTACGCTGTCGGCTATGATAACAGGCCTTATAAACGGACTTAGCTATCATAAGAAATGCAACATTAAAAGAGTTGTTTTTGCCGTACTTTTAGGGCAATTGGTATCGTCAATTTTACTCAACACCCTATGGATTTCCCTGCTCTACGGTAGCGACTTCTTAGTACTTCTACCGACAAGACTCATACAAGCGGGCATAATGTGCACGGTAGAAATAGTAATACTTCAACTTTTATTTGTGGGGGACAAAAAATTAATCGCCTTAAAAGCAAACTAATTACTTATTTTTATTGCAATTGGTACATATTTTAGTGTATAATAAACATATTAAGTACTAAAAGGAGATTTAAATTATGTTGCCAGAACCTACTAATAAAACCTCAAAAAAGGAAAAGCGATATGTCCTATATGCAACCATTGCAATCACCTTCACGGTTTTTCTAATTTTTATATTTTTCCAATTTGAAAATTTTTCCGTTATAATTTCGACGATATCCAACGCATTTGCCCCTTTTTTTGCAGGACTTGTGCTTGCCTTTATACTAAATACCTTTGTAAAAGGCATAGACCAATTTGTGTTTAAAGGAATAAATAGGCGCTGTGAAAATGGTAAAATTTGGAATAAAATAAAGAAACCTATCACCTTAGTTATGGCTTATTTGCTAGCATCTGTGGCCCTCGGTTTCATATTTTTCTTAATTATTCCTGAGCTTACAATATCTATTCAGAGTTTTATTCAAAGTGCATCGGAGACCCTGCCGGGTTATCTTGAAAGCTTTTTTGTATGGCTTGACAACACACTTAAATCCTTAAACCTAAATATAGATATATACGAAATTCAAAACACTCTCTTAAATACATTTAATTGGACGGGACTTCTTACCGACATTACTTCTGCGGCGACAGACATCTTGGCATCAGTTTTAGCCGCTACTTTTAACATAGTATCTATTGTATTTAGCATAGTTATGAGTTTAATTTATTCGGTATATTTCTTGGCAGACAAAGATAATTTAACTTTTTCCTTTAAAAAAGCTTTGTATGCCTATATTCCAAAAAAAGCCGCAGATAAAGTTTCGTTATTTTTAGCGGTGGCAAACAACACTTTTTCAAATTATGTAAGAGGACAACTTACAGAATGCCTAATTTTGGGCTCACTGTGTTTTATCGGAATGACTATAATAGGCCTAAATTATGCCCTTTTGATATCTGCTATTCTTGCAGTGACGGCATTGGTTCCGGTCTTTGGCGCATACATCGGTGCTAGCATCGGCGCATTTTTACTACTGCTTGTAAACCCCATGGACGCACTGTGGTTTTTAATATTTGTAGTTATTTTGCAACAATTTGAGGGCAATATAATTTTCCCAAGGGTCGTAGGCTCATCGATTGGTCTTCCCGGACTTTGGACGCTTACCGCTGTTTTAGTATTCGGAAGCATGTTTGGCATACTCGGAATACTCATAGGCACACCTACAACCGCCGTAGTTTACACACTTTTACGCCATAACACAAATCGAATAATCGAAGAAAAGGGCATCACCCAAGACATACTTCACGGCGATGAACTCAGAATTGTGTATCGAAAAATCTTATTAAAAGAAGAAGAAATACACGACGTTCATGATGAAGAAAAGAATCTTTTAGAAAAAATAAAAGATAAAATGAAGAAATAATAAAAAGAATGCTTAAGGCACAGTGGTGCGTATTTTGTAACGATATGTACGCAAAACAGGTCTGAAATATTATCGGATATTGTAGGGGACGATGTGGGCATCGTCCCCTACAACAACACAATCAATTTCACAATTAATTAAATCATTTAAAATATCGATTACAAAACAAATAGGATTTCAGGTTTGGCAACGCTCTTACCACGACCATATAATACGAAACGAAAAAGAATACCAAAAAACATGCGAGTATCTCCCAAATAAAAAAAGAGCTGTGGCAAAAATCACTTTGTCACAGCTCGTCTTTTATATCAATTAAAACTCTCTAAATATTCATCATAGGTGCATTTTTTATCTCTTACGCTTCCGTCCGGCAAAATTTCAATAATTCTGTCTGCGACGGTTTGTATGAATTCGTGGTCGTGCGACGAAAATAGGACTATCCCTTTAAAATCTATAAGGCCATTGTTGACCGCGGTGATAGATTCAAGGTCTAGGTGGTTTGTAGGTTGGTCTAAAATTAGGACGTTTGAATTAAACATCATCATTCTTGAAAGCATACAACGCACTTTTTCGCCACCTGAGAGCACTTTTACATCCTTGTAAACATCGTCTCCCGAAAACAGCATTTTTCCTAAAAATCCTCTTAAAAATGTTTCTGTCGTGTCTGTGGAATACTGTTCAAGCCATTTTATTATTGAGAAGTCCACGCCCTCAAAAAACTGTGAGTTATCCTGCGGGAAGTACGAACGGCTGGTTGAAACGCCCCATTTAAAGGTGCCCTCGTCTGCCTCTGTCTCTTCCATAAGTATTTTAAACAGTGCAGAAACAGCAATTTCATTGTTGGCAAGAAACGCAACTTTTTCGCCCTTGTCCACGATAAAGCTTACATCGTTTAAGACTTTTACACCGTCGATGGTTTTCGATATACCGCTTACGCTTAGTATGTCTTTGCCGGGCTCTCTGTCCCACACAAAGCCTACATAAGGGTAGCGCCTTGAAGAGGCTGGCATTTCCTCTACACTAATTTTCTCTATAAGCTTTTTCCTTGAGGTCGCCTGTCTTGATTTTGACTTATTTGCAGAGAAGCGCCTTATAAAGTTTTGAAGCTCTTTAATTTTCTCTTCTGCCTTTCTGTTTTGGTCCCTCATAAGCCTTTGCATAAGTTGGCTTGACTCATACCAGAAGTCGTAGTTGCCTATATACATCTTAATTTTAGAAAAATCGATGTCTACTATATGCGTGCAGACATTGTTTAAAAAATATCTGTCATGGGACACTACTATTACCGTGCCCTCATAGTCCATGAGGAAGTTCTCAAGCCATACAACAGATTTTGCGTCTAGTCCGTTTGTAGGCTCATCAAGCAAAATAATGTCGGGCGTTCCATACAGCGCCCTTGCAAGAAGCACTTTAACTTTTTCACTTTGTGTCAAAGTTTTCATTTCAGTATGAAGCATGTCGCCGTTTAAACCCATGCCTTGCAAAAGTCTTGCGGCGTCAGTTTCTGCATCCCAACCGCCAAGCTCGGAAAATTCTGCCTCAAGCTCCGCCGCCAAATTTCCGTCTTCTTCGGAAAAATCTTCTTTTAGATAAATTGCATCTTTTTTAACCATTATGTCATAAAGATGGGCATTACCCTGCATTATTGTGTCGATGACAGTTTGCTCTTCATATGCAAAGTGATCCTGTTTTAAAACCGACATACGACATTTAGGGCCAATTATAACCTCACCTTTTGTGGGGTCTAATTCGCCCGATAAAATTCTTAAAAATGTTGATTTACCCGCTCCGTTTGCTCCGATTACGCCGTAGCAATTCCCGGGTTGAAAAAGTAGGTTTGCGCCTGCAAACAAATTTTCACCATTAAAGCTCAAACTTAAATTTGAAACCGTTATCATGTGCACTCTCCGCTCTAAATTTATTTAACAAATATGTATTATACCATAAACTATAAATTAAATAAATATAAAAACGAAAATAATCTCTAATTTTTATTTTCTGCTACACTATACTTCTCTATCAAGGTGTCTATAAGCTTTAAAAGCTTCGGTATTGCCTCGGATTTATCAAAAGTCTCGCAAGATTTTCTCATTTTTTCCAGCCTGTCTTTCTCGCTTAAAAGCTCGGCAATAAATTTCGGAAAATCTGTCCCCTTGTCTATCCTAATTCCCATATCATTGCTTTTTAAGAAGTTTGCGTTGTCCTCTTCCTGCCCGGGTATCGCATCAAAAACCGCAAGCGGCAAGTTGCAAGCAAGCGCCTCAGACACGGTAAGCCCACCGGGTTTTGTCACAAGCAAGTCAGAGGCATGCATATACCTTTCGACCTCGTTTGTAAAATAAATAAGCTTTATTTTTTTGTCTTCTCTTCCTAAAAAGCTTTTATGTATCTCTTTTTCAAAGGCATTATAAAGTTTTTTATTTCTTCCCGTGATAATTATTATTTGCAAAGGGTCTTTTACATCACGTATTCTTTTAAAGAAATTCATGACGGCAGACATTCCTAAAGAGCCTGCCATAAACAGTATGGTGGGCACTTGCGACGAAAAATTCATTTCACGCAAAAGCATGTCTTTGTCTTCATGATTGAAAAACATGTCAAAAACCGGTATTCCATAAGGGTGGGCAATGTCCGCACTTACCCCGAATTTTTTAAGTCCCTCTATCATGTGCTCGCCCGCCACGACATAGGCGTCTACATGTGGACTTACCCACGATTTATGCACACCGTAATCTGTCATTATGCAAATAAGAGGCAAGGACAGTTTCCCCACTTCTTTGAGTGTTGAAATCATTTCTGTTGCAAATGGGTGAGTGGATAAAATTATGTCGGGTTTAAAATCGTTTATTGTAGGCAAAAGCTGAGCCGCAAACATCGCACTGAATTTAGGCACAATCTTCGCAAAAGATGTGTCTTTATTTGTGCTTTTATATAATTTTCCAAAAAAGCTAGGTGTCCTTTTTGCAAGGAAGCTGTAACCATCGCATATAGTGCTATCAAGTATAGAGCTTATAGACTTAAACGTGTCAACTGTTTTCACATTATGCTGTGTATTTCCATTAATATAGCTTTCCACCGCATGCGCCGCCCTAAGATGTCCCGCACCCGTAGCCGCCGACAAAATTAATATATTCAAAGTAATCCCTCCCTATTATGGCCTATTTTACCACATATAAATATTTATTGCAATTTTCTTTACAATTTATGCAAATACTAGTATAATTAGCACTGATAAAAGGAGTGTGTAATTATGAACTATGGCTTTGTAAGACTGGCAAGCGCAAGCCCTAAAATGCGTGTTGCAGACTGTAAATATAACTGTGAGCAAATAAAAAACGACATAAATCTTGCCGCAAAAAATTTGGCGGCGGCTATTATTTTTCCGGAGCTTTGTGTTACAGGCTACACCTGTGGCGATTTATTCAATCAGCCCTTGCTGCTGGAAAGTGCACAAATACATCTAAAAAAACTTATTAAAGATACCGAAAATTTAGACATACTCTGTGGCCTTGGCGTGCCCGTGAGCTTTAACTCTGCACTTTATAACTGCATTGCAGTATTTAAAAGTGGGGAGCTTTTAGGCCTTGTGCCAAAAGTTAATATTCCAAATTATTCAGAATTTTATGAACTGCGCCATTTTACCCCTTACACAAAAAATGAAACCGTAAATTACTGCGGTTTTAATGTGCCTATGGGTAAACTTATATTTAACTGTGATAGCAATAAAAATTTAAAAATAGGCTTTGAAGTTTGCGAGGACATGTGGGTTGCAAGCACTCCCTCTACAGTACTTTGCCAAAATGGAGCTACAGTAATAATGAACGCCTCTTGCAGTAACGAAACCGTAGGAAAAGCGCAGTACAGGCGTGATTTGGTAAGCATTAATTCAGGCAAACTCATGTGTGCCTATGCCTATGCCGACAGCGCAATGGACGAATCAAGCACCGACCTTGTTTTTTCAGGCCACAGGATAATAAGCGAGAACGCAAGTGTTTTATCAGAGAGTGAGCTTTTCACTTATGGCATAACTTATGCCGATGTAGACGTGCAAAGACTAGAAAACGAAAGACAAAGAATGAACACATGGTCGCAAAGCTGTGATGAAAATGTAATACAAATAAATTACGAGTATAGCAAAACTACTTTTAAAAAATATGAACTTGAGAGAAAGTTTGACAAAAACCCATTTGTCCCAATGGGCGACAAGCTTAAGACAAGGTGTAAAAACATTTTGGACATGCAGTGTGCGGGACTCATGAAAAGAATTTCGCATATTGGAATTAAAAATGTAGTGCTTGGCCTTTCAGGCGGTTTAGACTCCACCTTAGCCTTGCTTGTTACCGTCAGGGCATTTGACAAATTAAATTTAGACAGAAAAGGCATACAGGCCGTTTCCATGCCGGGTTTTGGAACTACCGGCCGCACGAAAAATAATTCCGAGGGACTTGCAAAAGCCCTTGGTGTAAGTTTTAAAGAAATACCGATAAAAGACGCTGTTTTACAGCATTTTAGCGACATAGGCCAAGACCCAGACACACACGACGTAACCTATGAAAACTCACAGGCAAGAGAGCGCACCCAGCTTATCATGGACATTGCAAACATGCAAAACGGCATAGTAATAGGAACGGGCGATTTGTCAGAGCTCGCCTTAGGTTTTGCCACTTATAACGGCGACCACATGTCAATGTACGGCGTTAATGCATCAGTTCCAAAAACCTTGGTGCGACACCTTGTAAATTATATGGCAGATGTTTTTGACAAAGGCACAGGCGACATTTTAAGAGATGTTTTGGCGACCCCCGTAAGCCCTGAGCTTTTACCGCCTAAGGGCGATGAAATTTCGCAGGTTACAGAAAATATAGTAGGCCCTTACGAGCTTCACGACTTTTTCATGTACTATATGCTAAGGTTTGGCTTTGAGCCTAAAAAGATATTTAAGCTTTGCAGCATGGCATACGGTAAAGATTATAGCAGTGAAGAAATCAAAAAATGGCTTAGAATGTTTTACTCAAGATTTTTCACCCAACAGTTTAAGCGCTCTTGTCTGCCAGACGGCCCTAAGGTGGGAAGCGTTGGTTTATCTCCAAGAGGAGATTTTAGAATGCCAAGCGATGCATGCAGCACACTTTGGCTTGAACAAATTGATAGTTTATAAGGAGCAAAAACATGTCAAATATAGTAATAAGAATACCTACAAATGAGAAAAATCGCGAGATGATAAAAATTATTGCAGGCGATAAAACCGTGACTTTTTGTGATGAATTCACACAGGAGATGGTAGATAATGCCGAGATTATTTTAGGAAACCCCAGTCCTAGCATGCTAAAGACCGCCAAAAACTTAAAATGGCTGCAGACAGGCAGTGCCGGAGTCGAGCCCTATATTAAGGACGGTGTTTTAAAAAGTGATGTAAAACTTACAAACTCCACAGGAGCTTATGGCCTTGCTATAGGCGAGTTTATGCTTGCAGGGCATATGGCCATGATTAAGAAAATGTTTTTATATAGAGATGCGCAAAAAACTCACTCATGGGAAAGCCTTGGAAATGTGGACGGCATGTATAAATCCACGGTTGTGGTACTAGGCATGGGCGACATAGGCACAGAGTATGCAATGCGTTGCAAATCACTTGGCGCGTATGTAATAGGAGTGAGAAGGGCGGACACCACCCCATCTCCTTATGCCGATGAAATTATAACATCAGACAAACTAGACGAAATTTTACCGCGTACCGATGTTTTGGCAATTGCAATGCCCGGCACACCACAAACCAGAAACATGATAGACGAAAAAAGAATATCACTTATGAAAAAAGGCTCATATATTATAAATGTTGGAAGAGGCTATATAATAGAAATGGAAGCCTTAAGTGACGCACTTGAAAGCGGTCATCTTGCAGGTGCCGTGTTAGACGTAACAGAGCCAGAGCCACTGCCAAAAGGCCATAGGCTTTGGGACATACCCACGGCTTTCATAACTCCTCACATCTCAGGTTTTTATCATTTAGACGAAACGAGAGAGCGAATTTTGAAGATATTTGCCGATAATTTAGAGAAATATCTAAAAGGCGAAAAGCTAAATAATATGATAGATTTTACAACAGGATATCGCAGTCTTTAATAAAGGAAGATGATTTTGAACATATATTTTGATAATAGCGCAAGCACTAAGGTGCATGAAAATGCGGCAAAAAAGGCGTATGAAATAATGACACAGTGCTATGGGAATCCGTCATCTCTTCACAGCCTTGGCTTTAGTGCTCAAAAAGAGCTTGACAATGCACGAAAAATCATGGCGCAAACTTTTGGTGTAAGCGATAAGGAAATTTATTTTACATCAGGCGCAACAGAGGGCAACAACACCGCCATTTTAGGTGCTGCAAGGGCACTTAAAAAACGAGGAAATAAAATAGTAAGTGCCAAAACGGAGCACCCCTCCGTGCTAAAATCCTTAGAAAAACTAAGCGAAGAGGGCTTTGAAGTCGAGCTTTTATCGCCAAACGAAGACGGAAATATAAGTGCTAAACAAATTTTTGATGCCGTGACAAACAAAACGATTTTGGTAAGCCTCATGTCCGTCAACAACGAAACTGGTGCTGTAAATCCGATAAATGCGGTAGCCCCTGCAATTAAAAAAGCAGGTGCACCGGCGCTTATACATGTAGACCATGTGCAAGGTTTTTTAAAAGTGCCTATTGATATGAAATCGGTGGATTTAGTAAGTATCAGCGCACATAAATTTCACGGCCCTAAAGGGGTTGGTGCTTTATACATAAAGAATGGCAAAAAAATTGCTCCACTAATTTTAGGCGGAGGTCAGGAAAATAAAATGCGCTCGGGCACAGAGGCTTTAAGCTCTATTTGTGCAATGGCAGTTGCCGCAAAAGAATATAAAAAAAATAATTTGCAAGAGCTTAATAATTATTTAAGAGAAAAACTGTCCGAGATAGAGGGCGCTCACATCAACAGCCCACAGGGCAGTGCACCGCATATATTAAATTTCTCTCCTGCAAAAATTCGAGGAGAAACCGTGCTGAATTTCTTATCAAGCAAAAATATTTTTGTATCAACAGGCTCGTCCTGCTCCAAAAACAAGCCAAGTTCGGTTCTTTCTGCAATGAATTTACCGCTTGATAAAATACAAAGCTCTATCAGGGTGAGTTTTTGTAATGACAACACTTTTGAAGAAATAGATATTTTTATAAAAGAACTAAAAACCGCCATAAATACTTTGGCGCATTTTAATTAATAATTTTTGTGTAAGCTATACGGGACGGGCAACCCGCCCCCTACATCAAAATTTTAAATTCATGCCTATAGATTCATGCCTATAGTAAGGTTATCTATATGTTGGGAGGCAAACTATGAACAAGAATGAAACTTTTAGTTACTGGAAAAAACCATATCAAAAATGGTTGGTATTATTTGGAACTTTTTTAGTGTTTATAATGCTATATTTTAGGATACAAGATTTTATTAACATAAGTAATCTTGAAACTCGAAATGATCTATTTAGCCAGTCTGGTTGGGAAAAGTATCTCATGCAACAATACTTCGGTTTTGCTATTTATGGCATAATAATGAGCATATTATTTGGGTGCTTTATAATAGGTTGTGTTGCTAAGAGCGAGAAAACAGCACGAAAAAGCGAGGTTTTTTTACTTATCAGTCTTGGGGTATTATGGTGTATTTTCGGAGCATCAATAGGTATTTGGATTGATACTATTGCTTTAATATTTTGGGCAATACTGGCGATTGCTATATTAACATATGGCGCTTACGCTTTTTTTAAGGCTCGAAGATTATAAGCACAATCCGCACTTACATTTACGAATATATAATAACAAATCAAATTTACGATATAAAAAAAGAAAACGGAGTGAAAAATGAAAGAAGTAATACTTATAAAGCTAGGCGAAATTGTTTTAAAGGGTTTAAACCGTAAAATATTCGAGTCCATGCTTATTAAAAACATCAAAAGAAGAATAGCTAAAAACGGCGAATTTGACATAAGCTGTATGCAGTCAACCATTTATATAAAGCCATTAAAAGACGATGTAGACCTCGACGCTACAGCCGAAAAAGTAGGCAAAATTTTCGGAATAGTCGCCTACACCAAGTCGGCAGTTTGTGAAAAAGAGATGGATGATATAAAGGACACCACCATAAAATACCTTGAAAATCATCTTTTGTCTGTAAACACTTTTAAGGTAGAAAGCAAGCGTTCTGATAAAAAATTCCCGCTTAAATCGCCTGAAATATCGGCAGAGCTTGGCGGATATATCTTAGAAAAATTTCCACATCTCACGGTCGATGTACATAACCCCGACACCACCGTGCGTGTTGAGGTGCGTGAACAAGCGGCTTATATTCACGCAGAGCAAATAAAAGGCGCCGGCGGAATACCCGTGGGCTCTGGCGGAAAAGCCGCAATCATGATAAGCGGCGGAATCGACAGCCCCGTGGCGGCGTGGATGCTATCAAGACGAGGAGTCGAGCTTACGGCAATCCATTTTGCAAGTCCTCCCTACACAAGCGATAGGGCGCACGACAAAGTAGTAAGGCTTTTAGAAAAAGTGTCGGAATACTCCGGCAGAATTAAAATGATAACCGTGAATTTCACAAGGCTTCAAGAACACATAAGGGATTATTGCCCTGAGGAATTATCCACAATAATAATGCGCCGATTTATGGTGAGGGTAGGCCAAATCCTTGCAAGAGAGGAAGAATGCCACGCACTCATAACGGGTGAAAGCCTCGGGCAAGTGGCAAGCCAAACCATACAGGCCATAGCCTGCACAGATGCAGTGGCCGATATGCCGATATTCAGGCCTTTAATAGGCACAGACAAGTCGGAAATAATCGAACTTTCCCACAAAATAGGGACTTACGACATATCTATAGAGCCATTTGAGGACTGCTGTACAGTATTCACCCCAAAAAGACCAAAAACAAGGCCTGCTGTACACGTTCTAGAAAAAGCAGAAACCGCCCTTAATATAGAAGAAGAGATTAAATACTGTTTAGAAAATATAGAAACGATGATAATTAGTTGAGAGTGGAAAGTTGAGAGTGAATATTATGAATGCAGAAATTATTTCAGTTGGCACAGAACTACTTTTAGGAAAAGTGGTAAACATAGACACAACCATAATAGCAAAAGAACTTGCAGGTATCGGGATAAATCTTTTACATGCGGTCACCATAGGAGATAACCCAAAAAGGCTTGAAGACGCTGTCAAGCTTGCGCTTTCAAGAAGCGATATTTTAATCACCACAGGAGGCCTTGGCCCTACGGTAGACGACCTTACAAAAGAAACCGTTGTAAAGACTGCAGGTAATGAGCTTGAATTTAGAGAGGACTGTTATAAAAGACTTTTAGAGCAGTTCCCCGGACTTGACATGACCGAAAATCAGAAAAAGCAAGTCATGCTGCCCGTCGGCTGTACAGTTTTGGAAAACGACAACGGAACAGCTCCCGGCTGTGTTTTTAAAACAGGTGAGGGCAAAACCGTAATGATGTTCCCAGGCCCTCCCTCGGAACTTACACCTATGCTAAATAATTACGGCATACCTTATCTTGTGTCGCTAAGCGGTAACACACAGGTAATACGTTCGCACAACATACATATTTACGGCAGAGGCGAAGCGCCGGTAGCCGAGATGATACATGACCTTATTGATTATGAAAATCCAACAGTTGCGCCATATGCTAAAGAGGGCGAATGCTTTGTAAGAGTCACGGCAAAGGCAGAAAACGAAGTGGAAGCCGACAAAATGTGCGCACCTATTATAAAAGATATAATGGACAGAGTGGGCGACTATGTCTACAGCATTGACATAGAAAGCCTAGAAGCGCTTGTAGTGACACGCCTTAAAGAGCGCTCTATGACCATAGCCACGGCAGAGTCCTGCACGGGTGGGTATCTTGCAAAAAGAATTACCGACATAAGTGGAAGCTCTGAGGTTTTTAACATGGGCTGTGTCACATATTCAAACGATGTAAAGACAAAGCTTTTAGGCGTAAAATCCGAAACCTTAGAAAAATACGGTGCGGTAAGTGAAGAGACCGCCTATGAGATGGCAAAGGGCATGAAAGAATTATCCGGTGCCGATATCGCCGTGTCCATTACGGGCATAGCAGGGCCCGATGGCGGAAGCGACGAAAAGCCCGTGGGTCTTGTATATATCGGTGTAGCCTATAAAGATGAGGTTTTCGTTTCAAAAAGAACTGCCTTTGGCAGAATGAAAAACAGAGAGTGGCACCGCTTTGTGTCAGGCTCTCACGCACTCGACATGGTAAGAAGAGTAATAGAAAACTTGCCTTTAATTAAGTAATTTCAAAACTTTTTAAAAAAAATAAAAAAATTTTTAAAAACCTTGCAATAAAATGCCAAGGTTTTTCATTACCTATATGAAAGGGGCAAGAAACATATGATTTTTATTTGCATGAGCTCTGCAGATGAAATTAAAGCAAAGTCGGATATAATTGATTCGTACCTTTTAAAAATAGCCCAAAAGGATAAACAAGCACTTGAGGCGCTTTATAAATTTACGAAAACTTCAGTTTATGCATTTGCATTTTCCATCTTGAAAAACAAAGAAGATAGTAGCGACGTTTTGCAAGATGTATATATTAAAATTTTTTCATCATCAGACTCTTACAAGCCAAATGGCAAGCCCATGGCTTGGATACTTACCATAACAAAAAATTTCTGTTTACAGAAAATAAGGGAAAACAAAAAACGTTTTTCCTCACCACTTGAAGAGGTGGAAAATTTCTTGGTAGACAATAAGGCGTTAAGCTCTGATGACAAAATGGTTTTAACAACTTGTTTAAATGCACTGTCCGATGAAGAACGACAAATAGTCATACTTCACGCAGTAACAGGACTTAAACACCGTGAAATAGCTAAACTTTTAGACTTAGGACTGTCAACCGTTCTTTCAAAATATAACCGTGCCCTAAAAAAATTGAAATTATTACTAAAGGAGAGTGATTAATTTGAAAAATTTACAAAATTCAGATATAGAAAGAAAAATCGAAGCGGCATTTGAAAATTCTACACCTGATGTATTATCCCAAATCCTCTCCAAATGTGATGAACCTGAGAGGAAGGTAATTGATATGACAACTTATTATGAAAAACCAAAGAAAATAGGCAAAATAGTAGCAATGGCAGCAGGATTTGTAGCGGTGGTAGGAATCGGCATAGGTGCATTTGCACTCAGCGCTTCAAATGTATTTTTAGACAGAAATGTAGTATCAACAATAACAATCGACGTTAACCCGTCGATAGAGGTAAATCTTAATTCCGAAAACAAAATAATTGATGTTAGCGCATTAAACGATGACGGCTCTGAAATTCTTTTGAACCAAGATTTCACCGCTCAAACTATAGATACAGCTATACCTCAAATTCTTGAAATCATGGAGCAAAACTCCTACCTAACAGCAGAAAACAACTCTGTTTTGTTAAATGTTCAAGGCGAAAACAGCGCCGAAATCAAATCACTGCTTGATGAAATTATTGCACAAGCAAAACAAAATCCTTCATTTGCAGACATCAATTTAACACAATATCTTATGGAGTCTACCACCGAGTCAAGCAAAGATGTAGAAATTGCAACTTTAATGCAAACTCACAACATTTCCAAGGGCAAAGCAGAACTTGTTTTACTGCTTTCTACTCAAAACGCCAAACTTGATGTGGCTACTCTTGCAAGCTTATCTATTGACGATTTAGCAGACCTTGTAGACGCTTATATAACAGATGACAATTCCGAAGTCCAAGATTCTGTTCAATCAGGACAAGGGCAAAACACAACTATAGGAGAAACAGCGGCATTAAACCAAGCCCTTTCTCTAGCAGGCGTAACACTAGATGTAGCAACTGATATTTCTATAGAACTTGATTTTAACGACGGCGTTTTAGTCTATGAAGTAGAGTTTGATGCAAATAATTCAGAATACGAATATGATATAGACGCAGTTTCTGGAGCTTTACTCTACAGTAGCATTGAGCCCAATGACGACCTAGACGATGACATTGACGACGACGACTTAGACGATGACAGAGATGATGACAACGACTTAGACGACGACAAAGACGATGACGACGACTTAGACGACGACAAAGACGATGACGACGACCTATACGACGATTTAGACGACATGGACGACTATTACGACGACCTTGACGACGACAAAGACGACGATAATGACGATTTTGACGACGACAATGACGACTTTGACGACGATATAGACGATGACAAAGACGATGTTTACGAAATCGACGACGATGACGACAATGACGACGACGACAACGATGACGACGTTTACGAAATCGACGACGACAATGATGATGACGATGACGACGACGATGACGACGATGACGACGATGACGACGACAACGACTAAATTTAAGTACGACTAACTGTAATATACCAAAATGGGCTGTGATGAATTTTTATCACAGCCCATTTTGGGTTTTATTTTAAATATTTAGTTGGCTTTATAAGATTTACAAAAACCTCGTGTTGTTCGGGGTTTATTTTTTTAATTGAAACTAATTTTCCACTTTCTTTTAGCAAGAAGCAGTGTTTAGAATATCCTGTAGTGGTAAGGGCGCCTGTCTTTTTGTTATAAATTTCATATTCAAAACTCAGCCTTGTCCCGGTGTACTCCGCAATACTTACGACAATTTCTACTTCATCATGAAACTTAACCGAAGACTTATACTGTGCGCAAACCTCAAGCACGGGGCTTAAAATGCCCATTTCCTCCGTTTTATCATAAGGAAAACCTATTTCCTCCAAAAAATGCACCCTAGACTCTTCAAACCACCTTATGTAATTTGAGTGGTGTATAATCGCCATTTGGTCCGTTTCATAGTATTTTGCCTGTCTTATATAATTATTACCCATTTTTATAACCTCCGTATTTTGTAATATTGTATCATAAAAATATAAATTTTTCCATGCAGGTTTTGACAAAAGTTTTCCTTGCATATAATTATAATAACCTTAGGGGGTGATTGCCACTTGATAATTTATGCGGACATATTGTTTTTGGTAAATTTATATATCGATTACTTTCTTTTGCTGTGCGTAAAAAACTTTTTCCATCTTGAAGTGAAGACCTACAGGCTTGTTATCGCCTCTGTTGTAGGCGGCGCCGTAAGCCTATTTTCCCTTTTGCCCTTAAGTTTTGCGCTCAGCCTGCCTATCGCCGTGCTCTCCTCCTGTCTTATTTGCCTTATTGTTTTTGGCTATGGCAATTTGTTTCGATTGATTAAAAGCACCATTTGCTTTTACAGTTTTGGATTTATTTTCTCAGGCATAATTTTAGCGCTTGTAAGTATTTTTCCCATAAACGGTACTGCCGTAATTGGCGGAAAAGTTTATTTTGACATTTCTCTTATTTACTTGGTGCTCTTCACCTTACTTGCATATTTTATTTCTCTTTTGATAGACAAATTTAAAGGGCGCTGTGAAAACAAGCTGAGTTTTTTTACCTTAGAAATCACTCACAACAACAAGCAAATTTTATTAAGATGCAAGCTTGACACCGAAAATAATTTATTAGAACCCTTTTCTGCCACTCCCGTAATAGTGGCGCAAAAGTCTGTTTTTGCAGAAGTCTTCCCCGATTTAAACGAATTTTTGCCCGAAAAATTCAGGCTCATACCCTTTAACTCCATAGGAGGAAAAGGCCTGCTTCCTGCTTTTTTGCCTGAGAAAATTTATCTTATAAAAAATAATGAAAAGATTAAAATAAATTTTTACATAGCGCTCTTTGACGGCAGTCTGTCACACGGAGCATACAACAGCCTTATAGGAGAGGAAATTTCAGAATATATAAATAATTTTAAAGGAGAGGCTTATGAATATTAAAAATGCTTTAACAAAACTGCTAAACAAACTGCTCGTAAAATTTGATGGGGAGCACTGCCACTACATAAACGGACCGGAAGTTTTGCCGGCTCCTCTCAGTTTTGAGGCAGAGCAAAAGGTGTTTGAGGACATAAAAAATGAAGTTCCAAATTGCAGAGAACCCCTCATCACCCACAATTTAAGGCTTGTGGTCTACATTGCAAAAAAGTTTGAAAGCCCCGGCGCATCTGTGGAGGACTTAATTTCTATAGGAACCATAGGCCTAATTAAGGCGGTAAAGACTTTTAAGCCCGACAAAAACATTAAACTTGCCACCTATGCCTCACGCTGTATAGAAAACGAAATTTTGATGCACCTTAGAAAAAGCACCCAGCTAAAACATGAAATGTCCATAGACGACCCTTTAAATGTCGACTGGGACGGAAACGAGCTTTTGCTGTCCGACCTGCTTGGAAGCGAGCCCGATTTAGTCTTTAAAGACGTGGAAAACGAAGCAGAACGACACATGCTTTTGACGGCGGTGTCAAAACTAAACCCTAGAGAAAAGCAAATTATGGAGCTAAGGTTTGGGCTTTATTCCACAAAAGAGCATACTCAAAAAGAGGTAGCCGATGTCTTGGGCATCTCCCAATCCTATATTTCAAGGCTTGAAAAAAGAATTATCGGAAGACTTAAAACTGAAATTGAAAAAGTCAGTTAGCGTCTGGAATAAACCTTGAAAGCGTGTATCTTAGCATGTCGACTAACTCTTCTTTAGAGCTTTTTATCCCACCTACAATCCAGTCTTGCAAGGTGCCAATTAAGCCCCATGTGACAAAATTTACTTCTACAAAACCAAATTCTGTATAACCGTTTTGGTAAAATTCATTTAAAAATATGTTCACCGCACCCTTGTGAATTCTTGAAATAATATTGCCGTTTTCTGCCATTGAAGTGATAAGTTCCTTATTTTCTTCAATGTACTCAAGGCTTAATTCCAGCCTTTTAATCAGTGCATCACGTGCGATTAGCCCGTGCTGTTTGGTAAAAATTAAAATAAGCTGTGAAAAAATATCCTCTTCAACACTTTCATAAAGCTTATATATGTCTTCAAAATGCAAATAAAAAGTCGCGCGACTTATATCGGCAAGCTCTGTTATCTCGGCTACCGCAATTTTTTCTATCTTTTTTTTCGCTAGAAGCTCTATAAAGGCTTCCTTTATCTCTTTTTTTGTTTTAATCGCCCTTCTGTTCGCCATCTTTTTCTCCAAACTTTACAATATATTGTTTTTGTCTAAATATAGACACTTGTGTATATATTGACTGTTGTATTATTTTATAACTTGATTATAATATAAATATAGAGAAAAATCAAGAAAAAGGTGATACAAATGAAAAAAGAAAAATCTTACTCTGTTCATTTTATAATATTAATTTTTGGTCAAGTAGTGTCCATAATAGGAAACTCGGTAATAGGTTTTGCGCTTAGCCTTTATTTATTAAACGAAACGGGCTCCGCCACAATTTTTGGCCTAATAACTGCACTTACGGCAATACCCTGGGCGATTTGTGGCCCCATAGGCGGAGTGCTTGCAGATAAATTTTCTAAAAAAAATATAATGGTTATTTTGGATTTTTCCACAGCTTTTATGATTTTTGCGCTTGCGCTTGTCGGCTTTCAGTTTGGTGTTGTCATGACGGTGGGCGTGGTAAAATTTTTACTTGCAATCATTCAGGCGACATATACGCCTAGCGTGACCGCTTCCCTAGTATATTTAGTAAAGCCCGATTTTCTCATCAAGGCAAACTCCATAGTGTCGCAGGTAAACTCACTCGCACGAATTTTAGGCCCTATACTTGCAGGATTTTTATACAGCTTTATGTCACTTGAAAACGTCCTAATTATAAGCGCCATAATATTTTTTGTATGCGCAAGCATAGAATGCTTTATGAAAATACCCAAAATTAGCCTAAACACCCAGCACAATGACGGCGAAAACTTCAGTTTTAAGGACAGCGTAAAATTTTTGATTAAAGAGAATAAATATTTGTTTTACTTTTTGTGCCTTGCTTCCCTAGCTTCATTTTGTGTAAACCCCATTGTGTCTATAGGCCTTCCCTATATAGTAAACATTTACATGGATCTTCCCTCTCATTTTTTTGGAATTTGCTCCGGCCTTGCAAGTATAGGCTCTTTGGTAGCCGGTTTCTTAATTTTTCTTTTCCCAAAAAAATTCACCTTTGCAAACTGCGGCTATGTGTATACCGCACTTAGCGTAGTTTTAGGAGCACTCGGCGTTTGCCTATATATTTTCTCAGGCATGAACGCCTTTGTAATCTTGTGTGTTTCAGTAATATTCCTAATACTTTCTACAACTCTCATCCATATTTTAATGTACTCTTTTATACAGCGCATAAGCCCGTCGAAAATGCTTGGCAAGATAATTTCTTGTGTAATAATATTTTCAGGCCTTGCAGACCCTTCCGGACAGATAGTCTACGGCGCATTATTTGACTCACAAACTTTAAACCCCGCGATAATTTTATTCTTTAGCGGTGTATTTATTCTAAGTTTATCTATTTTTGCAATTAAATTTTGTAAAAAAGCGGAGCTTCATGCAAATTGAAGCTCCAAAACTTATGACATACTTTTTAAACATTAAGACATATTATACTACTTAAAGCTTTTTAAGAACTATTTTTATACCTTTCTCACAAAACGCACTAACTTGTTTAAAAAATTTATGAAAAATTGCTCAAAATTTGTTGACAAATGAATTAAGTTGTGCTATTCTATAGATGGAGATAAAGCCTTACAAAAGTAAGCTTTATGATCCAACATCTTCATGGGGGCCACACTTAATTTAGAGTACATCTTTTAACATGGATATTTCCCCCTGATTAATGGGGTACACCTCTGTTGCCGCGGGGGTGTGCTCCATTTTTATGGACTTTTTTTGCACAAGGCTTAATTACTCCCCTTCATAATAATCAACTTCATCAGAAAATTTAAAAAGTTTATTTATACCCATTCCCCAAACTCCTATTTTATTTGAGTCGGGATAATGGCATACATCAAGTTTACTGCAGGTGTCGACATCTATGTATACAAGCTTATTTTCATCGGACAAGTTTGTTAATTTATGCGCACCTTTTTCATTTGCCGGAAAATATATTATATCACCGGCGCCGACGGTTTGCTCACCCGTTTCTGTCCTCAAAACGCCCTCTCCGCTTATTATGTAAAACATTTCTTCGCTTGCCGTATGGTGATGATATGGGTACGCAGACTTTAGCGGTGGTATTTCATAAACCGCCACTGTAATTTGTCTATTTTCTTCTCTTGGAACTACGGTTTTCTTGTTATACTCATATTCACCTTTTCCAAAAACCTGTTTTCCCTCTAAATCGCTAATATTTCTTTTAATTATTTCAGCCATGTTTTCCACTCCTAATTTTATTTTTTGATTGCGACCCATACAGCACTATAATGTATATTAGCGCAAAAACCGCGATAAACATTAAAAACTGCAGTACATGCCCGTCTATTTGTAGTGAAGAGAGTGCCTCTCTTTGTGCGTCATAGTTTGACATCATGCCAAAACTCTCGTTGTCTTCAACGGAACTGTTTATCCAAAACTGTGAGATAACTCCGTTTAAAAAAAGTCCTATCATGGACGATATAAACACAGGAATATACACCCATAAGCCTTGCAAAAAAACAAACTGTTTAAAAATGTTTTTGTTTGTTTCGCCAAGTCTTATGAGTATTTTTTTGTCCTTATTAAAGGTGATGCTCATGTTTACAAACAGCACAAAAAACACGGAGGTAAGCACAGCAACGGCTATATAAAGAGTTAAATTTTGCAGTCCTAAAGACATTTTTACAGACTGATAAAGAGTGACCAAGGACATGTCGGAAATGTCAAAAAAGCCGTATTCGTCACTGTTTTTCACTATGGTATTGAGTTCTCTCATAGTGCTCTCGATAAGTTTGTAATCTCTTAAATAGACAAGCACGCTCTCGCCCTCGTGCTGATAATACTCTACGTTTGAGTGGTAACTCAGCGCCTTAATCCAGTTGTCTTTTGGCGCAAAACCCTCTTCGTAATTTGACGACCTGTGAAAAGTCACCCTGCCCTGTATGCCGTCTGCAATTTCATCGACATAGCTGTTGCCTGCCGTAATATAGCAAGATATGACGGCAAGGCAGAGCCCAAATATTACAGAAAAACTGATGTACAGTGCACTTTTCCCCGCTCGCCCTTTAAAGCAAAGCCACGCCCTGCCTGCTATGTTCCCTTTCATCATCATTCCTCCGAGAAATGCAAATCTCCCCTTGATAAGGTACAGCTTATATCTGCCTGCTGTCTTATATAATCTGAGTGCGTGACCACTATTACACAGCAATTACTGTCACGGCTTAGTTTTTTAAGTATGTCTACTATCGCCTCGGCGTTGTCCTCGTCTAAATTTCCCGTGGGCTCGTCTGCCAAAATATACTTTGACCCCGTGGCAAGCGCCCTTGCAATTGCGACCCTTTGCTGCTCACCGCCCGATAGTTTTTTTACAGGTCTATGCATGTCTTTATCGGAAATTCCAAGTTCTTTTAAAATTTCTTTTGCCCTAATTTCACTTTCAGGGCTGACGCCGTTTTTTATGTCCATTGCGACCACGATGTTTTGCACCGCCGTCATGTATGGAAATAGTAGGAAATTTTGAAAAATCATTGCTATGTTTTGTTTTCTTATAATTTCGTCAAAATCACTTTTCTCTTCATCAAAATAAAGCTCTCCGCTTTGAGGTTTGTCAAGCCCTGCGATAAGGGACAAAAGCGTGGATTTTCCCACACCCGAGGGTCCTACAATGGCATACATTTTCCCCTCATGAAACTGCGCATTTGCCTCTTTTAGTATCACCTTGTCCTTGTTATATTCAAAGTGAATGTTTTCCAGTTTAATCATAATTTACCTCCTTTTCATCATCAGCTAGAGCAACTATCAACTCTCAACTATCAACTCTCAACTATCACTCCTCTTCCCCCATAATAAATTTCTTAGTATTATGGTTTTTAATCTGCAAAAAAGTTATTCCAGTCCAAATTAGCAGTGTTAAAACTGCAAAGCTTAATATGTGTAAAATCACGCTAAAATCCATGACTGCGGTTAAATCTGCCATTAAGGTTTCTCTGCCTGTCATCGCAACATATCCAACCCCCATGGGCACATAATTAGGGTTTAAAGTCGGTAACATTGCTAAAAAACCAAAATATGCACTCACTAAAGCTATTGGAAGCGATATCAAAATTAATATGAGGTATTCAAAAAATTTTTCTTTAATTATATTTTTTCTTCTTTCTCCCATGCACAAAAGCACCCCGACTTCCTTTTTATCGCTAATCATAAAACGCAAAATTAGAATTAATAAACCGCCTACCGACATCGTGCTTATAAATATGTAAAATATACTCATTTGAAAACTGTCCAGCGCCGGCGATAAATCGTTATAATTTTCCCACTTAATCCACAGTTTATCGGCAACTCTGCCGCCTATGACGTTCATGTTGATAATTTCTTCTTTTACCCTTACCGCCGCCTCGGGACTTTCAGTTCCAAAGAAAAAAAATGCAGTTTCTGCTAAAAGTTTTTGCAGCTCTACCGAATACTCAAACGATGTCCAAATTTTATTATATGGACTACTCCGAAATAGGTATTCACCTTCGATATTATTTTCTGTTACCTCAAAGGTTAGGCTTGTTTCATAAATTCCGACTATTGGGGCTTCATACACTCCTTTTTCTTTATAAGTACTACTCTCCACATTCATTTGCACGTCATACACGCCAAATTCCAGCTTGTCGCCTATAGTCATGTTGTTAAGCTCGGAAAATTCTCTGCTTACTATGACGCCTCCATTTTCTTCCGTGGGGTATTCACCCTCTACTAATTTGCTAAACCCCCTGCGAAAATCATCCGAAAGCATTAGATTTTCCCAACCTGTAATAGAAAGTCTTTCTCCGAATTTTTCATAATACGCCCTATCTTCATCTGACATTTTTTGCTCATACGGGTTTTCACCTGTATAAAGCTTTACAAGCTCAAAATTTATAGGTCTAATTTGTGCGCCATTTGCCTCATAAGTCCCCAAAACACCGTCAAGTGCTAAAATTCTCTCCTTAACATCTGCTATGGTGTTATCGCCTTTTAGCTCTCGCATGTCAACAGTAACAAAATTACCTATATTCTCATAAGTGTCATATCTAAGCTTTTGTGACGATGCATTTGTAAGGCTTGCAAAACCCACAAAACCTATGGCGATTATAAGAAAAATTAGCGTGAGCGCTGTTTTTAGTGGTCTTTGAAATAGGTTTATTTTTATTCGCCTAAACATGGTGTACCCTCCTTTTGTTTTATAAATTTGTGGAAGCCTTATGGACGATGAAAATGGAGGTTTTGTCAATTTATAATCAAAAAATGCGAAGCATTTCGCCATAACTTTTCACTCTTCACTTTTCACTTGAACGCATAAAATGCGTTCACTCCTCTTCTTCCCCCATAATAAATTTCTTAGTATTATGTTTTTTTACTTTTAACTTATTTATTATGTAAGAAAAAGCAACTAAAACAAGTGCATAAACCGCCACTAAAACTGCGTCTATTACGTTAAAACTTGCGGTTAGTTTGGGTTCAAGAAGACTATCTGTATCCATTGTATGCACCACCTCATAATATTCGCTCGGCACCTCCTGTGGATTTAATGGCAGAACTAAAATCACTGTGGCAAAATAGCCTATTAATACTGCAATAGGCAGTGCTATTACTGCAATTAGTAAATACTCCCTTGTTTTCTGTTTTGGTATGTTTTTTCTTTTTTCACCTATGCACACCAGCACCCCTATTTCCCTGTCGTCGTTAAAACTTAGCATTATTATTAAAAACAAAATTATTCCGCCAAATACCGAAAGTACAAGTATTCCAAGCATTGTGTTATAAAAATTATCCAGTCCCATAATTATTCCTGCACGATATTGGAACTGGTCATTTGCCTTAAACTCTTTCCAATTTATGCTAGTGTCTTTTAGCTTTTCAATCACCATATCCACATCTCTTTGCGACTCGACGTATACGTGAAGATTTTTTATCTCGCTACTTATCCCTGCATATAAACTTACCGTTTCATAATCACTAAAAATCCTATTGTATGGGCTGTTCGCAAATATGTCCGAATAGCTATTTGCTTCTAAAACTTCAAACTTCTGCTTTGTCGAATATATTCCTGAGACAATCAAAGTATTAGTTTCTGCATTTCCAGTTTGAATCGATTTAAACTCCAATGTGTCGCCTATTTCCAGGTCATTTTCCTGTGCCAACACATCAGAAATAATCGCTTCCCTTGCTCCTGTTTCCGGAAATTCACCCTCTATTAACTCATTCCAACCTGCTCTAAATGCATCTTCCATTTTTATATCAACATGCCCCCACAAACTGATATTTTCGGCTGCGGATAATATTTCTTCCTCCGTAATTTCTCCCCATTTTTCCATTTTTTCGTACGCCTGCTCAACTGGATCTTCGCCCGTATGTTCTTTGCTGTTTTTAAAATTAATTGGGGTAAAATGAAATGCAGTTGGTGAATTTACCCCTATAACTCCTTCAATTTGCAAAATTTCATCTATCTGCTCATATGTAATTTTCCCTATGTAATCAAGCGGTTCATAGTCTGGGTTATCATACGACGCCGATGTAGAATTTGTATTTACTGAAATTGCAACTGCACTACCATGCAATTTTGATGTTTCGTCATACAATACACCATGAGAGCGTAGCATTGAAACGCAGAAAAATACAAATGCTATGAGCAATGTAAATGTTAGAAATAACACTAAAGTCGTCACAGGTTTTTGAAATAAGTTTATTTTTATTCGCCTAAACATGGTGCACCCTCCTTTTGTTTTATAAATTTGTGGAAGCCTTGTGGACGATGAAAATGGAGGTTTTGTCAATTTGTAATCAAAAAATGCGAAGCATTTCGCCATAACTTTTCACTTTTCACTTTTCACTTTTCACTTTTCACTTGAACGCATAAAATGCGTTCACTACTCTTCCCCCATAATAAATTTCTTTGTATTGTGTTTTTTCACTTTTAACTTATTTATTATGTAGGAAGCCAAAAGCAAAACAAGCGCATAAACCGCCACCAAAAGAGCGTCTATTATGTTAAAACTTGCGGTTAATTTTGGGCGCAGTGACAATTCGCCTATGTCAATTACATATATTGCTACACTTCCATCTGGGTAAACCGCCTGTGGATTTAATGTATCAGATAGTATGACTGCCGCAAAATTTCCTATTAATACCGCAACTGGAAATGAAATTACCGCAATTAATAAATATTCCATAGTTTTCTGCCTCGCCACGTTTTTTCTTTTTTCACCTATGCAAACCAGCACTCCTATTTCTTTATCCTCATTAAAACTTAAGATAATTATTAAAAAAAGAATTACTCCACCTGTAAATGCAATAAATGTTATACTTATCATCGCGTTATAGAAATTGACCAAACCTTGCTCTATTGCTTCAAATTCACCTTTTTCCACTCTGACATCAAACTCATTCCAGTTAATAGACGTTGTTTTAAGTCTTTCAATTAATGCATCTGAACTCAATGACGGGTCATAATATACATATAAATTTTTTATCCCACTATAAGTTTGTGTAATTGAATTAACCGATTCCCAATCTGAGTAAAGCACATTATATGGGCTACCGGAAATCGCATACGACCCTGTAGTATCATTTTCTTCCAAAACTTTAAATTCTAAAATCGTTGAATATATTCCAACAACTTCAAAGACATAAGTATTTCCACCGTTAATATCTGTATCTCTCAGTTCTAAATTATCTCCTATCGCCAACTCATTATCTTGCGCCAATTCTTGCGAAACAATTACCTCACTTTTCCCCTTATTCGGAAATTCACCATCTACTAACTCATTCCACCCCTTTTTAAAGTCACCTATCATGCTAGTGTCAATATTTCCAGATAATGATATTAATTCACCTTGTTCAATAATCTCTTCTTCACTTAACCCCGTTATATCCATTGTTTCATATGATTGTTTGTACGGATCTTCGCCTGTATATTTTTGCACATTTTCAAAATTCTCTGGAGAAAAACGACCTGAAATATGGGCATCCACCCCTAAAACGCCCTCTATCTCCAAAATTTCATCAATATTTTCATAAGTAATTTCACATATACCTTCTAACGGATTATAATCTTCCTCAAGTGCCTTTAACTGCTCTTCATACGATGCAGAACTACCACTCTTCATTCCAATTACAACTACACCGCCATACATCTCTCTCATGTCTTTGTCTAAAATTGAGTAAGAGCGCAGCATAGACACACAGAAAAACACAAAGGCAAGGATTAACATGAACGTAATAAATAAAGCTATAGTTGTAATGGGTTTTTGAAATAAGTTTATTTTTATTCGCCTAAACATGGTGCACCCTCCTTTTGTTTTATAAATTTGTGGAAGCCTTGTGGACGATGAAAATGGAGGTTTTGTCAATTTTTCACCATAACTTTTCACTTTTCACTTGAACTTTTCACTTTTCACTTGAACGCATAAAATGTGTTCACTCCTCTTCCCCCATAATAAATTTCTTTGTATTGTGTTTTTTGACCTTTAGTTTGTTTATTATATAGGCTGCAAGGACTAAAACAAGTGCATAAGCCGCCGTTAAAAGTGCGTCTATTGTATTAAAGCTTGCGGTTAGTTTTGGGCGCAGTGCCTTTTCTCCTGTTTCTATCATCGACACTGTAACTGAGTTTTCAGACACTGCTTCTTGTGGATTGAGCGGTGTCGACAGCGCCACTACCGCAAAATATCCCAAAAGTATCGCAAAGGGCAAGGCGACTGCCGCAATTGCTACATACTCACAAGCCTTTTGCCTTACTATATTTTTTCTCTTTTCGCCTATACATATGAGCATTCCAATTTCTTTGTTATTATTATACATTAGCAATATAATTACAAATATAGCTATTCCACCAAGGCCTACGGCTAAAGTTAGTGCCGACATAGAATTATAAAAATTATCGAGCCCTTTTCCTATCATTTCATATTCGGCAATAAAAACCTGCGCCTTAAATTCATTCGGGTTAAGCGATGTTTGTGAAATCCCTTGGATAATTACATTTGGGTCTATGAATGGGTCGTGGTAAACCCTAAGATTTATTAACCCACTATACTTTTCAGTAATTGAATTTAACATCTCCCAATCTGCGTAAATTCTATTATACGGGCTAGCTCTAAACATATCCGAGCCTCTACCCCCGTATTCATTTTCTACAACTTCAAATTTTAACTTGGTAGAATAAATGCCCACTACTTCAAATTCGTATATTCCTCCATTTTCTGTGTCTTTGTCCTGAAGCGTCAAAAAGTCCCCTATAGAAAGTTCGTTTTGATTTGCCAAGACATCGCAAATTATTACTTGCGCCTTCCCTCTTTGTGGAAAACTGCCCTCTATCAATTCATTAAACCCTCTTCTAAAATCTCCCGACATTCTAACGTCAATCTCTCCTAATATTGATACCAATTTACCTTGTTCAATTATCTCTTCCTCTGTTAACTCTCCATACCGCTCTGCCTCTTCACGTGAGTTTTCGTATGGGTCCGGTCCTGTGTAGCTTTGAACATTTTCAAAGTTTATCGGCATAAAATTGCCCGATATGTACCAATTAACCCCTATAACTCCCTCAACTTCCAAAATGTCATAAATATTTTCATATGTAATCTCGCCTGCATTTTCAAGTGGATTGTAACCCTCTTCAAGCATTTGCATTTGCTCTTCATGTGACATAGTGCTATTTGAATTTATCCCAATGCTTATCTCGCCGTCATACATTTCTTTCATTTCTCTATACAAAACACCATAAGATGAAAGCATAGAAACACAGAAAAACACAAACGCAAGGATTAGGGTGAGCGTTATAAACAAAACTATCGTCGTCACAGGTTTTTGCAGTAAATTTATTTTAATTCGTCTAAACATGGTGCACACCCCTTTTTTATCTTTGCAAGGCATATTCGCAATATTTTAAGTAAAAAAACTAATTTTTATTAAGTATTTTAATATATTATATCTCTTTTGTTTATTTTATCAAAATATTTCCTAAAAGTCAATTCGTTAACATTTATATTTTCCAAATACTTATAAATGCAATTTTTTATGGTTTTTTTCTCCTTATTTCTCTATTTTTATTTGACTTTTTCCAAATACTTGATATACTTAATGTGGTATATTAGTTTCGAATCCATTATATTACAAGGTAGGGTTTTATGGAAAAATTTAAAAAGTGGTTGAACAATTCCCCCATCGTGAAAAAGTTTATTCCCTTACAGTGGTTTATCATTTCCAGCGTGGTTTTTATCAGTTTATTCTCTTTTTTCTCTGTAGCCATGGTTAATATTTCGTCTGAGAATATTATTAATGAAAATGTGAGAAACAAAGAGGACCTGAGCGCAATCATCAGAAACATGTACGTGTGTCGCGTTTTAGGCCGTGACATTTTATTTGCACAAAACGAGAAAGTTAAATACGATTATTATGTGGATTACATCGAAGCTTTCGACGACTTAGACTTTAAAATGGACAATTTTGCAGACCATTTAAGCGGTTCGCAGCTTGAGGATTTTAACCGAATTATCGAAGAAAAAAACGTGTATAAAGAAGGCATGATTAAATCTGCCGATATTTGGATAAAGGACAGGGATTACGACACGGCTCTTTATGAGCTTCAGGCCGTTACCCCAAATGCAAATGTATTCTTTGGCAGTCTGGACTCCTTTTTACAACAGGAAGAAGACATCATGACGGATGCCTTAGACCGCAACGACACCTTGGTGCTTATAATCTTGATATCGGGTGTTTCTATTAATGTTGTCTTGATATTTGCTGTCATTTTATTTATTAAATTCTTCTCAAAAAGCATGAGTACAAGCCTTATAAAGCTTGAAAAAGCCATGTCGCAAATTGCAGAAACGGGCAATATGAAGATTGAAATACCTGCCGAGCTTTATACAAACGACGAGATAGGCAAAATTGCGAATGTTTCAAACAAAATGAAGACCATGCTCTTGGAATACTCATTTAACGACACCCTCACAGGCGGCTTTAATGCCAAGGCTTATCACGAGGAGCTTAACGATTTATTTGCAGACGAAACCGTCACAAAAGAAGTTTGGTGCATTATTTCAGACATGAATAACCTAAAAATTATAAACGACTTTTTAGGACATATAGAGGGCGACAACGCACTTCGAAGTGCATACCGTGCGCTAGATGAAAATTTCAATACTTACGGCAAAACTTTCCGTATAGGCGGCGACGAATTTGTTTCTCTTCTCACAAATTGTGAGAAAGAGGAGCTTAAAAGTCTTGTTTCAAAAGTTACTTCTTATATCGAAAAACTCAACAAACATTCTGATTACAAGTTTTCACTCGCCATAGGATATGACTTATTTTCGGGTAAAACTCTTTCTGATTACAACGAATTTTTCAAAGCTGTAGACAAAAAAATGTATGACAATAAAATTGCCAGCAAGCAAGGCAGACTTAACGCAAGAGTGGTTGAAGAAATCGAGGAAAATTCATAAATTTTAGCTTGTATTCTAAAAATCGCCATGCTATAATTTTCTCAAATTTATATTAAAATAATTTTAAGAGGTGCAAAATGAAAATAGCTGTAATAGGTTGTGGAACAATTGCAAATGCGGCGCATATCCCATCTTACATGAATAACAGTGAAGTCGAAATTAAGTATTTTTGCGATATTATTTTAGACAGAGCCGAAAACTGTGTAAAAAAATATGGTTGCGGACAGGCAGTAGTAGACTATCACGACATACTAAACGACGACGAAATTAAAGCGGTGTCGGTTTGTACTCCAAACAATGTTCACGCCACTATCAGCATAGACTTTTTAAGAGCAGGAAAAGATGTTCTTTGCGAAAAACCTGCGGCAAGGACTTATAAAGAAGCACTTGAAATGCAAAAGGTCCAACACGAAACCGGAAAGACTTTAAACATCGGTGTCGTAAACAGGTTTAATGACAGTGTAAATAAAATTAAAGAATATATTGATGCGGGCAAGCTCGGCGATATACATCATGTATACGTAAGCTTTAGGGCTCACCGCTCTATCCCGGGTCTTGGCGGCGCTTTTACCACAAAGGCAATAGCAGGCGGCGGCGCACTTATCGACTGGGGAGTGCATTATCTTGATATAGTTATGTACTGCTGTGGCGACCCAAAAATCAAAACAGTGACAGGCGAGGCGTTTTGCAAGCTCGGAAAAGACATGGAAAATTACGTCTACACCGACATGTGGGCAGGCCCTCCTAGTCTTGACGGCGTTTACGATGTTGACGATTCTGTCACGGGTATGATAAGAACAAGCGGCCCTGTCATCAGCTTTAATGGTGCTTGGGCGCAGAACATCGGCGTAAATGATGCATATATCGATTTCATGGGAGACAAGGGCGGAATCAGATTACAATACGGCAAGGAGTTTACCGTGTATACGACGGAAAACGGCTCACTTGTCGAGTTTACTCCTAAATTTAACATGACCGATCATTTCCAAAATGAGATTAACGCCTTTGTAAACTGCGTAAAAACAGGCGAAAAACTTGCATCTCATATCGATGTAGCAATTTTGACCTCGCAAATCATGCAGGCGGTTTACGATTCTTCGGACGCTCATGAAGAAATAAGGTTTGAGTGATAGCCATGGAAAAAATGTGCAGATGCAAATGGCCAAATCTTGAAAATTCGCAAATTTATATAGACTATCACGACTTTGAATGGGGGGTCGCCTCGTACGACGACCACACCCTGTTTGAAATGTTTGTTTTAGAAAGCTTTCACTGTGGCTTATCGTGGCTTTTAATACTGAAAAAACGCGAGGCTTTTAGGAAAGCGTTTGACAATTTTGATGCCAAAAAAATTGCAAGCTATGGCGAAGATAAAATTTCAGATTTACTTTTGGACAAAGATATAGTAAGAAATAAGAGCAAAATTCTCGCCACGATAGAAAATGCGAAAGCTTATCTAAGAGTAGTGGAGGAGTTCGGCAGTTTTTCGGCATATTTATGGGGTTTTACAGATAATAAGGTCGTATATTTCCCCTTTGACGGAGAAACTACAAAAAACGAGCTTTCAGATAAAATTTCTAAAGATTTAAAAAAGCGTGGCTTTAAATTCATGGGCACGGTGACATGTTTTTCCTATTTAGAAGCAGTTGGAATTATGAATAATCATGCACCTTATTGCTTTAAATATGCAAAAAACAGCTAATCTGGAGGGTTTATGGCAGGACTTGTTTTAGAGGGTGGCTCACTGCGTGGCTTCTTCTCGGCGGGTGTAATGGACGCACTACTTTATCACAATATTGACTTTAATTATGTTATAGGAGTTTCCGCAGGAATTGCAAATGGAATTTCTTATGTTTCAAAACAGCGGGGAAGAAACCTTGAAATCATAACTAAATATAGAAACGACCACCGCTATCTTTCAAAAAGAAATTTCTTTAAATGTCGTTCCATTTTCGGGCTTGATTTTGTTTTTGACGAAATCCCAAACAAGCTTGTTCCCTTTGATTATGAGGCGTATAATACGTTTGACGGCACTTTAAAGGTCGGCGTTACCGAAGCATTAAGCGGAGCAGCCGTATATAAAGACGGTAAAAGCATGGACAAAAAATTTACTCTCTTACGTGCAAGTTGCGCCATTCCCGTGTATTTCCCACCCATTATAATCGATGGCAAGCAGTATTTTGACGGCGGACTTTCGGATTCTATTCCAATAAAACAATCTATAAAGGACGGTAATTTAAAAAATTTGGTAATTTTGACCCAACCCAAAGGCTTTCAAAAAGAAAAATCAAAATCTACCGACATTGCCGCTTTTTTATATAAAAGAAAATTCCCAGCTTTATCAGAAGCGCTAAAACAGCGCCCTAAAATGTATAATGATACAATAGATTTTATTGATAATTTAGAAGAAAAAACGCCAGAAAACATAGTAGTAATAAGGCCGGAGTATAAACTTAGCTCATTTGAATCCGACGTGGCAGTTATAGAAAAGTCATACTGGCACGGTTACGAGCTCGGTACAAAAAACATTGAAAAAATAAAGGCGCTTACTAAATAAACGAGAGGCTGTGACATTTTGTCACAGCCTCTTGTTACTTAGTAAAAAGTTGTTGTTCAAACCCTTAGATTAAGGAAACTTTTTCTATCGCAAAAACTTTCCTCTTTTGCCCTTTTAGGGCAAAATTCACCTTCAAAAATGCTCTTCTAAGGCAAAAGATTTCGTTTTCTGCGGAAAACGCCTTAGGGCTCTGCCCTAAGTACCCGAAATTTTTTGAAAAAAATTTAGTAAAACTTTTATCTCTTCTTAACACTTAAGCCTTCTTGTACCCGCATTTTGGGCAAACTCCGCTTTCGTTTAGTGCTATTCCACAAAGTGGGCAACGCTCTATATTGTTTTTCGTTTCAAATTCTGCCGATGCCGCATTTACTCCACTTGTGAAGGTAAGTTTCACAATATTTAGCTTGTCTTTTAGTAGATCATACACAATTTTAATCATACCCTCAACGGTCATGGTCTCCTTCGTCACTACCAAGCGACAGTCGGGATAGGCGGTGGCAAGCTCTGTTTTAAAGGCCTCGCCCTTCATCTGATTTTGTGGGGTTCCGTCTTTTATTCCTGTGTCTTCATACACTTTTAAAATTGCGGGAAGAAGCGGGTCGTCTTCTCTTAAAACCAAGGCGTGGTCAAAGTTTTTAAGCAAATCCCATGCAGTTTTTTGAATTTCATTACATGGGAAAACCATATTTACACCCATGTTGACGCTGTCCTCTACTTCGATTGTAAGTATGCCTGTGTGTCCGTGAAGATATTGTGCTTCACCTTTAAATCCGTAAAATCTGTGTGCGTACTGTAAATCCAGTTTTGTAATGCTTCTCATAGTAAACCTCCATAATTAATTTTTCATTTGCGAATATTATAACACCATTTTAACATAAAAACAATAGTAATTATCAATATTCTTTAGATTTTTTCATGCTCTAGACTTGTGAATTAGTGATAGTATTTCATCAAAAAAATTGCAATGTTTAAGCTTTTGTGCTAAAATGGCTTAAAATGAAAGGAAGTGTATCCGTGAACATGATAAAAGTTATAACTGATGATGATTTTGGCCTTGAGAAAATTCCTGTACGCACCTATGAAACGAGGTTTGCCTCGCGCGGAATTGTTGTGCGAGAAAACGGAGACATTGCCGTGTTTAATAAGAAAAATAAAAACGAATACAAGCTCCCCGGCGGAGGAATTGAGACAGACGAAACGCCCGAGCAGGCTTTTATAAGGGAAGTTTTAGAGGAAACAGGTGCACATGTTGAAATTACCGCTAAAATGGGAATAATTGAAGAAGTGAAAACGCATAGTGCTTTCCGTCAGATATCAAATATTTTTGTGGGAAAAGTTACAAGTGAAACAAACCGCTTAAGCCTTACCCCAAAAGAGCAGGAAGAAGGCGGCGCCCTTTTATGGATAAACCCTAAAGAAGCGCTTGAAAAAATAACAAATTGTATAGACAATTTAGTTCCCAGCAAGTATGAAAATATATATCAAACGAAATTTATTGTATTTAGAGATAGATGCATTTTAGAAAAATATTTAAAGGAGTATCATCATGGGTAAAAGGCGGCCAAATGTAATTATTTTTTTAACAGACGACCAAGGCTATGGTGATTGTAGCAAGACGGGCAATGAGAATTTATCCACACCGATAATCGATAAATTAGAGCTTGACGGCGCCAAACTTGATAATTTTTACGTATGCCCCATGTGTGCCCCAACACGCTCAGAGCTTTTGACGGGCAGGCAGTTTATCAAAACAGGCGTTTACGGTGTTACAAAAAAGGCGGAATACATAAATTTGGACGAAACCACAATAGCCGATGTCTACAAAGAGGCAGGCTACAAAACCGGCTGTTTTGGCAAATGGCACAGCGGTTCTTTATATCCTTATCACCCAAATGCAAGAGGCTTTGATGAGTTTTATGGCTTTTGTTGCGGCCACTGGGGATATTATTTTGACACAACTATGGACTTAAACGGCACAGAGGTCAAGGGCAATGGCTATATAATCGACGATGTCACCGACCATGCCATTGATTTTATCGACAAAAACGCAGACGAGGAATTTTTGTGCTACATTCCATACAACACCCCGCATTCGCCCTACCAAGTGCCGCCGCAGTATTTTGATAAATTCAAGGATATGGACTTAATTTCAAGAGCCGATGATAAAGACGCCGAAAACACGACCATCACAAAAGTAATAATGGCAATGTGTGAAAATATTGATTATAACATGGGGCGAGTCCTCGATAAGCTCCGTGAGAAAAATTTAGAGAACGACACTATTATAATGTATCTTTCAGACAACGGTCCTACGGGCACTGTGCGATATAACAGCGGTTTAAAGGGCATGAAATCGGGAATTGACGAGGGCTCTGTAAGGACCTGCGCCAGCATTACTTGGAAAAATCATATTAAAGAAAATACCGTAATAAATCAGCTTTCATCAAGCATGGACATACTTCCAACTATGAGCTCTCTTTGTAAAATACCGTGCAAAACCACCCACCCCATGGACGGAATGGACTTAAGCGCTCTCCTTTTAGGAAGAAGTGCTGAAACCGCAAAAAGGGAGGTTTTCGCCCTGCAAAACGGAGATACTCCACTGCTTTCTGTAAGGACACAAAAATATAGATACCTATTAAATAGCGACGAGCTTTATGACATTGAACGCGATAGAGGGCAAAAAAATAATTTAGCAAACACCCAAAAAGACGTGGCAAAAAAGCTCAGGGAAACTTGCGAAAATTTCCTCACAAAATTTGTGCCTAAAAGCCATGCAACAAGATATTTACCCATAGGTTATGCCGGAAGAAAGGCGTATTTAAACGTGCAGGACAGTAACCCCGAGGGCAAAATTACTTGGAGCAGCATACACCCAAACTGCTCGTATTTAATAAATTGGGACGACGACAAAGACAAGGTGCGCTGGACGGTAGATGCCGAAAATAGCGGAATCTACACGGCAAAAATCCTCTACACCTGTGGGAAAAGCTCTGTGGGAAAAACCTTAAAACTTTCCTGCAAAGAAAAAGCGTGTACCGGGAAAATTTTGGAGGAATTCGACCCTTCACTCCACCCTAACAGGGATTATTCAAAAAGGTCAGAGTCTTACACTAAAGAATTTAAGGAGCTATGCTTAGGCGAAATTTATATAGGAAAAGGCCTAAACGATTTAGTCCTTTCCTGCATAGAAAATGACGGCACCCATATTTGTGATGTAAGAAGCCTTATAATGGAAATTCAAAATTAACTTTGTGAAAAAAGCGCATGAAAATGTGCTTTTTTTGTTATTCTTGTGAATAGATGAAAAAATATCATATATGATATAATAGTTTTGTGATTTAAAATGATAAAGAAAGAGTGAGAGAAATTATGAAGTATTTAGAAACGGATCCTCAGTTTTATAAGCGGGCGGTAGCGGTAATTATACCGGTTGCGCTTCAAGGGCTTATCACCATGGGTGTGAACATGCTTGACACATAGCCGAGTTCATATAATCCGAACCCGTTTTATGACAAATGGGTGAGCTTTCTATCTGTGTCAAAGCCTTTTGCAATGCGGAAGCATTACTGCAAGCCTTTTTCTTGCTATAAAACCCACCCATTTGCCATAAAATCCTTAGACCTAAAATCGCCCAAATTGTGCCTATAACACGGCAGACGGACGAAGTAATACCCCCGTATTGCAAGTTCGTCTAACACAGTTAGAGGTGCAATTTGGGTGCTTTTAGGCGTGGTTCGGATTATATGAACTCGGCTATGGTAGGACAGCTTGGCGAAACTGCACTTTCGGCGGCAGCACTTGGAAATCAGTTTATTATGCTGTTTCAAATTTGCTGTATGGGCATAGGCATGGGCGCAACGGTTTTAACTGCAAGATTTTGGGGGCAACAAGACTTTGTCTCGCTTAAAAAAACAGTTACCATTGCCCTTAGGGTGGCAACAATTTTTGCACTTATTTTTACCGCTATAAACATTATTACCCCCAGTGGAATAATTAGTTTATACACAAACGACACTGCGGTAATTGCCGAGGGCGCCACCTACCTTCGCTGGTCAACGGTGACATTTTTCCTTGTGGGAATATCTCTGGTCACCACACAAATGCTAAGAAGCGTGGGCGGTGCGGTAATTCCGCTTATCGCCTCGGTTATAGCTTTGTTTGTTAATCTAGGCGCAAACTACATGCTTATTTTCGGCGAACTTGGCGCACCTAAAATGGGTGTCGCAGGCGCCGCACTTGGAACATGTCTAGCACGAGGAGTGGAATTTTGCATAATTTTAGGCGTATTTTTCTTTAGAGAGAAAAAAATTGCTTACAGGCTTAAGCATCTATTAATGCCATGTAAGGACTTACTGCCTGAATACATAAGAATAAGCCTACCCGTGCTTATAAGCGACGCACTTTTAGGCTTTGGAAACACAGCACTTGCCATGGTAATGGGCAGAATAGGCCCTGTTTTTGTGGCGGCAAACTCAATCACAACAGTTACGGCACAGCTTACAACAGTCGTTACCCAAGGACTTTCTTTTGCCGGAAATGTTGTAACAGGCAGAACTTTAGGCGAGGGCAAAAAAGACAAGGCGCAAAAACAAGGCTACACATTTTTCTTTATAGGAATAGCCTTCGGCTGTCTTTCTGCGCTCATCATAACGCTAATCAGCCAGCCTATAATAAATTCATATAATGTCACAGCAGAAACAAAAGCCGTTGCGACTCAGCTGATGAGCGCAATAAGCATAACAATAATTTTCCTAGCCGCAAATAATATTCTAACAAAAGGTGTTTTGCGAGGCGGTGGCGACACAAAATTTTTAATGGCGGCAGACATATTATTCCTATGGGTATTATCAATTCCTCTTGGAATTTTTGCAGGCCTTGTGTGGCATTTACCCCCATTTTGGATTTACATTTGCCTCATGGCAGACCAATTTGTAAAAGCCGTTTGGTGCATATTTAGGCTTAGAAGCGGTAAATGGATTAAAAAAATTAAAGGCGTTAGCCAAGCATAAATTAAAGCTGCTGCAAATGCATTTTACCGTTTGCGGCAGTTTTTTATGTATAAAACTCGTAAACTGCCATAATTTTGCCAAATTCAATGCTGTATTTTTTCAGATTTTTTTAATATAATTAATCCATTATTGTTTAAATTACGATACTTATGTTGTATAATGGAAAATGACAAACGCAAAGTTATTTTGGAGGTAATTTTATGCCGTTAATATACATAGCCGACGACGACAAAAATATTTGTAAATTGCTTCAAAGCCAACTTGAAAGTGACGGCTTTGATGTAATTACCTTTTCAGACGGAAAAAAGCTGTTAGATGAATTTAAGACACAGCCGTGTGAACTTATACTGACAGACATTATGATGCCCGAATTAAACGGATATGAACTATGCAAAGAAGTACGAAAAATTAGCGATGTTCCAATTATAATGATTTCGGCTAAGGACGAAGAAGTCGACATGATTTTAGGCCTTGAACTTGGCGGAGATGATTATATTTCAAAGCCTTTTTCTTTGCGGGCCGTGTCGATAAAAATAAGAAATATTTTACGCCGCTATGATAAAGCTATCGAGAAAGATATAAATCTTTTGCACTGCAAAGACTTAAGCCTAGACTTGACAAGCAGGTGCATTTTGATTGAAGGCACAGAGTTTCCCGTAACCGCAAGGGAATATGATTTATTAGAATTTTTCCTAAAAAACAAAAACCACGCCTTTTCCAGAGAGAAACTGATTGAAATGGTGTGGGGATATGGCTATGTAGGCGACACAAGACAGGTTGACCACATGATAAAAAGGCTTAGAAAAAAATTTTTAGAGTTTAACTGCACTTTTCAAATAGAAACAATTTGGGGCTTTGGCTACAAGGTGAGTGATTAAATGAAAATACGTACAAAATTAATTTTAGGAAATGTAATTATAATGATAATTGCCATGTCTGTGCTAACTTTGACCGTTATTTCCGTAATAAGAAATTACACCCTGCAAACTATTGAAAACGACCTGGATTTAAGCAACAACATAATCAGAGATAAAATAGAGCGTGGCGAAGATTTTGATGTTTTTGGCTTCACGCCAAGCAATACGCAAAACTTAGTCTATGTTTATCTCTATGATATCGAAAAAGAAAAAATTTTTTCTGGCAAATCAAATCCTAAAAACAATTTCAACAGCAAGGCAGTAGTAAGAGAAGCCATAGAGCTTCCCTTAGATGATATTTCCACCATCGACCTAGAGCGAGTGCAACTTCTTGTAAACCCCATGCATGCAGTGGTAAATGATAATGAGTACATCATTGTTTCCGCAATACCTAATGACGATGTCGACCATATTATTTCAGAGGTCATAAATTCTGTTTTGGTAATAATTTTACTGGCAAGCGCTGCAATTATCTTGCTAAGTGCCCTCATAGCAAATAAAATTATCTCACCTTTTAAGCCAATTCTTAGGGGAATATCGTTTTTCTCCGACAAGGATTTTGATAATAAAATTATCGTTAAAACAAAAGACGAATTTAAGGTTTTAGGGGAGGCTATGAACAGCATGGCGATGACTCTTAAGGCTAAAGATGCCGAACAAAAAAAGTTTTATGAGGACTTTTCCCATGACCTTAAAACGCCGATTACCGTGATAAGCGGCTATGCCGAGGGGATAAAAAGCGGAGTCATAGCAAATAGCGACGAATCTCTTGAACAAATCACCAAAGAGTGCCAAACGCTTAAAAAACAAATTGAAAACATGATATACCTTAGCAAACTCGATACTCTAAACGATGCCTTTTCTATGGAAAAATTAAACTTAAAAAAACTGCTTTCCGCCACAGTCAGCGGCGTCGACAGCCTAATTATTATCAATGATATTGATGTAGAATTTGACGTGCAAGACGATATATTTGTATTTGCCGACAGAGAAAAACTGCTTAGGGCCTTTACCAATATTATCTCCAATGCGATAAAACATACAAAGGATGAGATTAAAATTGAGTGTCGCACTGTTGACAGCGAGACCGTTATAGCTATTAGCGATAACGGAAATGGCTTTGCGGCTGAGCTTCTTAAAAATCCATTTAGCAGGGTGGGGCTTGAGAGTTACGACGGCTCGCATATCGGCCTTTCAATTGTTAAAAAAATTATAGACAAGCATGACGGCAAGGTAGAAATATTAAACAAAGACACAGGTGGTGCGGTGTGCAAAATAACTTTGCATATTACAGAAGAATAAAAAAGAGGCTTTCAAAGTGTGTTTAGCGCTTTGAAAGCCTTTAAGTATTCTTCTATTCGTCGAGTGGTAATTTTCTTAGGAATAAATATGAAATTGTGGCGAATACCACGCTTGCGCAAAGCAAAGTTATTATTTGTGGGCCTGCGTTAAAGATAATTTGCGAACTTCCGTCTGGTGATGAGGAATAGCTAAAGCCGAGTAAACCAGAAGCGAAAGTGAATACTTGGTTGCCGACTTCCGCTGGAAAATACGACAAAGTTATGGGAATTCCAAATATGAACACGAAGGCTATAAAGATTAAAATTGAAAATCCGATAAGCTTTCCAAGGCGTTTTATAAACACTGCTAAGGCATACACCACAGTCATGATGGCAAAGTTTTGTGCAAAATTCAAAATAACCGATAGGAAACTCACTCTGTCATCAAAGCCTAAGGTAATAGATAAAATTTTATCTAAATTTAGCACCGAAAACAATAGAGGAAAAAGAGAATTTATCGCGGTGCAAATTAGAGAAACTATGCCAAAAGTCATAAGGGCAGACATGAGGATTTTGTTTCGTGAAAACCCATTTTGCATAAACATCTTAAAATCTTCTGAGAAAGCCGTGGCGCCTACTACTCCTAAAAATATTATTGTGGAAAAGTCGAGTGAGTAATTTATGCCAAAATCCCCCGAAGATACGCTAAGGGCAAAAACAATTATAGAGAGTATCGTCATTCCGGTGAAAAGTGCGTAATAAATACCCATGGATTTTAAAATTGTAAAGACTTGAAACTTTGTTGTCGATAAACTGCTCATAATTTTTTGTTCCTTTCTGTGAGTTTTAAAAATAGTTTTTGCAAATTAAGCTGCGAAATTGTCATGTTGTCATATTCATTGTCATATACGACATCTCCTAATATATAGGCAATTTTCATGCCTGCAATTATTTCTATATCAAGCACATTTTTTCCTTTAATATACTCATCAATTTCATCTGCCCTGCCTGCAATGCTGTAGCCTAAGGCTAAGACATTTTCTATATTGTCATCAAGTAAAATTTTGCCTTCATCAATCAGCACTACATGCTCAATTAAATTTGCAATTTCCTCTATTAAATGAGTCGCCAAAATCAGTGTGCACTCATTTTTTTCGTATTTCTCTAAAAGTGATTTATAAAAAAGCTCTCTGTGGTTTACATCAAGGCCTACTACAGGTTCATCAAAAATGGTATATTCGCAGTTTAGGCTTAAAGCTATTATAAGCTTTACGATATTTTTGTAACCTGTAGAAAGTGCGTTAAACTTTTTCTTGATGTTAACTTCAAATTTTTCTGAAAGTTCTAGCGCTTTTTCCATGTCAAAGTCAGCATAAAATTCTTTTGTCCACTTAAAAAGTGCCGTGACTTTTAAGTTAGGATAGTAATTTGCCTCACTCATACAAAACAAAAACTTTCTTGTTTTTTGATTGTCACTTGATGCAATTTCGTTTACTAAAATCTCACCTTTGTCGGCAAAAATTCTGTTTGTTATCAGTTTTATTAAGGTCGATTTTCCCGCGCCATTTCTCCCCAATAATCCATATATTTTTCCAAACTTGAATTTAAGACTTACGTCATCTAGGGCCTTTACATCCTTATACTGCTTAGTCAAATTTTGCACCCTAATTTCTCCCATGTTCATACACCCTTTCAATTAAAATTTTAATATCGTCTTTTGAAAGACCTAATTTTTGTCCCTCTTTAATAAGAGGCGTAACAAAGTTTTCGCCAAATTTTTTCATTCTCTTGTCCGCAATCTTTATGGTTGCACCAGACTTTACAAACATGCCAAGCCCCCTTTTCTTATAGATGATGTCCTCGCTCACAAGTAAATTCATGCCTTTTAAAACCGTGTGAGGGTTGATGTTTAAGAGCGCCGAAATTTCAGTAGTAGAAGGAATTTGACTCTCCTCCGCAAAAATTTTCGTGAAAATACCATCTTCAATTTGCTCTGCAATCTGCATAAAAATAGGGACCGAGCTATTTGGGTTCAATTTCAATTTCAATCAACTCCTCTAAGTTGGTTTGTTAGTTGAGTAACTAACTACAATTGCATAATAGCACACAAATAAAACTTTGTCAACAGGTTTTTTAAAAAAAATAAAACCTACAGCTTAACGCTTATAGGTTTTATTTTTTTTAATATATTTTACTTATAAATTTCAAGCATGGAAATAACGGTATCCTCTACTTCTCTTATTCCTATGGTCGGTCTTTTGTTTTCCTCGATTGATTTATAAAAATCCGCTATGCAGAAAAGGTGGCTTTCTCCCCAGTAATCTTTGCCCATTAGTTGCGCTTTCTTAAAGAGGGTTTCATGTCTTGCGCCTGTCTTTTCTGTTATAATTATCCGCTCTTCTTGCATATTGATAGTCATGTTTTCACAGTGGATTTCTATGAGCACCGGCGAGTCTGTGGTGTAGGCATTACTTGCATAAAATATAGCCCTTGCCCCGTTTTCAAACTTTATAAATGCCTCGACCGTGTCTTCGACTTCTATGATATTTTTTAGGCTGTGGTTTACATAACTGCCCTCCGTTACACTAGGTTTTCCCAGCAGGTATATCAGCAAATCCAATGTGTGTATCGACTGGTTTATCAGCACGCCTCCGCCCTCGGTTTCAAGGCTTCCACGCCAGCTACTTTCGGTATAATAGCTCTCTCCCCTGCTCCATGTAACAAAGGCTCTAGCTCCCAAAATTTTGCCGACTTTTCCCGAATTTAATAGCTCTTTTACATATTGCACACTTTTATTATATCTGTTTTGAAAGCAAATTCCAAGTGGGGTTTTACTTAGTTTTTTAAACTTCTCCCACTGCTCATAGCTTATAACCGGAGGCTTTTCGGTAAAGACTGCAATTCCTTTTTCCTGTGCCTTTTCCGCCATTTCGGTATGTAAGTAGTGTGGTGTGCATATGTGAATTACGTCTATTTTTTCCTTGCAAATCATCTCGTCAAAATCCGTGTAAACGGCGGCATTATGCTCTTTTGCAAGACTCTGCGCCCTTTCTTTTATTGTGTCGGCACAGGCGACAAGTTTTACATTTTCCAAATTTTTTATGACTTCGCTATGCACCTTTGAAATTGCTCCACAGCCTACAATTGCTGCCTTTTTCATGCTCTTTCCTCCACGTCGTATAGTATTGCTTTCAAAGAATTAAGCGCAATGTGCCAAGAGAGTTTGTTGTTGCCCTCATGCATTTTCATGTCGTCCCTTTCAAGCTTTGAAAAGCCTGAAAAATCTGTCATATGCGGCTCAAGCGATAAAAAACCTTTAAAGCCGTTTTTATTTAGTTTTGATAAGATTTCACACAAGCTTCCCTCGCCCATTCCCGGGAAAACCACCTCTTGATTTATTGCATCTTTTATATGTATGTAGTTTACATAATTTTTTAGCATTTCAAAGGCTTCCACGCAATTTTGTCCGCACTGCACAAAATTTGCAAAGTCAAAAATAGCCTTAAAATTATCACAATAAAGCTCTTCCATCAAGTCAAGGCATCTCGGGGCTGTGTCGCCATATATTTCCTTTTCATTCTCATGGAGAAGTACTATATCCATTTTTTTCGCATAATCTATCATTATTCTAAGTCGCCTTAGAACTTCTTCCCTAAACTGCGAAGCTTCTTTCTCTTCGGTAATAAAAAACGAGAACATTCGTATATTTTTGCAGTCGAGTTTTATGGCAGTTTCGCAGACTTGCTTGAATTTTTCAAAATGTGGCTCAAAGTCTTCCTCTATGCCTATTTTTCCGATAGGCGAGCCTATTGCCGATACTTTTACGCCCGCCTTATCAAGCTTTTCTTTAAGCTCTAAAGTTTTGTCGGCGGTAAAATCGGCTACATTTATGCCGTCTGCCGTACGAAGTTCCAAATATTTCACGCCAAGCTTTGTTAAAAAAGCTAACTGCTCATCAAAGCTTTCTGCAATTTCGTCTGCAAAACCTGTCAGGATAAATTTTTTCATCAGTACGTCCCCTCTGTATCAAAAACTATCGTCACGCCCTCTTCCTTGTGTCGTGAAGTTTCGCGCCTTTTGTTAAGCTCGCTTAAAAACTCATCCTCATCTAAAGGCAGGCTTACCATCTCATTTTTCCATGAAGATAGGTGCATTGCATTTGATAAAGTCAGGCCGAAAATACCCTCTTCTCCGTTTGCAACAAGCTTTTCTCCCCTTAAAATATTTCCTGCAAAGGCGTTTAGTACTCCTGTATGTTGTGGATTTTCTCCATCAGTTTCTACTTCTTCTACCGTATAATCTGGTTTTTTAAATCCATCTTTAAATGTTTCTATGCTCTCTTTTGTTCCTGTTTTTAACCTATACAAGGTCAGCTTGTCGTCTTCACAAACAAGTTTTGCCTTATCTAGTGTAATTTCAAACCTGTTAGTTCCGGGGGCGTCGCCCGTGCTTGTTATAAATACGCCCGTTGCGCCGTTTTCATATTCCATATACGCCGTCACATCGTCCTCGACCTCTATGTCGTGCCATTTTCCGTTGTGTAAAAACGCGCTAACTTTTTTTGGCATGCCACAAATCCACTGGAGCAAATCCAAATTGTGAGGGCACTGATTTAACAGCACGCCGCCGCCTTCGCCTGCCCAGGTTGCACGCCATGCGCCTGAGTCATAGTATATTTGCGTCCTAAACCAGTCTGTTATCAGCCAGTTCACACGCCTAATTTCGCCAAATTCTCCGCCGTTTACAAGCTCATGCATTTTTCTGTAAACGCAGTTTGTCCTTTGATTAAACATCATGGCAAAAACTTTTCCCGATTTTTTTGCCGCATCGTTCATCTCTCTTACAAGTTTTGTGTAAACGCCTGCAGGTTTTTCGCACATTACATGCAAATTGCAATTAAATGCTTCCATCGCAAGCGTTGGGTGCTGATAATGCGGTGTTGCAATTAAAATTGCGTCTACCTTAGCCTCTTTAATGAGCTGTGAACCCTCTGTAAAAATTTGCACATCTTCCGAAAATTTTTCCTTGGCCCAAGCTCTTCTTGCCTCTAGCCTGTCCGCCACGGCCGTAATTTCTATGTCGGGGCACATGCCCTCTAGTATGCTCTTGCAGTGATTTGTGCCCATGTTGCCTATTCCGATTATTCCAAGTTTAAGCATGTTTTTTCCTCCTATCAAAAACCCATTTTTTTAATATTTTTATAGCTTTTTTCCATGCAGATAAACGGACTCTCCTCGCACTCATCCTGCTCTACCAGCAGATGCTCTGTGAGCCCTATTTTAGAAAGTTTTTCTATAATCGCCTTAAAATTCATGTTTCCCTCGCCCACAGGCGCCATGACTGCCTTAAACCCTCTCACCGCCATGTCTTTTAGATGCACGCACGGTATTCTGTCCTTTAAAATCTCTATCCACTCCAAAACGTCGGCACCTGCGGCTTGTATCCAATATGTATCAAGGGTAAATCCCATTTCGTCTTTTGTAAATCCATTAATGAGCGTGTCGAAAATTTTCTCTCCGCCCACTTTTTCAAATTCGAAATTATGATTGTGATACATTAGTAGTTTTCCGCTTTGCTGCATCATTTTAGCAGGCTCTTTATAATCGCTTATAAATCTGTGGATAAATTCAGAGTCTATATATCTTTTGGGCATAGCGCCTATTCCAATATATTTACACCCCATAATGTCATGCTCTTTAATTACATTTTCGGTGTCGTACAAAATTCTGTCGGGATTTGTGTGGGTAATTGCAATTTCAAGCCCGTGCTTGTCGCAAATTTCCCTCACTTTAGTTGCAGAAATTTGACCTATAGCCGATACCTGTACCGTTTTATAGCCTATTTCCGCCATTTTTTCTAGAGTGTAGTCGAAGTCTCTTTCGTTTTGTGTAAAGTCACGCATGGTAAAAAGTTGAGCGCCCAGTTTCATATGTTTTACCTCCAAACATTTTATTACGCCAAGTTCATATAATTCGAACCCGTTTTCTGACAAATGGGCTCGGCTAAGGTAAGCTTACATCACTTTGTCTAAAATTACAAGACTTTTTTTAATTCTTTTTAATATTGAAAAAAAGGGCCTTTTATGGTAGAATATTCATATATTTCCTTATTTTTATTGTTTTTGGAGGTTATCGTGACTCATCAATTATTTTTTATCGCTGGAGTAGTATTATATTTCTTGTATCACATTATTTTGCTTGATTTTTGTACAAAAATACTAAAAGGCGGAGTTAAAAACCGTTTACTTCATTTTGTTGTTTCACTCATTAATGTTTCTGCAGTTTTTATATTTCTTATAGACGGCATACCCGTTTTTGTTCCATATATTATTGTCTTTTTAATTTTAATGCTGGAATTTAAAATTATTTCTACGGCAGGATACAGGCAGCTACTCTTTGCATCTACCGCAGTTACTATGCATGCAACTTTAACGCATATAGTCGTTTATAACTGCATGGCGGCATATTATAATTCCTCTGTAGAAGAAATATTTAGCAATCATGAAGCAAGGGCAAGCTCTTTATTTTTCTTATGCACTCTACTCATCGTGTTTTTGCTTGTCTTTAAAAAATTTATACCGGTAGAAAGCTGTTATAGAATTTCCACAGCGAACGTATATTCTGAGTTTATAAGCCTATTTGCCACCATTTTGTCTGTTTTATACTTGATAGGCAATGAATTTTTAATGTCAGAGCCCTACAGTTATCGCATCTTACTTATAAATATTCTTTCCATGATTACAATTACATTAATATACTACTACACTTTTTTATACGTACTTTCCTTTGTCAACATGCGTGTTTTCAAGAGAGAAAGCGACAAGATAGAGTCTGAATATAAGGCTACTTTGCATAAAAAAGAGTTAATTATCGACAAGGTTATAAGGGATTCACTTACAGGTCTTTACAACAAGAAATTTATCACAAGCACGCTTGAGACACTTTGCGAAACAGATGCCTTAGATTTTTCACTTATATTTATCGATATAAACGGCCTTAAATATGTAAACGACAATTTTGGGCATGACATAGGCGATGAGCTCATACAATGTGTGGCCAGCACAATAAAAATCTCTTTAAGAGACGAAGATTTTGCCGCAAGGCTTAGCGGAGATGAATTTTTGGTCGTCGTGGCTAATACAAATTCGCAGGGAAACGAAAGCATAATTAACAGGATATCGACCTATCTAAAGCAGGAAGATACGCTAAAGCCATACACAGTTTCTGCTGGAATGGGCATTATTAATGTGACGCAGGAGCTTAAAAACCAAGGCGTTACAGCGATGCTTGAATTAGCCGATGAAAAAATGCGTGAAGACAAAAAGAAATATTACGAGAGGGCGAATTTATGAATATTATGCTGTCAATATTAATTTTTTCCGTTATTTTTATATCATACAATTCCATACTTATTTACTTTGCCTCATATATTTTTGAAAGCAAAAAGATGATGCCAAAAATCATTTTGAGCTCGACACTCATAAACGGAGTCTTGTATTTTTGTTATATTTATTTTATAGACAGTCTTCATTTTGAAGCGATACTCATACTGGGTTACATGATAAGTTATGCCCTACATTTTAGGTTTTTATATAAACAAAATTTTCTTAGTCTGCTGTTTGGCGTTTCGGCGTTTACCCTAAATTTTGTTTCAAGGCGACTTTTGACACTTTGTATTTTAAGTTTAGTGTACGGCGTTTCCATGGGCGAGTTTTATTCTGATTTCACAAATAGAATGGTAGTTAATTTGCTGCCAATGGTAATATCTGCACCCTATATACTGGTTACAAAAAAATTCACGCACAAGCGAAACTTTGACATGATTTTTATGAATAGAGACAATATTAAATTTGCTGTTTCGCTCATGTTAAGCGTGTGCGCCTATGCATTTTTCACTTCAATCATTATAGACCCCTCCAATGCGAGCAGTGGCTATATCGGTACTTACTTAATAATAGCCATATGCTGTTCGGTCTCTTATCACATCACCTTAATTTATTCTTTTACCTTTACAAAGCTACAGCTAAACGCCGTTAAAATTGGCAATATGAGAAACACGATAAAGGAAGAGCGAGACTCTATAAGCAAGCTACAAACAGAGTACGAAACAGACCATTTTACAGGCTTTAAAACCCGTAAATATATCACGGAGCTTATAGATACTTATATTAAAGATGAAGAAGATTTTTATATCTCGTTTATAGACATAGACGGCCTTAAAAAAGTAAACGATGAATACGGCCATGTTGAAGGCGATTTTTACATAAAAAACGTCTCACTCATTATAGAAGAAATTTTTAATAGCGACGAAATATCAAGATATGGCGGCGATGAATTCTTAATTGTCGGAAAGAGCAAAGAGAGATATCTCCCCACAAAAAAGGCACTTTACTGCTTTGAAAATGTCGCTGCAATTTCAAAAAACTATCAAAAAGATTATAATACGTCTATCAGTTACTCTATTTTAATGGTAAATTCAAGCAACAAACTAACTTCGGCCGAGCTTATTAAAGAGGCAGATGAAAGGATGTATGAATTTAAGAGAAGCCGAAAAAAAGAACGCTCTGTTGTTAAACTTCCTAAGTAACCGCCGTAGGTATTCACATATTCTTCCACATTTTCATATATTGGACTATACTTATTTCGGAGGTTATTTATGGAGCTTGAAATTGTTCTCTTGGCCTTTGGTTTAACGCTTTTTGCAGGACTTTCAACCGGCATAGGCAGCGTTTTATCAATGTTTACAACCCGCACAAATACTAAATTTTTATCAGTCGCCCTAGGTTTTTCTGCGGGTGTCATGATTTATGTTTCTTTTGTAGAAATTTTTCAAAAGGCACAGGCATCACTCGTTGAAGTTGCAGGAGAGCGAAACGGTGCATGGCTTGCAGTGGGCGGGTTTTTTCTAGGAGTGCTGATAATTGCGCTAATAGATAAGCTTATTCCAAATGCCGAAAACCCCCATGAAATTCATTTAGTTGAAGAAATGGACGGAAGAGACGAGTGGCATAAGAAAAATTTAATGCGCATGGGCACATTTACTGCCCTTGCCATAGGAATACACAATTTTCCCGAGGGGCTTGCAACCTTCACCGCAACTATAAGCGACCCCGAACTTGGCGTCCCTGTCGCCGTGGCAATCGCAATACATAATATACCTGAGGGTATTGCCGTTGCGGTTCCGATTTACTATGCGACGGGAAGCAAGAAAAAAGCGTTTAAACTCTCTTTCTTGTCGGGTCTTTCCGAGCCAATAGGCGCATTAATCGGTTACTTTCTGCTTGTCAATTTCTTTAACGACTTTGTCTTTGGCATAATTTTCGCCGCCGTTGCAGGAATTATGGTTTATATCAGCCTTGATGAACTCCTTCCAAGTGCCAGAGAATATGGCGAACACCACCTGTCCATTTACGGCTTAATTGCCGGCATGGCGGTCATGGCGATAAGCCTTTTGATGTTTATGTAATATTTTTAACAAAAATATAAAAGCTCAATTTTGCTCAGCCGAGCTCATATAATCTGAACCACGCCTAAAAACGCCCAAATTTCACCTAGAACTTTGTTAGACAAACTTGCAATACGGCAAGTATTGCTTCATTTGTCTGCAGTTTTATAGCACTATTTGGACGTTTTTAGGTCTAAGGATTTTCTGGCAAATGGGTTGAGATTATATGGGCTCGGCTACCTACTCGTATTTGATAATAATTTCAATGATTTTAACAAAAAATTCATTGAAATTATTTTATTTTAGGAGTATAGTTATAATATATAATTAATCGTTAATTTAGAAAGGATTTGTTTAAAATGATACTTCAAAAATTTTATGAAGACCCCAAGATTTTCAGAGTAGGCAGCTGTGAAGACAGGGCTTACTATGTTCCACATGACCCAAAATGCGAATTCAGTGGCGATGTAGACAGTATGGAGAGCTCTCTTAGAGTGACCATGCTTTCCTCGGACGAGTGGAGATTTAAATGGTACGAAAATCCACAGGCTGTGGAAGAAGACTTTTACAAGCCAAATTTCTGCCCCGCAGATTTTGACACAATACCCGTGCCAAGCTGTCTGCAAATTTTGGGATATGACAGGCATCAATATGCAAACGTGCAGTATCCTTTCCCTTATGACCCACCATATGTTCCTTTAGAAAATCCCGCCGGCGCTTATGTAAGGTACTTTGATGTAACAAAAGAACAGCTAGAGATGAAAAACTACCTAAACTTTGAGGGTGTTGACTCTTGCTATTATGTATGGGTAAACGGCACTTTTATAGGTTATGACCAAGTTTCTCACTCAACAGGCGAATTTGACATAAGTGATGCCCTAGTAGAGGGCGAAAATAAACTTGCAGTTTTAGTCCTTAAATGGTGCGACGGAAGCTACCTTGAAGACCAAGACAAGCTTCGCATGACAGGCATATTTAGAGATGTTTACATCATGACAAGACCTGTGGCACATGTAAGAGATTATTACGTTAAAACCACTTTAGAAAACGATTATAAAGACGGCATCATAAATATAAGCCCATCTTTTGCCGGTGGATTGACATCTGCAAGCGTGACACTTTACTGCCCTTACGGCCATAAGATTGAAACAAAGGAAATGGACGCAAACGGCGTTTCCTTTAGTGTTAAAGATGCCTATCTTTGGAATGCAGAAACACCGCTTCAATACACTGTCACCATCGAAACAGGCGACGAATACATCGTGCAAAAAGTCGGAATAAGCCAAGTTGAAATTAAAGACGGTGTTTTCTATGTAAACGGCGTAAACATTAAGTGCAAAGGCGTAAACCGCCATGACAGCGACCCGTTTACAGGCTACACGATAAGCCGTGAGCAACTCATCACCGATCTTAGACTTATGAAGGAAAATAACTTTAACTCCATAAGGACAAGCCACTATCCAAATGCACCTTGGGCAACCCAGCTTTATTCAGATTACGGTTTTTATGTAATTGATGAAGCAGACGTAGAGATTCACGGCACCGTGACGATTTACGGCGGTGGACATGAATATGACTATCATAAATATATTTGCGAAGACAGAACTTTCGGTACTATCTGCCACGACCCACAATTTGAGGGTGCTTTGGTAGACCGTGCAAAAAGGCTTGTTTCTCGTGATAAAAACTGCGCCTGCGTAATACTTTGGTCGCTTGGAAACGAGTCGGGCTATGGTCCTAACCTTGAAAAAGCGGCGGCGGCAATTAAAGAAATTGATAAAGACATGCTGGTCCATTACGAGAGCAGTATTTACCAAATGAAAGGCTACGAAAACGACCTTACAAACATAGATGTTTTCAGCCGTATGTACGCCTCAACCGAGTCTATAGACGAAGTTTACTTTAATGAAGAAACTAAGACAAAAAAACCATTTGTACAGTGCGAATTCACCCATGCAATGGGCAACGGCCCCGGCGACTTAGAGGATTATTTCGAGCAAATTTACAAGTATGACGGCTTTATGGGCGGTTTTGTTTGGGAATGGTGCGACCATGGCGTTTACATGGGCAAAACAAATGAAGGCCAAGATAAATTCTACTACGGTGGAGATTTTGGAGAGTTCCCACACGACGGCAATTTCTGCATGGACGGACTTGTCTACCCTGACAGACGTGAGCACACAGGAATTTACGAATTTAAAAACGTAGCAAGGCCTGCAAGGGCAAGGCTAGAAGACGGCAAAGTCATACTTTCAAACAAAATGGACTTTGTAAATCTTAACGACTATATAACCGCCGATTTTGAAGTTTCTGTAGACGGCTGTGTCGTTAAAACAGGCGAAATTACCGATTTAGACATCCCTGCAAAAGGCGAAAAAGCAATAACACTTGATTATTCTGTAGCGGAAAAAGGCGATATTTATCTGCGCATAATTTACCGCCAAAAGAATGATGCTCCTTTCCTATGCGAGGGATATGAATTAGGATTTGACCAAATCCTTATAGAAAAATCACAAGCTAAGCCTATAGAGAGAAAGAGTGCATTAAAAATTGATGTAAGCGAGTGCGACACAAAAGTCGAGCTTTATGGCGAACATTTCAGATATTTATTCAATAAATTCACAGGCACTTTTGACAGCATGGTAAAAGACAACGTGACTGTACTCGACATGCCCATGGAAATAAATGTTTGGAGAGCACCGACAGACAACGATAGAAACATCAGAAAAGAGTGGGAAGAAGCACGCTACGACCGTGCCACATCAAGGGTCTACACGACAAATGTCACACAAAGTGAGGACTGCGTCACGCTAGATGTAAAAATGTCTGTAAGCGCCGCATCAAGACAAAAATTCTTAGAGATTGATGCCGTTTGGACCATTTACAACGACGGTAGCGTAAATGTTAAAATGGACGCAAAAAGAGACACCGTGCTTCCACATCTTCCAAGATTTGGACTTCGCATGTTCTTGCCACAAGAGTTTAGCGATGTAAGTTATAAAGGGTACGGCCCATATGAGAGCTATATCGACAAGAGAAGAGCCTCGTATTACGGCGAATTCATCTCGAATGTTTGGGACATGCACGAAGACTATATCAAACCTCAAGAAAACGGAAGCCACTGGGGCACAACTAGCGCCTCTGTCATAAATCCTGCAGGATATAAGGTCAGCGCAACAGGAGAAAGCTTCACTTTCAGCGCATCACCCTTTACACAAGAGGAGCTTACAACAAAAATGCACAACTTTGAAATCGAGCCCAGCGGATTTACCGTGCTTTGCCTTGACGCATACATGTCGGGCATAGGCTCTGCAAGTTGCGGCGTGCCACTAAAAGAAAAATATCAAGTAAACGGCGACAAGCTAACACTTGAATTCGACTTAAATTTTGGCAGATAATATTTAGCTCATAAAACTAAGGGCTGTCGTAAATGATGAAAATCATAAGCGACAGCCCGTTTCTATAATGAATAAGTTTGAGGTCTTTATGTATATTATAATCTATTTGTCCGTATTAAGCCTTCTCACCTTTATAGCCTTCGGCATAGATAAAAGAAAGGCCGTAAAGGGCAAGTACAGAATATCCGAGCGACGCCTTTTATCCCTTTGTTTAATCGGAGGAAGCATAGGCGGTCTTTTTGGAATATATGTTTTCCGCCACAAAACAAGGGTGAACTCATTTAGATTTGGAGTGCCATGCATAATAATACTGCAAATCGGGGTTATAGCCCTTGCCTACTATCTGATATAATGAAACGACGACATGAATTTCATGTCGTCGCTTTATTTACCACTTTATCACAGCAAACACAAGTGCTATATCAATAATTTCACCCTAATTTAGCAGTTTTTTCGCTATATTCATCTTCTAAAATCCCCATACAGATTATGTCGGCATATTTATCTTTATCCATGACTGCATCTCTTAGTACGCCCTCTCTTTTAAAGCCGTGATTTTCGTAAACTTTTATGGCTCTGGGATTAAACGAAAACACCTCTAGCGCCACTTTGTGAAGCTTGATTTTATTAAAGGCAAAATCTAAAATATTCTCCATGGCAAAACTGCCAATACCTCTGTTAAAATTCTTTGATGAAAAAACACATATTCTAAAATGTGCAGATTTTAACTCCTCGTCTATTTCGTTAAGCACGACTTCGCCAAGGATTTCATCGTCCTCAAAAATCAAAAAATCATACCTTGACTTATCCGTAAGATTATTTATAAAATACTTGTCCACAACTTCTTTTTCATAGCTCACCTGAGAATCTGTGAGATATGCCACTTCTTCATCAAGATTATTCATTGCGGCATAATAATCGTCCTTGTCTGAAAGTTTTGTGGTTCGCATTAAAAATTTTTGGTTTTTGTATGTAACTTTACTTTCCATAAAACTCCTTTAAATTTGTTTTTCCAAAACTACAATATCACAGCCATCAACAACTTTTTCATTTGCCATTAAAAAGCCAAATCTATTCCAAAACGCTTTTGCCTGTGGATTTTGTTTTACATATCCAAGTGAAACTTTTTCAAAACCGCAAAGTTTCAAATACGCAAAACACTCCCTTATAAGTTTTGTGCCAATTCCCTTGCCTTGACACTTTGCATCAAGCATAAAAAGCCCTATAAATGCGGTTTTTTCATTAGGATAGTCTTTTATAAGGTCCACGACAGCCATTAAATTTTCGCCATTAAAATAACCCAAATAAAATTTATCTTCAAAGCTTTTGTTTGGTGGCAGAGCAAAAATGTCATCTATGACACTTTCTTTTGTCGGCATTGGCGGATGATATTTAAAATACATTTTATTTTGACTATAGAGAAATAAGACTTTGTCTATATCGCTCTCACAAAGTTTTTTTACTTTATAATCTTTTGAAAAATTTTCAATTTTCAACTCTCAACTCTCCACTATTTTCTCAAGCCCTATATTAAGTCTTCTAAGCGCCTCTTCTTTTCCTAAAATTGCAAGAATTTCCATGGCTCCACCGGGTGTTACTGTAACACCTGCCGCCGCTATTCTTACAGGCCATAAAAGCGTGCCGTTTTTCACTTCAAGTCTGCCCGCAAGCTCGATTAATACCTCGTGTATTTTTGTTATTTCCCAATTTTCAAGAGCAGATAAAGTTTCTATCGCCTCTTTAAGCATTGTCGGCGCATTTTCAAGATTTGCCTTGCTTTTTTTATTGACAAAAAGCTCTTTATCATATTCAGGTAGCTCTTTAAAAAATGATAAAACTGTCGGGATTTGGTTAAATTTTGTCACCCTAGGTTTTAAAATGTCATCTATGACATTTAACGGCACTTCTCTGTCACCAAACACTTCTTTATAGTATGGCATTGCAGTTTTTCTAAATTCTTCATTTGTCATGTTCCTGATGTATTCGGCGTTAAACCACAAGAGTTTGTCATAATCAAACACGGCAGGAGATTTACTTATCCCGTCTACCGAAAACGCTTTTTGCAGTTCTTCTAAAGAAAAAATTTCTGTGTTGTCTTTTGGCGCCCAGCCAAGTAAAGCGATGTAATTTATTATAACTTCCGAAAGATATCCATCCTCAAGCAAGCCCTCAAAACTTGTTGAGCCATGTCTTTTAGAAAGTTTTGAAACACTGCCGTCTTCGTTTTTACCCATTATTAAAGGCAGGTGGACGTAAGTAGGAATTTCCCAGCCAAAAGCCTCATAAAGCATGGAGTATTTTGGCGTTGAAGTAAGGTACTCAGAGCCCCTTACAACGTGAGTAATATTCATCAAATGGTCATCAATTACGTTTGCAAAATTATAGGTCGGATAACCGTCTGACTTTACCAAAATTTGGTCTTCTATCTCTTTATTTTCAATGCTAATCTCTCCATAAACTTCGTCTATAAATGTAGTCGAGCCCTCAAGAGGCATTTTTTGCCTTATTACATAAGGGATATTTGCCGCCAAGTTTTTGGCGACTTCCTCATCGCTTAAGTCACGGCAATGTCTGTCATATCCCGAAAATTCACCCTCTGTTTGAGTAGAATCAAGCCTTTCTTTTGTGCAAAAACAGTAGTAAGCTTTTTTATTTTCGACAAGTTTTTTTGCATATGGTAAATATAAATCTTTTCTCTCACTTTGAACATAGGGTCCAAACTCACCGCCTATGTCAGGTCCCTCGTCATGATTTAGTCCCACTTTTTTCAAAGTGTCATATATGACATCTACTGCGCCTTCTACAAGGCGTTCCCTGTCGGTGTCCTCTATTCTAAGTATAAAATCTCCACCTTTTGACTTCGCAACTAGGTATTCATAAAGCGCAGTTCTAAGGTTTCCAACATGCATAAAACCCGTAGGACTCGGCGCAAATCTTGTTCTAATTTTTGACATTTTTAACTTCTCCTTTTATAGCGTATTATTTTTTAATTATATCAAATTTTAAAGTTTATGGCAATAACTCACCAAGTTTTTTATAGGAACAATTTAAATTTTTAAAAATACTTATATCTTCTTCACAGCTTAAATCATCACACAAAACCACTGTGTGAATTTTTTTCACATTTTGCAAGATGTCGTTAATGTAATTGACAGATTTTTCGGGCGATAAATTATACATATTCATAAAATCATTTAATCGCCTTTTGACAAAACTATCGTCAAAAATAATGAAATCCACATCTTTAAAATCTCCCTTAGAAAACTCATAAAACGCCGATTTATACACATTTATATAGTCATCAAGCGGCAAAACATTTCCACCTAATGCGGTAAAATCTCGACCTTTTAAAACCCCTAAAATCGGATTTACAAAAAGCTCCTTGCCTTTATCTTCAAACCTTACAATACGCATATCCGAAAGCAAAATCGTGTTGTCAATAAGCTCGCCCGAGTATATGGTAAAGTTTAAAATAGTACGTCTATAAGTCGAGCTTGTAAAGTATGCGGCACGGTAAAAATTTATCGGATTATCCTTGTCGTTATGGAAATAAACCTTAGTTCTTTTTCCCTGATTATTCATTTTTTCGGCTAAATTCATGGCAACATTTGGGTCGCTTACTGGCGATATATTTTCAATAAAAATTATCTCTGGCATAAAAATCCTCTTTCAAAATAATGTATGAATTATACCACATAATTTAGCTATACTCAAGCTTGACAAAATTATACACAAGTGATATAATTACGAAGTTAAATTTGCGGCAGTGCTGGAATAGGCAGACAGGCACGTTTGAGGGGCGTGTGTCTTCGACGTATGGGTTCAAGTCCCATTTGCCGCACCAAATTGAATCACCCTAACAGATTAGAACATATTTGTCTAATCTGTTAGGGTGATTTTTTATATGAAGCTACTATTCATCGGTGTTTTTAAAGAAAAGCATCGATTTTTTGTATTAGACAGCAAAAATATATTTTTCCCATACAAAAACCCTTTTATTTTCACACACTATTCCCCACTTGACATACCCTATTATATAGGGTATGATATATGTGAAAGATGAGGGAACACTAAATGACACGAGAATTTGTATTACTCCCCGAGTTTGAAAAAGAATGGCGCTCCTTGAATTTAGGGGATGAGGAACTGAAATCTTTACAGGAAGAATTGACCATCAATCCGACAAAAGGCGATTTAATACGCGGAACAGGCGGTTTGAGGAAGATAAGAGTTGCCTTTGAGGGGACTGGAAAAAGTGGCTCTGCACGAGTATGTTATGTTGATTTTGCCTTTTACGAAAAAATTTATCTTATCACCGCATACTCGAAAAACAAAAAAGATAACCTCAGTAAAAAAGAACGCAATTTAATCCGAATTTTAATTCAAAATTTAGAACAAAAGACAGGGAGGTCTTGAACATGAGTGATTTATTTAAGAGTATTGAGCAAGGTTTAAAGGAAGCTGTACTATACGAAGAAGGAAAATTAACGGCTAAAACAGTTGTTTGCACCGTTAATCCCGTAAAGCAATTTGCCCCCGCTGAAATAAAAAGCATACGCAACTCACTGAATATGACCCAAAACACTTTTGCAAATGTGATGGGTGTATCAATTAAAACCGTTGAAGCTTGGGAAAGCGGAACAAATAAACCAATAGGCCCCGCAAGAAGAATGCTCGGCATACTTCAAATCGATAGTACTGTTCCCAAAAAATATGATATCGTATCATAAAATAAAATGATATCCAAATCTGTTACACCTTCCAAACTCACATAATCCGAACCATATCTTCCAAATTGGAGATGGGTTCGGATTTTGCATTTTACTTAAGATATTCTTGTTTGACTATTTGCGTGGAATTATGTTATAATTTACTATATTTAGCTATGTCTAAAACAATACAATCGAAAGTTTGGTGGAGGGAATAATGAAAAAAGGAAAGCAGTCTAGAAGAATTTTATCGGGTGTGCTTGCCCTGTGCATGGTGGTGGTGTTTTTGCCATTTTCTGCACTTGCCGAGAACAGCAATTCACCTGAGGCGCCTATCTCAAAAATAATCTCAGCTTTTGCGGAGCCGGATACGATAGAGCTTAGCATGGGTGATACACAAACCGAGCAAGAAATTATAGCCACGTTCCCCAATGACGTGTCCGCCACGGTGGACGGTGCAGAAGGCGGCCAAGTGCCTGTGACGTCGTGGGTGCGTGTGTTCCCGGCTATCGAAACGGCATTTTCCACAGCACAGGCAGGCGAATTTTACTACGAGCCAACACTTGCCGAGGGCTACACGCTTGAAGATACGGCTACTTTGCCAAACCAACTTGTAAAAGTGGGTGAAGTGGTGCATGCACCGCAAGCAACGGTGGGCACCGGCGCAGAAAGTTTTAGCTTTCAAGTAACTGTTACAGACAGTGACCCAACATTCAGTATCCCTCTCTCCGGTGGCTCGGGGACAGATTCAACTGCTCCCAGCTATGGAAAACCTTATAACTGGAGCATTGATTGGGGAGACAATACAGATTCTCAAATTGCCGAAAACAGCGGCAGCGATGATACCAAACCGCAAAACACCGTTATTTCCGCCGGTATCCCTCACACCTACCCCGCTGCCGGTACCTATACCATTACCATCACCAACAACGCAAGCAACGCAAACGGCACCGCCAACAACGATGCGTGGCTGGCGGCATTTGGTTTTGACAGCGCACCCAGCTACGGTAGTGCAAACAATAGCGATAATAAGCAAAAAGTGGTTGCCATCCTTTCAGGTTTCACCCCCCTGATGACACGCACACAGGCGCAAATAACAAGTAGCACACCGCAGGTACACTACGAATGGGCAGACGCTTTTGCTGGTTGCACAAACTTAACAAGCATCGGCTCTGGCTTTTCTTCCGGTTGGGAGAGTGTTGCAAGCATCGAAGATTATTTTGCATACAATATGTTTCGCGGTTGCACAAACCTCCAAAGCATGGGCGCAAACTTCAATATGCCTCAAAGTGTTGCACTGACGAGCATCGGAGATTATTTTGCATACTCTATGTTTCATGGTTGCACAAACCTCCAAAGCATGGGTGCAAGCTTTACCATGCCACAAAGTGATGTACTTGCAGAAATAGGAGATTATTTTGCATACTATATGTTTCTCAGTTGCACAAACCTCCAAAGCATGGGCGCAAGCTTTACCATGCCACAAAGTGATGTAC